>JAVHQS010000068.1:0-14299 GCA_036171255.1 Gallionella sp.
CTTTGAAATCGCCGTTGGATTCGACCAGCGCCTTTTTGCATTCCATCATGCCGAGACCGGTCGCCTCGCGCAGTTCCTTGACCATACTTGCCGTAACTTCTGCCATCTTCGACTCCATAAAAAACTTATAAAAAAAGGGGCTCGCGCCCCTTTATGCGCCTTGACGAAACTCAGGCGGGTTGTTCGGCTACTTCCTGAACCAATTCGTTCAGTGCCTGTGCACGGCCTTCCAGCACCGCGTCGGCGATGCCGCGCGCATACAGGCGGATCGCCTGGGTGGAATCGTCGTTGCCCGGGATCACGTAGTCCACGCCCAGCGGCGAATTGTTGGTGTCGACGATGCCGATCACCGGGATGCCCAGCTTTTGCGCTTCAACGATGGCGCCCTTCTGGTAGCCGACGTCGATCACGAACAGCGCGGCCGGCAAGCCCTGCATATCCTTGATGCCGCCCAGGCTGCGATTCAGTTTTTCCAGTTCGCGCTTCATCATCAGCGCTTCTTTCTTGGAAACTTTTTCAGCCGAGCCGTCGGCAGTCATCTGCTCCAGTTCGCGCAGGCGCTTGATGGACTGCTGTACGGTTTTGTAGTTGGTCAGCATGCCGCCCAGCCAGCGGTGATTCACAAACGGTGAATCCGCACGAACGGCTTCTTCCTGCAGGATGTCGCGCGCCTGACGCTTGGTCGCGACGAACAGAAGGGTGCCCTTTTTCGCAGCCAGCTTGCGCACGAAGTTTTCCGCTTCGGCGAACAGCGCGACGGTCTTTTCCAGGTTGATGATATGGATCTTGTTGCGGTGACCGAAGATGAACGGCGCCATCTTGGGATTCCAGAAACGGGTCTGGTGGCCAAAATGAACACCAGCCTCCAGCATTTGACGCATAGTTACTGCCATGATTACTCCAATCGTAAGGGTTAGAACTACCACTCGCCAGCTTGACTCTTATGAGCACCCCAACTTGTGCGAGCGGGAAATTTGCATCGGCCTATTCCGATGCGGCGCGCATTCTAGCACTAATGCACGCTACGGCTCAACCGGCTTGTGCGACCCGCGGTGCTATTCCAGCGGCGGCGCGACCTTGATGACTTCTTCCGGCGTGGTCAGGCCTGCCGCGACCTTCTCCGCCCCGCTCAGGCGCAGCGGCTTCATGCCTTCGCGCTGCGCCAGCGCCTTGATCTTGGCGAGATCGGCATCCTTGACCACCAGCCGCTGCATCTCCGGGCTGAGCGACAGCATCTCGTAGATGCCGGTACGGCCGCGATAGCCGGTCATGCGGCATTCGAGGCAACCGGTGGCGACGCTGACCCGCGCAGGCTTGGCGGCTTTCCACGGGCTGACCAATTCCTGCCAGGTCTCCTCGCTGATCTCGCCTTGCGCTTTGCAATGCGGGCACAGCGTGCGCACCAGACGCTGCGCCATCACCCCCAGCAGCGTCGAATTGAGCAGATAGGCCGGCACGCCGAGTTCGAGCAGGCGCGTGATCGCGGAAGGCGCGTCGTTGGTGTGCAGCGACGACAGCACCAGATGCCCGGTGAGCGCCGCCTGGATCGCCATCTCGGCAGTCTCCATGTCGCGGATCTCGCCCACCATGATGATGTCCGGGTCTTGCCGCAGCAGGGTGCGCACGCCGTCGGCGAAGTTCAAGCCGATGTTGTGCTGCACCTGCATCTGGTTAAACGCCGGCTCGATCATCTCGATCGGATCTTCCACCGTGCACACGTTGACTTCCGGCGTGGCGACCTGCTTCAGCGTGGAATACAGCGTGGTGGTCTTGCCGGAGCCGGTCGGGCCGGTCACCAGGATGATGCCGTTGGGCTGGCTGGTCCAGCCGTTCCACAGCGCAGTCTGTTCGCGCGAGAAGCCGAGATCGGCAAAATTCTTCACCAGTATCTCCGGATCGAAGATACGCATCACCAGTTTCTCGCCGAAGGCGGTCGGCATCGTGGAGAGGCGCAACTCGACCTCCTCGCCATCGTCGCTCACCGTCTTGATGCGCCCGTCCTGCGGCCTGCGCTTCTCCACCATATCCATGCGCCCGAGCAGCTTGATGCGGTTGGTGATGGCGCTGGTCACCGTACCGGGCAACTGATAGACCTGATGCAGCACGCCGTCGATGCGGAAGCGCACGATGCCAATGTTGCGGCGCGGCTCCAGATGGATGTCGCTGGCGCGCTGCTCGAAGGCGTACTTGAACAGCCAGTCCACCAGCGTGACGATATGCTGCTCGTTGGCATCCAGATTCTTGCTCTTGCCCAGCTCGACCAGTTGCTCGAAATTCTGCAAGCCGACGGATTGCCCCGCCTTCGCCTTGCTGGCGAGTTGCACCGAGTTGGCGAGGCTGTAGATCTCCGGCAGGTAGTGGTTGATGTCGAGCGGACTGGCCAGCACCAGCTTGATCTTCAGGTTGAGGATGCGCTCCAGCTCCTCAACCCAGTCGGTGAGGAACGGCTCGGCGGTCGCGATGGTCACCTCGCGCTCGCCGATCTTGACCGGCATGATCTTGAGCCGCTCGGCATAAGACTTGGAAACGATATTGGCGATGCCGCCGAAATTCAGTTGCAGCGGATCGATATGGAAATACGGAATGCCGATATGCGCCGCCAGCCACTCGGTGAGGAATTCGACGGTCAGCAGCTTGTTGGGCAGCAAGGGGCTGCGCCACTTCTGCTCGCCCAGCACCACCAGCGGATGAACGTGGCCGCCCTTGTGATTCTTGAGCAGCCTCGCCGCCTCGTCTTGCGGCACCATGTCGTCCCGCACCAGCCAGCGCAGCACGAACTCCAGCGTCAGCTTCTGCCCCTGCTGTGCAGCGATGAAATTCTCTTTACTCATGGCATACCACCCGGAAGGAATGGCGCAAGTCTAATGGCTTATGCGGTGGAGGGGAATGCTTCCGGCAGGAAAAACACGGCGCGCATTGCGCCGTTCCAGTTTGCAATCCGTTGCGGGTCAGTCTTCGGTCTTCTCGCCGGCGGGCTGCAGGACTTGCTCATCTTGAGGCTGCTCGTCCTTTGCCGCCGCTTTCTTCAGGCGCTTCTCTTCCTGCTTCTGTTTCTTGGCCAGTTCTTTCTGGCGCTTCTCGAAGGTGTAATTTGTCTTGGCCATGTGCGATCCTGATCGTGTGTTGAGTTCGAGGCGATACGGTGCTGCCCTATTCCATGTACATCCCGCCGTTCACATGCAGCGTGACACCGGTGATGTAGGCCGCGCCGGGGCCAGCCAGGAACGCCACCGCAGCGGCGATGTCGGCGGGCTGACCGAGGCGTTTCAGCGGCACGTGCTCGACCAGTTTGGCGCGCTGTTCTTCGCCCAAACCTTGGGTCATGTCGGTATCGATGAAGCCGGGAGCGACACAGTTCACGGTGATGTTGCGGCTGCCGATCTCCTGCGCGAGCGACTTGGTAAAGCCGAGCATACCCGCCTTGGAGGCGGCGTAGTTGGCCTGCCCGGCGTTGCCCATGCTGCCGACCACCGAGGAGATGCTGATGATGCGCCCGCCTCGGGCCTTCATCATCGCGCGCAGCACGGCGCGGCTGAGACGGAACACCGACTTGAGATTGGTCGCCAGCACGTCGTCCCATTCCTCGTCGGTCATGCGCGCCAGCAGGTTGTCGCGGGTGATGCCGGCGTTGTTCACCAGTATCGAGATTTCGCCGAATTGTTTGCGCAACTCAGTCAGCACCTGTTCGGTCTGCGCGGTGTCATTGACGTTCAACGCCATGCCTGCACCCTTGATGCCCGCCGCAGCCAAATAATCGCTGATCGCTTGCGCGCCATTGTCGCTGGTCGCCGTACCGATCACGGTTGCGCCCTGTCTGCCCAGTTCCAGTGCGATGGCCTGGCCGATGCCGCGCGATGCACCGGTCACCAATGCGATTTGTCCTTGTAGTGTCATGCCTGAGCTCCTTACGCGAGTATGGACAAAGCCTGCTTCAGCGCTTCGCCGTCGTTGATGGCCAGTGCCTGCTGGTTGATGTCGATGCGTTTGTTCAGCCCGGCCAGCACCTTGCCCGGCGCGCATTCGACATTGTGCGTGACGCCCTGCTTGCCGAATTCCAGCACGGTCTCGACCCAGCGCACCGGCGAATACAACTGGCGCACCAGCGCGTCCTTGATCGCCGCGCCATCGCCGTAGGCCGCGACATCGGCGTTGTGCAATACCGGAATGCCCGGCGCCTGCACTTCGACATTGCCGAGATAAGCGCGCAATTGTTCGGCTGCGCCCTTCAGCAGGCTGCAATGCGACGGCACGCTCATCGGCAGCATGATCGCGCGCTTCGCGCCGCGTGCCTTGGCCAGCTCCATGCCGCGCTCGACGGCGGCGCGGTTGCCCGCGATCACCACTTGGCCGGGCGAGTTGTAATTCACCGCTTCCAGCACTTCGCCCTGTGCGCCTTCCGCGCACACCGCACGTACCGCATCATCATCCAGACCGAGGATCGCCGCGATGCCGCCCACGCCTTCCGGCACGGCCTGCTGCATACATTGCGCACGGTAGCGCACCAGCGGCAGCGCATCGGAAAAACGCAACGCACCGGCGGCGACCAGCGCGGTGTATTCGCCCAAACTGTGCCCCGCCATCAACGCCGGAGTCGCGCCGTTCTGCGCCTGCCAGGCGCGATATACCGCCACGCCGGCAGCCAGCATGATCGGCTGGGTGTTCACGGTGGCGTTCAGCTCGGCATCGCCGCCTTCGGTGACCAGTTGCCACAAGTCCTGTTCCAATACATCCGAGGCTTCGGCAAAGGTGTTGCGCACCACGGGAAAGCCGGCATAGCCGCTCATCATGCCGCGCGATTGCGAGCCTTGGCCGGGAAATACGAAAGCGAATTTAGTCATATCAAACCAACCTGTTTCCAATAAATTACAAATCCAAGACCTTTGCACAACGTGACGAGCGCAGGTCAGACAAGGAGCAAAGTGGCGAGAAACCGGAATGTATGTGTTTATACATGAGGATTTCGAGCCACTTTTCGACGCAGTATCACCAAGCGCAGTAGTTGTGCGAAGGTCTTTACCAGCGAATCAGCACCGCACCCCACGTAAACCCGCCGCCCACGGCTTCCAGCAGGATGTTATGTCCCGGCTTGATACGGCCATCGCGCACCGCCACGTCCAGCGCCAATGGGATCGACGCAGCCGAGGTGTTGCCGTGATTGGCGACGGTGACCACCACGTTATCCATGCTCATACCGAGCTTCTTCGCGGTGGCTTCCATGATGCGGATGTTGGCCTGATGCGGCACCAGCCAGCTGATGTCGGAGCCGCTCAGATCGTTTTCTTCGAGCACTTCCTCGACCACTTCGCTCAACACCTTGACGGCGAACTTGAACACCGCCTGACCGTCCATCTTGATGAACGGGTCGCCCTGCACCTCGCCGTTGCGGATGTTGCCCTCGGCTTGCAGCATGCCGCGATGGCTGCCGTCGGCATGCAGCTTGCTGGCGACGATGCCGGGGGTCTCGCTGGCTCGCAACACCACCGCACCCGCGCCGTCGCCGAACAGCACGCACGTGGTGCGGTCGCTCCAGTCCAGCACCCGCGACAGCACTTCGGCGCCGACCACCAGCGCGGTCCTGGCCTGTCCGCCGCGTATGTACAGGTCGGCGGTGTTCAGCGCATAGATGAAGCCGCCGCATACCGCCTGCATGTCGAACGCCGCGCCGCGATTTTTAATACCGAGCTTGTCTTGCAGGATGCACGCGGTGCTGGGAAATATCTGATCCGGCGTGGTGGTCGCAACGATCACCAGGTCGATCTCGTCCGCGCCGACGCCCGCCGCCTCGATGGCGCGCAGGCTGGCTTGCAGGGCGAGGTCGCTGGTCAGTTCGTTATCCGCCGCAATATGCCGCTCATGGATACCGCTGCGCGAAACGATCCAGTCGTGCGAGGTCTCGACGATCTTTTCCAGATCGAAGTTGGTCAGCGTCTTGGCGGGCAGATAGCTTCCCGTGCCGATAATTCTTGAATACATCAGGCGACTCCTTGCTCTGTGTTTTGACGCTCGTGGTGCCATTTTTCGACATGCCCGCTGATCTGCTGCAGCATGCCGCCGCGCGCTTCTTCGGCGGCGCGTTCGATGGCGCAACGGAAAGCGAAAATGTCTGCCGAACCGTGGCTCTTCACCACGATACCCTTCAAGCCGAGGAAGCTGGCGCCGTTATAACGGCGATGATCCAGCCGGTGTTTGAAAGCGTTGATGACCGGCAAAGAGATCAGTGCGGCAAGTTTGGTGTACAGGTTCCGTTTGAATCCTTCGCGCAAAAATCCGCCCATCATCTTGGCCACGCCTTCGGCGGTCTTCAGCGCGACATTGCCGACAAATCCATCACAAACCACCAGATCGGTGGTGCCCTTGAAGATGTCGTTGCCTTCCACGTTGCCGTAGAAATTCAGGTCGCTGGCGCGCAGCAATTCCGCCGTCTGCTTGACCACCTCGTTGCCCTTGATGTCTTCGCTGCCGATATTCAGCAGGCCCACCGTGGGATTGGGTTTGTGCTCCAGCGCCGTGACCAGCGCGGAGCCCATCAGGGCGAATTGCAGCAGATGCCCGGCATTGCAATCGGTATTGGCGCCGAGATCGAGCATACAGACCTGACCTTTCCTGGTAGGCAGATACGATGCGATCGCGGGGCGATCGATGCCGGGCAGGGTTTTCAGCACGTAGCGCGCGGTCGCCATCAGTGCGCCGGTGTTACCGGCACTGACGCAGGCCAGCGCTTCGCCATTTTTGACGAGATTGATGCTGACGCGCATCGAGGAATCTTTTTTACCGCGTAACGCGGATTGCGGCTGCTCGTCCATGCCAACCACTTCGCTGGCAGGTTGGATGCGCAGATGTACGCCAGCCTGCACACCCATGGCGCGCAACCCGGTTTCAATAGCCTCGGGGATACCCACCAGAACGATGGTATCGTTGGGGAACTGCTTCAGATACTCAACTGCAGCGGGGATAGTGACCGTCGTACCGTGGTCGCCTCCCATCGCATCTATAGCTAATGTGACATCCACTAAGCGATCCCTTAGGTAGCGAAAATCAGGAATAGAAAAGAAAACGCAGCCGACCTTGACGATCGGCTGCGCTGCTCAAAAGCTTATTCGCCCTTGGTCTTGACTACCTTCTTGCCACGGTAAAAGCCGCTTGGGCTGATGTGGTGACGCAAATGGTTTTCGCCAGTGGTAGGCTCTACCGCTGTCGCCGGGTTAGTCAAAAAATCATGGGCGCGGTGCATGCCACGCTTGGATGGGGACTTCTTGTTTTGCTGAACTGCCATGCTGATACTCCTCGAAAAACTATATCAATTGTTACGCTTCAATTTCGCCAGAACCGCAAAAGGATTTCTTTCTTCCTGATGCGTATTCTCGCCATCTGCCGCCTGACAACCACCCGGTTCATGTTTGGGTGCGATCGGCAGGCTCAACAAAATCTCTTCTTCCAGCAGGTTCAGCACATCCAGCTGCGCTTCCGCCAGAATGCTATCCAACTCTTCTTCCGTATCGTCCAGCGCATCCAGGCTCGTCTGATCTCGCAGCAACAAGCGCGTATCAAACCGCACCGGATAATCCAGACCATTCAGGCAACGCTGGCATCGCAACTGGCATCGCCCCGCCACCCTGACATCCAGCCATGGATCGCCTTGTTTATCCAGACCGCCCTTTACCGAGTAGCCCAGCATTCCCTGCGGATTTTCCAGCATATCCAGCAAGCGCGGCAGCTCGGCAACCGGCACTTCACCGCTGATTTGCCGGCCATTTCTGGCAAAATCCAGGCTGTCGATGAAAGGCCGTGCATACATGAGGCGCGCATGATATATTTTTCGCCGCTCTCTGTCAAAAGCCATTAAGGAATATCGTTGAATTCTCAGTTGCTTGTCCTGGCCTCCACCTCCGTTTACCGCAGCGAACTCCTCAAACGACTGCAGCTTCCTTTTGAGACTGCCGCCCCTGACGTCGATGAAGCGCCCTTGCCGCATGAATCGGCGCGCGCCACCTCGGTTCGCCTTGCGCAGGAAAAAGCCCGTGCCGTGGCAGCCAGTTATCCCGATGCGCTGATCATCGGCTCCGATCAGGTCGCCCTGCTGGATGGCCGGCAACTCGGCAAACCGCTCACCCATGACAATGCGGTCCGGCAACTGCGCGCCATGCGCGGCAAGACCACCTGCTTCTATACCGCGCTGGCGCTGTTGAACAGCAAAACCGGCAACCTGCAAACCGGGATCGCGGAAAACTTCGTCACGCTGCACGACCTCGGCGATGCGGAGATCGAAGGTTATTTGCGCAAAGAGCAGCCCTATCACTGCGCAGGCAGCGCGAAATCGGAAGGGCTGGGCATCGCGCTGATCAGCAAAATGACCGGCGACGATCCCAACGCGCTGATCGGCCTGCCGCTGATACTGCTGATCGGAATGTTGCGCCGCGAAAACGTGCGCCTGTTCTAACGGGCATGCCCAATATGCCGCCCCTGACAATCGAACCCACCATGCCCGTTTCCCTCTCTCCCAGCTCTCTCCCGCAAGCGGGAGAGAGGGACACGGTCCTGCTACGCAAGTCTTGCATCAATCCATGACAGGCACCTCCGGCACGCTTTACCTGATTCCCTGCACGCTGGGCGACACGCCCGCCGGACAGGTGCTGCCGCAACACGTCATCGGCATCGCGCGCACGCTGCAACATTTCGTGGTGGAACAACCCAGGACCGCACGGCAGTTCCTTGCCGCGCTCAAGCCGGAGCGACCGATCCAGTCGCTGCACTTCGCCACCCTCAACGAACACACCGCCGCCAATGATCTAACGGAACTCCTTGCGCCGCTGCTGGCCGGGCACGATGTCGGCGTCATTTCCGAAGCGGGCTGCCCGGGCATCGCCGATCCGGGCGCAGACCTGGTCGATCTGGCGCACCGCCACGATATCCGCGTCGTGCCGCTGGTTGGCCCTTCCTCGATCTTGCTGTCATTGATGGCTTCCGGCCTGAACGGGCAGCGCTTCGCCTTCCACGGCTACCTGCCCATCGACGAGGCGGAACGGAAGAAGGCGATTGCGACGCTGGAAGCGGAGTCGGCAAAACGCAAACAAACCCAACTGTTCATCGAGACGCCGTACCGTAACGAGAAGATGTTCGGCGCGCTGCTCGCCCACTGCCGCCCGCAAACGCGGTTGTGCGTCGCCACCGACATCACGCTGCCCGGCGAAACGATCCTGACGCGCTCCATCGCCCAATGGAAATCGCTGCCCCTGCCGCAGCTGAACAAGCGTCCCAGCCTGTTTTTATTGCTGGCGGCAAGTTAATGAAGTTGCTTGCAGGCCCGCTTTCTGGTATTAAAGCGGACTTTAATTTTTATCCCGTTGGAGAAGTGCAATGCCGGTAAAGCCACAAAAACCTGTCGCCCCTTACAAACCCAAGAAGGGCGAGGCGTACATGAACCCCAAGCAACTGGATCATTTCCGCCAGATCATGAATGACATCAAGGCCGGCCTGGGTGAGGATATCGACCGCACGGTACACACCATGCAGGACGAGGCCACGGTATTTGCCGACCCCAATGATCGCGCCACGCAGGAATCCGACGTCAGCCTGGAACTGCGCAACCGCGACCGCGAACGCAAGCTCATCAAGAAGATCGACGAGATGCTCGCCAAGATCGACGCAGGCGATTACGGTTACTGCGACAAATGCGGCATCGAGATCGGCCTGAGCCGCCTCGAAGCAAGGCCGACCGCCACTTTGTGCATCGATTGCAAGACGCTGGACGAGATCCGCGAGAAACAAATAGCAAAATAGTATTTCGTTATTTGCTTTCGGTGAAAGGCATAACCTGAAGGTTATGCCGGAACCAAAAACACAACGGCCAAGGATAAAACCTTGGCCTTTTTACAAGTATCCGGATTTAGCGCGGGAAGTATATGCGCCAAGCCTCCTTGATGACCGAGCAGCGTTGAAAAAGTGGAACAGATGCGAAAGTCGAGCGACAAGCCTACCAAGCTTCACAATAACCCCTAACGTGGGGCCAAGAGGTGCGCCGAAGACGCATCCAGCTTGAGCGCAGAGTTATGCTGCACGCGCAAGTGAAACCTCCCAGCCGGGAAATACGAGTACGGCAGGATGGCACTGGAGGGCACGAGCAAAAACCTTTGCGCGCTCGACACCCAGATTCACTCTACCGTTTTCGATGGCTGAGATAGTGGCTTGAGGAATACCCGTAAGCTCGGAAAGTTGGCTTTGGCTCAATTCCTGCAGTTCGCGCAAAATGCGAACAGACTCTCCCACCGATACTTCAACTCGTTTTTTTGCTGGACGAAACTCTTTCTTCATATCATGGCCTCCTGTAATCGTGGGCGGTAACTTGAACAACTTGAATCAGCAACATATTGGCAGCAACCCGGTAAATCACCCGCCACTGGAGCCCTAACCGGGAAGAGCGATGGCCTTTCCACTCGCCGGACAGAGCTTCATCATGAAACCCCTTGATGGCTCGCAATCCAGATGGCCCCCGAGATTCTGGCAATGTCTTTCCATTTTTCGTACCGCTTCAGAACCTCAACAGGGACGGAGCCAGAAAGCTGTTTGTCAACGCGACGGTGTTCTTCGATTTCCCACATGTCGCATTATGTATATACCGATAATGGTATGTCGAGTGCGCCGATTTTTGGGTGAGGCATAACGCACCTAATGAAAAAGCCCCGCCAATTCTGACGGGGCTTCTTGCTTCGATCTACTCCAACGGAGGTTAATCAGCAGACTTCGCTTCAGGCGGAGCCAGCAACGCCTTCATGCTCAACTTCATGCGCCCCTTGTCGTCCACTTCAAGCACCTTGACCTTAACGATCTGGCCTTCCTTGAGGTGGTCGGACACGGCATTGACGCGTTCGTGGGCGATCTGGGAGATGTGCAACAAGCCGTCCTTGCCGGGCAACACATTCACCAATGCGCCGAAGTCGAGCAGCTTGACCACCGGGCCTTCGTAAATCTTGCCGACTTCCACGTCAGCCACGATGTCCTCGATGCGCTTCCTGGCCAATTCGCCCGCTTCGCCGCTCACGCAGGCGATAGTGATATTGCCTGAGTCATCGATGTCGATCGTCGTGCCGGTCTCTTCGGTCAAGGCGCGAATCACCGCGCCGCCCTTGCCGATCACGTCGCGGATTTTTTCCGGATTGATCTTCATCTTGATCATGCGCGGCGCAAATTCGGAAACTTCGGTACGCGCATTGGGCATGGATTGCTTCATCAGGCCGAGGATGTGCATACGGCCTTCGCGAGCCTGGATCAACGCAGCCTGCATGATGTCGCGCGTGATGCCGTTGATCTTGATGTCCATTTGCAAAGCGGTAATACCGGTCTCAGAGCCGGCCACCTTGAAGTCCATATCGCCCAAGTGATCTTCATCGCCGAGAATATCGGTCAGCACCGCAAAGCGATTGCCTTCCTTGATCAGACCCATGGCAATGCCCGCCACATGCGCCTTGAGCGGCACACCGGCATCCAGCAACGACAAACAACCGCCGCACACCGAAGCCATCGAGCTGGAGCCATTCGATTCGGTGATCTCCGATACCACGCGAATCGCGTAGCCAAAATCATCTTCGCTGGGCAACACCGCAACCAGCGCGCGCTTGGCCAAACGGCCATGGCCGATCTCGCGACGCTTGGGCGTGCCGACACGACCTGTTTCACCGGTGGAATACGGCGGAAAGTTGTAATGCAGCATGAAGCGGTCGGTATATTCGCCTTGCAGCGCGTCGATTTTCTGGGAATCGCGCATGCTGCCCAGGGTCGCCACCACGATGGCTTGCGTCTCGCCGCGGGTGAACAACGAGGAGCCGTGGACACGCGGCAACACGCCGTTGCGGATCGTGATCGGACGCACCGTGCGCGTGTCGCGACCGTCGATGCGCGGCTCGCCGCTCAGAATCTGCCCGCGCACGATCTTGGCTTCCAGGGCGCTGAACAGATCGTTGATGTGGTTCTTTTGATTGGCGTTCGCTTCAGTCAATATTGCCGCCATCACCTTGTCGTGAATCTCGGCCACCGCGACGGTGCGCGCCTGTTTGGAACGGATCGCGTAAGCCTTGCCCAGTCCGGCTTCTGCCAGACCGGCGATCTGCGCGATCAAGGCTTCGTCCTTGGCAGGGGCAGTCCAGTCCCAGACATCGGCGCCCACCGCATCGGCCATCTCGTTGATCGCCTGGATCACGGCCTGCATCTGCTCGTGACCGAACATCACCGCGCCCAGCATGATCTCTTCCGGCAACTGCTGCGCTTCCGATTCCACCATCTGCACGGCGCGCTCGGTACCGGCGACCACCAGATCCATTTGCGAAGTCAGGAGTTCTGTCTTGGTCGGGTTGAGCAGATACTGGCCGCTGGCGTAACCCACGCGCGCAGCGCCGATCGGGCCGTCGAACGGGATACCGGACAAGGCCAGCGCGGCAGACGCGCCGATCATCGCCGGAATGTCGGAATCGATCTCGCTGTCCGACGACATCACCGTCGCGACGATTTGCACTTCGTTGTAGAAACTTTCCGGGAACAGCGGACGCAGCGGACGATCGATCAAACGGCTGGTCAGAATCTCCTTTTCGCTCGGACGGCCTTCGCGCTTGAAAAAGCCGCCGGGGATCTTGCCCGCTGCGTAAGTCCGTTCCTGATAATCCACGGTCAACGGAAAAAAGTCCTGCTCTGGCTTGGCATCTTTCCTGCCGACCACGGTGACCAGCACCACGGTGTCATCCAGACTGACCATCACCGCACCGCTGGCTTGGCGCGCGATCTCTCCGGTCTCCAGAGTGAGTTGATGGTTGCCGTAGGCGATTGTTTTTTTATAGTGACTCAAGATAGACCTCTCTAGATAAAGCAACTAGCCATTCGACTAAGCTGGCAAACTACGCCAGCCAAGTCGCTGGTTATATGCAGGGCATGACGCGCCATCGCGCCAAGCGAAAAAATAGACGTGAAAACAACACGGGCCGCATTTGCGACCCGCTTGATACAAGCTGTTACTTGCGAATTTCCAGACGCTGGATCAGTGCGCGATAGCTCGCGTCATCCTTGCTCTTGAGGTAATCGAGCAGCTTGCGGCGACGGCTTACCAGACGCAGCAGGCCGCGACGGGAATGGTGATCCTTGGCATTGTCTTTGAAATGCTCGGTCAGATAGGTGATGCGCGCAGTGATCAAAGCCACTTGCACTTCGGGGGAACCCGTGTCGCTCTTGGCGCGTTGAAAGTCGGTAACGATTTGCGCTTTTTGCGCAGCAGTGATTGCCATTGGTTTTACACTCCTAAAAAAAGTTGCGCATTCTACCCTTGAATGCCCCTATTGCTCAACCCCAAAAAGTGCGAATGGTCAAAACCATGCAACCTCAATGGCACTGCCGACCCGCCGCCGGCTAGAATCCAAAATCCACCTGCCCCGGCAACGCACCGCTCGCAGCCCCGCCCTCCGGCCTGCCACGCCGTCCATATCCCAAGCGCCGCCCCAACACAGCCGCCACCTCATCGCGGAAACGCTCTCTGCCCAGAGGCAGTCCCTGCTGAGTCGATTTGCGTATCTCGGACAGCGCCGCATCGTCCAGTTGCGCGCGGAACAATGCACGATACGCTGCCCTGCGCACTCCCTCATCCGGCCCCAGCGCCATGTACAAAGGATGATCGGTAATGAGTTTGTTGCTCACCCCCAACCCATGCCAGCGGTAGCTTGACCAACGATATTCGCTTGGGTCATGCACCATATCCGCACGCACCGGGTTCAATTCGATATAGCGATAACAAGTCAGCAGATACGCTTCGGCCTGTATCAAGCTCGCCTTGAATCGCCCCTCCCAAACACTGCCACTGCGTCTATAGACACGATTCACATACTGCGCATAGCGTCGTCCCAAGGATTGCATCAAGCGCGAGATGGCATCCGGGCGATGAGGCGTCAGCAGCAGATGCACGTGGTTGGTCATCAACGCATAGGCATGAACATCACAACCGTATTTCTTCGCCCCCTCGCGCAACCAGTGCAAATAGAACAGATAGTCCTCGTCCGCAAAGAAACAGGCTTCACGGTTGTGACCGCGCTGCACCACATGCTGTGGATGACCTGCCAGATTGATGCGCGGACGGCGCGGCATGCTTTGCTATTACCTCAATTCGTTAAAATGAAATCGACTCCGGTACCTTTGGTTTTGTGACCTCCTCGTTTACTTTACGATATCGATAGAAAGCTCGACCTGCTCTACCCCTGTTCTAACTTTTAGCCATGAGATGATTTTGTGTCGATCATCTCTTGAAATTGTTTTTTTGGTTGCTAAATGAAGC
>JAVHQS010000069.1:0-13470 GCA_036171255.1 Gallionella sp.
GGTTGAAACGCTGCGCATCATACCATTGCGCCCAAGCAGACCGCTTGCCGCTGCTCCTCAGGCGACTTTTACCCGTTGACATATAACGCGAGGCGTAATACTGTGCGCGGCATGATTAGGTCATTTGCCTGCAAAGACACTCAGGCATTGTTCGAAGGCATGAGCCCACGCCGCTTCCGTGCTATTCAAACAGTAGCGGAGCGCAAGCTGACGCAACTGCACGCCGCCGCCACGCTGGACTTTTTGCGCGCGCCGCCGGGAAACCGGCTGGAAACCTTGCAGGGTGATCGCAAGGGACAACATAGCATTCGCGTAAACGATCAATGGCGTATTTGTTTCAGGTTCAAGAATGGCGACGTGTTCGATGTCGAAATCGTCGATTATCACTGAGGAGCAGAATCATGGTGAAAAATGGCATGCGTCCGGTACATCCGGGAGAAATCTTGCGCGAGGAATACCTCGCGCCGATGGGTATGAGCGTCCACGCGCTGTCGCTGGCACTGCGCGTACCTGCCACGCGGCTGCACGAGATCGTCAAGGAACGCCGCTCGGTCACGCCGGACACGGCATTGCGGCTGGCACGCTACTTCGGCACAGACGCGCAATCGTGGCTGAACCTGCAACTGAGCTACGACCTGAAGATCGCCGAGTCTGAATTGAAAGACCGCATCGAGCGAGAAGTGGAAACGATGGCGGCGTAGACTGCCGCTTTAACCTCTAGCGGCCAGCCTCGACTGCCCCCTAACCGCCTGTCCCCGCAAAAAGATTTGCAAAAGTTTGGGTGAGCCACTAGAATGCGCGCCTTTCGTCGTACCGAATTTCAAGGAGCAGTCATGGCAAATAGCGCACAAGCCCGTAAGCGTGCCCGTCAAGCAGTTAAACAGAATGCCCACAACAGCAGCCTGCGCTCCGAATTGCGCACTGCGGTCAAGAAGGTTGTGAAGGCGATCGAAGCCGGCGACAAGGCCGCTGCGCAAGCCGTCTACCGGACTTCCGTCAGCGCCGTGGACAGCATCGCCGACAAGAAGATCATCCACAAGAACAAGGCCGCTCGCCACAAGAGCCGTCTGTCTGCGGCGATCAAGGCAATGGCGTAACCGCCCGAGCGCCCTAGATTCACCGCACAAGCCGACAGCGATGTCGGCTTGTTTGCTTTGTGGAACGGCATGTTCTCCTTGCCTAGACAGGGCTGTTTGGCTCAATATACGCACCCTGCACATTGCTAAACGGCGGCTCAGTCCGCCGTCTGTATTTAGAGGTTCCTGTATGTCACATGTAATGAATACTTATGCCCGCCTCCCCGTCGCTTTTGTGCGCGGAGAAGGCGCGTGGCTCTGGGATACGGAAGGCAAGCGCTACCTGGACGGACTGTCCGGCATCGCCGTGAACACCCTGGGGCACGCCCATCCGGCATTCACCGCCGCGCTCGGCGCACAGATCGCCCAGTTGATCCACTGCTCCAACGTCTATCAGGTACGCGAACAGGAGCTGCTGGCCGACAAGCTGTGCAGCCTGTCGGCCATGCAGGAAGTGTTCTTCAGCAATTCCGGCTGCGAAGCGAATGAGGCCGCGATCAAGCTGGCGCGCATGTACGGCCACCAGCTGGGCGTCGACTCACCCGCCATCATCGTGATGGAAAAAGCGTTCCACGGCCGCACGCTGGCGACGCTGTCGGCCACCGGCAACCGCAAGGTGCAGGCGGGCTTCGAGCCGCTGGTCGGCGGTTTCGTGCGCGTGCCCTACAACGACATGGAAGCGATCCGCCATGTCGCCCAACACCACAGCAACGTGGTGGCGGTGCTGGTCGAACCGATCCAGGGCGAAGGCGGCATCCGCACGCTGGACATCGCCTATCTGCAACAACTGCGGCAGATCTGCAACAAACAGAACTGGCTGCTGATGCTGGACGAAGTGCAATGCGGCATCGGACGCACCGGCAAATGGTTCGCCTACCAGCACAGCGGCATCCTGCCGGATGTGATGACGCTCGCCAAAGGTCTGGGCTCCGGCGTACCGATTGGCGCGTGTCTCGCTGCAGGCAAGGCTGCCGGCACGTTCCAGCCCGGCAATCACGGCTCGACGTTCGGCGGCAATCCGCTGGCTTGCGTCGCCGGACTGACCACGCTGAATATCGTCGAGCAGGATAAGTTGCTCGCGCACGCGGACAGCCTGGGCCGGTTCCTGCGCGAGGGATTCGCCGCCGCCTTGCAAGGCGTGGCCGGCCTCAAGGAAATTCGCGGCCAGGGCCTGATGATCGGCATCGAACTCGACCGGCCCTGCGGCGATCTGGTCAAGCTGGCGCTCGCCAAAGGATTGCTGATCAACGTGACGGCCGACAGCGTGATCCGCCTGTTGCCGCCGCTGGTCATGTCGCAAGAAGAAGCGCAGTCGTTGATAGATGGCTTGTGCCCGCTGATCAAAGAATTTTTGCAGTCCTGATTGGAAAACCGTCATGGTCGTAAAACCGCTAAAACATTTTTTGCAGTTCAAGGATTTCACCCGCGACGAATTTGACTATCTGTTCGAGCGCACCCGCCTGATCAAGCAGAAATTCAAAGCCTACCAGCAGTATTGGCCGCTGACCGACCGCACGCTGGTAATGATCTTCGAGAAGGCCAGCACCCGCACGCGCCTGTCTTTCGAGGCGGGGATGCAGCAACTGGGCGGCTCGGCGATCTACCTGAACACGCGCGATTCGCAACTGGGGCGCGGCGAGCCGGTGGAAGATGCCGGACAGGTGATCTCGCGGATGAGCGACATCGTGATGATCCGCACCTTCGAGCAAAGCATCATCGAACGCTTTGCCGCCAATTCGCGCGTGCCGGTGATCAACGGCCTGACCAACGAATATCACCCGTGCCAGATCCTCGCCGACATCTACACCTTTATCGAGCAGCGCGGCAGCATCAAAGGCAAGACCGTCGCCTGGATCGGCGACTCCAACAATATGTGCAACACCTGGCTGCAAGCGGCGGAGATACTGGATTTCAACGTGCATGTCTCCACCCCGCCCGGCTATGAAGTCGAACCGGAACGCGCCGGTTTATACGGCCACGAGCACTACGAAGAATTCGCCGACCCGATGAAAGCCGCGCGCGGCGCCGATCTGGTGACCACCGACGTGTGGACCAGCATGGGCTTCGAGGCCGAGAACGAAGAACGCATGAAGGACTTTGCCGACTGGCAAGTGGACGGCGACATGATGCGCGTCGCCGCCAAAGACGCGTTGTTCATGCACTGCCTGCCCGCGCACCGCGGCGAAGAAGTCTCCGCCGGCGTGATGGACGGTCCGCACAGCGTGGTGTGGGATGAAGCAGAGAATCGTTTGCATGTGCAAAAGGCGCTGATGGAATATTTACTATTAGGCAAGATTGAAAATTGATGTAGGTTGGGTTAGTCGCGTAGCGGCGTAACCCAACATTTCGAATCGTTGGGTTACGGCCTGCGGCCTAACCCAACCTACAAGTGGGAAGAAAAGAAATGAGTGAAATCAAAAAAGCCGTCCTCGCCTACTCGGGCGGACTCGACACCTCGGTGATCCTGAAATGGCTGCAGGACACCTATCAATGCGAGGTGGTGACCTTCACCGCCGACCTCGGCCAGGGCGAGGAGCTGGAACCTGCACGTCAGAAGGCGCTGAAGTTCGGCATCCCGGCGAAGAGCATCTTCATCGACGATCTGCGCGAGGAGTTCGTGCGCGATTTCGTGTTCCCGATGTTCCGCGCCAATACCGTGTACGAAGGCGAATATCTGCTCGGCACCTCGATCGCACGTCCGCTGATCGCCAAACGGCTGATCGAGATCGCCACGCTGACCGGTGCGCAAGCCATCGCGCACGGCGCGACCGGCAAGGGCAACGACCAAGTACGTTTCGAACTGGGCGCTTACGCGCTGAATCCGAACATCAAGGTCATCGCACCATGGCGCGAGTGGGATCTGCTGTCGCGCGAGAAGCTGATGGCGTATGCCGAGAAACACGGCATCCCGGTTGACATGAAACACAAGCAAGGCGGCTCGCCGTATTCGATGGACGCCAACCTGCTGCATATCAGCTACGAAGGCCGCCATCTGGAGAACCCGGCCGCCGAAGCTGAGGACAGCATGTGGCGCTGGACGGTATCACCTGAGAAGGCTCCCGATGCCGCCGAATACCTCGACCTCGAATTCGCCAATGGCGACATCGTCGCGCTCAACGGTACGAAGCTGACCGCCGCGCAAATTCTGGCCAAGCTGAACGAGCTGGGCGGCAAGCACGGTATCGGTCGCCTCGACCTGGTGGAGAACCGCTACGTCGGCATGAAGTCGCGCGGCTGCTACGAGACACCGGGCGGCACCATCATGCTCAAGGCGCACCGTGCCATCGAATCCATCACGCTGGACCGCGAAGTGGCTCACCTCAAGGACGACCTGATGCCGCGCTATGCTTCGATGATCTACAACGGTTACTGGTGGTCGCCGGAACGTCGCGCGTTGCAGACCCTGATCGACCACACCCAGCAGACCGTCAACGGCTGGGTGCGCGTCAAACTGTACAAGGGCAACGTGATCGTGGTCGGCCGCGATTCCAAGACCGACTCGCTGTTCGATCCGACCATCGCCACCTTCGAGGACGACAAGGGCGCCTACGACCAGAAAGATGCGGCCGGCTTCATCAAGCTGAACGCCTTGCGTCTGCGCATCGCGGCGAATCTGCAAGGCAGGAGAAAATAAGACACTTCGCAAGGGGGCATCATGATCCATGAACTGAACGGCGATATTCTGTTGAGCGGCGCAAAAACCATCGCGCAAGGCGTCGCGCCGAACGATGACTTTCATCACGGCCTGGCTTTGCAACTGCGCGAGCGCATGCCGGCCATGTACAAGGACTTCCGCCACTACTGCCAGACCCAGCATCCCAAGTCCGGCGGGCTGTGGACGTGGATGAGCAGCGACGGGCATTACATCGTCAACCTGTTCACCCAGGATGGCGCCTACGACCATGGCAGCAAGCCGGGACACGCCACGCTCAGCCATGTGAACCATACCCTGCATGCCCTGCGCGCTTTCGCCCAGAAAGAGCAGGTCGCCAGCCTCGCCCTGCCGCGCCTGGCCTGCGGCATCAACGGCCTCGACTGGAACGAGGTGAAGCCGCTGATCGAGAATCACCTCGGCGATCTGAACATCCCGATCTACCTATACACAACCTACCAGAAAGGCGTCAAAGCCGCCGAACCCAAGTAAAAGGAAAATCAGCATGTCAGACAGATTCGACAACGTCAGCGTCGGCAAGAAGGCCAATGTGTTCTTTGACGGCAAGTGCGTATCGCACTCGGTGTACTTCCCCGACGGCACGCGCAAGACCTGCGGCGTGATCCTGCCCGGCAGCCAGCTCACCTTCAACGTCGGCGCGCAGGAACTGATGGAGATCACCGCCGGAGAATGCTCGGTAAAGATCGCCGGAGAACCGGCGTTCAAGGCCTACACCGCAGGCATGAGTTTCAAGGTGGCGGAAAACGGCAGCTTCGAGATCCATGCCAAGGATGAGGTGAACTACGTTTGCAGCTTTGGTTAAAAACACCCCCTCTCCCGCACTAACGTGCCCCCCTCTCCCGCAAGCGGGAGAGGGGCTGGGGGAGAGGGAACGCAATGAGTTTAGGGAGAAAATACCATGCCATCCTTCGATATCGTTTCCGAAGTAGACAAGACCGAAGTCAAGAACGCGGTCGAGCAGACCAACAAGGAAGTCGGCACCCGCTTCGACTTCAAGGGTTCGGATGCGCGCGTGGAGCAGGCCGAACTCAAGCTCACCGTGTGGGCCGACAATGAATTCCAGCTCGACCAGGTGCAGGCCATCCTGAACGGAAAACTGTCCAGGCGCGGCGTGGACATCAAGTGCCTGGAAGTCAGCGACAAAATCGAGAAAGTCAGCGGCAACAAGGTCAAGCGCGGTTGCGAGGTCAAGGTCGGTGTCGAGATCGAGCTGGCAAAGAAGATCGTCAAGCATCTCAAGGACAGCAAGCTGAAAGTGCAGGCCAGCATCCAGGGCGACACCGTGCGCGTCACCGGCAAGAACCGCGACGACCTGCAGGACGCCATCGCGTTCGTCAAGAAGACCATCGCCGATTTCCCGCTGCAATACCAGAACTTCCGCGACTGATTCGAACCCGATGAAAAACAGTATCGACGCCCATGTCGAATTCTGCTTCAAGGGAGAGACCCGCTCTCTAACCTCGACCCTCGACCTGGAGCGGCTCCTGGCGCAACATGAAGACCTTCCCGACCTGCACGCGATCCTTGCCGGCGAGCATGGCCTCGACACCTATTCCTACGAGTACGAAGTGATGCTGGAAGAGGAAATCCTGTTCGATAACGCACAGGGGATCGCTGCGGATTTTGTCGTCGACGGGATTTTTGACCTGGCGGCATTCGCCGCCAACTGGCACAATCATCGGGTCTTCGCACTGTTGCAGGCGATCGCAACCCGCGAACTGGGCATCGCCGATCTCAATCAGCATCAAGGACTCAAAAATGCGCTCGTCCAGGCGTTCAATCTCGGCAAGCGCGGATGAACGCTGTGCAGCCTGTTTCCGCCGGTAGCCGGCACAAACCCGCATCCAATTTCAAGGGAGGCCATTCATGTCAAAAGTTCTCGTTCTGCTCGCGCAAGGCTGCGAAGAAATCGAAGCCGTCACGGTCATCGACATCCTGCGCCGCGCCGGAATAGAAGTGGTCAGCGCCGGACTGGACGACCTGCCGGTGCGTGCCAGCCGCGGCGTGATGCTGTTGCCGGACACCACGCTGGATCTCGCGCTGCGACACGGCTTCGACATGATCGTGCTGCCCGGCGGACAGCCCGGCACCGACAACCTCAAGGCAGACCAGCGCGTCATTCATCTGCTGCAACAAACGGCGCAGCAGGGGAAATTTGTTGCGGCGATCTGTGCCGCGCCATCCGTGCTGGCTGCCGCCGGCTTGCTCGATGGCAAGCAAGCCACCTGTTTCCCAACCTGTCTGGACGGCTTCCCCAAGGTCAAGCTGCAAACCGCCGCCGTCGCGGAAGACGGCAAACTCATCACCTCGCGCGGCCCCGGCACTGCGATGGATTTCGCGCTGACGCTGGTGGAACGGCTGACTGGCAAGGCAAAACGGCATGAAGTCGAGGCCGGCTTGCAGCGTTGACGCGTCAAGCTGCGCAATGATCCTGCCGCAGATCGATGATAGGCCAGCCGTACCGTTCTGCATGGGCGCGTAGCGTGTCGTCGGGATTCGCTGCGACAGGTTTCTTTACCTGGGACAGCAGCGGCAGGTCATTGAGCGAGTCGCTGTAGAAAGTGCTGCCGGCAAAGCTCCCCAGCGTCCAGCCGCGCGCCCCCAGCCAGTTGTTCAGGCGGACGATCTTGCCTTCGCGGAAACACGGCACATCTGCCACACGTCCGGTGAATTCGCCGTCCCGGTGTTCCGGCTCGGTGGCGATCAGATGCTCCACACCGAATTCGCGCGCGATCGGCGCAGTCACGAAACTGTTGGTGGCGGTGATGATGACGCACACATCTCCCGCTGCACGATGGCGATTCACCAGCTCGCGCGCCGGCCGGGTAATCATCGGCAGCACTTGCTCGCGCATGAATCGCGTATGCCACATATCCAGTGTTTTGCGGGAGTGGCGCGACAGCGGCTTCAACTGGAAATCCAGGAACTCGTGGATGTCCAATGTGCCCGCCTTGTATTGCTCGTAGAAGGCAAGGTTCTTCGCCTCGAACAGCTCGCGGTCGAGCACGCCGATGCCGATCAGAAATTGCGACCACTCGAAATCGCTGTCGCCGTTGAGCAGGGTGTTATCCAGATCAAATAAAGTCAGGTTCATTACAAATAGCCCATTTCACATCTTTAAAGCCGCGCGCGGGGTTTTGGTTTTGTAGGGGCGTCATGCCCGCGATTGTCATTTTGTTCGCGGGCATGGCCCTCCTGCATCGGATCAATTTTACTTTAACTCCTGCTGCATCACTTCCTTGAGCAATGGCACCGACGGCGCGCGATGCAGACGCAGCGAATGCGCATCCAGCGCATCCAGCACCGCCATCAGGCTGGGCAGGTCGCGCCGCCCGTGGCGCAGCAGGTATTGCGTGACTTCCGGCGGCAGCGCGAAGCCTTTGGCTTGCGCGTGTTGCGCCAGCGCCTGCGCTCTTTCTTCGTCGTTCAGGCCGCGCACCTGATACACCAGCCCCCAGCCCAAACGGGTGCGCAGATCGTCGCGCAGCTTGAGATGCAGCGGGGATTCCTTGCCGCTGACCAGCAGCATGCCGCCGCTGTCGCGCATCCGGTTGTAGAGATCGAACAGCCCGATCTGGGCCGTATCATCGAGGCTCTCGACATCATCCACCGCCACCACGGCTGCGTGTTGCGGCACACTGCCCTGCGCGTAGACCGCGCCGTGTTGCCGGTCCAGTGCCGCGCTGACACACGCCTGCAACAAATGGCTTTTGCCGCTGCCGGTCTCGCCCCACACATAAAAACACCGCTCGCTGCCGCTGCCAGCCAACGCATGGCGCAACGCAGAGAGCAATTCGAGATTGCGCCCCGCCACGAAATTATCGAGGGTCGGCAGGCTCGCCGGAGCGATATCGAGCAGTAACTGGCTCATGGTTTGCGGTACATCGAACTCGCCAGATAAGCGGCTTTTGAGTGGCGCAGCACGACCAGCAGGATGGCGGACAGCGGCAACGCCAGCAGCACGCCGAAGAAGCCGAACAACTGGCCGAACGCAAGCAGCGCGAAGATCACCGCCAGCGGATGCAGGCCGACGCGCTCACCCACCAGCCTTGGCGTGACCACCATGCCTTCGAGCAACTGGCCTGCGCCGAACACCGCCCATACCCACAGTACGCTGCCGAATTCGGTGAATTGCATCACCGCTGCGAGTGTCGCGAGTGTCAAACCTGCGATCATGCCCAGATACGGCACGAACACCAGCATCCCGGCGACGATGCCGATGGGCAGCGCGAACTCCAGACCTGCCACCCACAACACCATGCTGTAATAGGCGCCCATCAACAGCATCACCGAAATCTGTCCGCGCAGAAATTCCGCCAGCACCCCGTCCACCTCGGCAGCGATCTCGGCCGCCTTGGCGTGCCAGTGGCGCGGGATCAGCGCATCCAGACGCGCCACCATGTCATCCCAATCGCGCAGCAGATAGAACATCGCGACCGGGATCAACAGCAGATTGATCAGCGCGCCGATGATCGCACTGCCGCTGCTGGTGAGCCACGGCAGCAACTTCTCCGCAAGCGCGCCCGCGCTTTGACCGTGGCTCAGCAACAGCGCCTTCAGTGCCTGGCTATCCCATTGCAAACTGCTGCCGAAGAATTGCTGCAACTGCGGCAAGAACTTGCCGCGTGCCGTCTCGATCAGATCCGGCAGGCGCGTCATGAACAGTCCGATCTCCTTCTCCAGCAACGGCAACATGATCAGCAGCAACGCGGCGAACAGCAGCAACAAGCCGCTCATCACCAGCACCACCGCCAGCGTGCGCGGCACTTTCCAGACACCCATCCGCCGCACCAGCGGATTGCAGATGTAGGCGAGGATGCCCGCCGCCACGAACGGCGTAAGGATCGGGCTGAGCAGATACAGCAGCAGTCCGGTCACGGCGGCAAACAGCAACCATTGCACGGCAGCAAAGCGGGGTAAGGTCATTTCGGGTAAAATTCGCGGCTGAAAATCGTGCAGCACTTTATCCTGAAGAAAGCGAGAACTCAACTTGAACGCACCAAGCCAAAGCCTTTCCTACCGGGATGCCGGTGTGGACATCGACGCGGGTGACCAGCTGGTCGAGAACATCAAACCCTACGCCAAACGCACCATGCGCCCCGAGGTATTGAGCGGTATCGGCGGCTTCGGCGGCCTGGTCGAGATCTCGAAGAAGTACCGGGAGCCGGTGCTGGTCTCCGGCACCGACGGCGTGGGCACCAAGCTCAAACTGGCCTTTGAACTGAATCGTCACGACACCGTCGGCATCGATCTGGTCGCGATGAGCGTGAACGACATTCTGGTGCAAGGCGCCGAACCGCTGTTCTTTCTCGACTACTTCGCGTGCGGCAAGCTGGATGTACCTGCTGCCACCGAAGTCATCAAGGGCATCGCTTACGGTTGCGAACAGTCCGGCTGCGCGCTGATCGGCGGCGAAACTGCCGAGATGCCCGGCATGTATCCGGTCGGCGAATACGACCTCGCCGGCTTCGCGGTCGGCGTGGTGGAAAAGAGCAGGATCATCACCGGCGAACATATCGTCGCGGGCGACGTGGTGCTGGGCCTGGCCTCCAACGGCGCGCACTCCAACGGCTATTCGCTGGTGCGCAAGATCATCGAGCGCTCTCATCCAGACCTGGGCAGCAGGTTCGACGGCGAACGCACGCTGGCGGATTGCATCATGGCTCCGACCCGCCTGTATGTGAAGCCGCTGCTGTCGCTGATGCAAAAGCTCACCGTCAAAGGCATGGCGCACATCACCGGCGGCGGCATCACCGAGAACGTGCCGCGCGTGTTGCCCGGCAACGTGGTCGCCGACATCGACAGCAACACCTGGCAGACGCCCAAACTGTTCGACTGGCTGCGCGAACAAGGCAACGTCGAGGCGCAGGAAATGTTCCGCACCTTCAACTGCGGCATCGGCATGGTGGTGATCGTTGCAGCGCAAGACGCGGATATCGCGATCGGCCACCTGCAAACCGCAGGCGAAACCGTATCGCGCATCGGCGTGATCCGTGCGCGTAACGGCGGCGAGCATCAGACACAGGTGAGCGGTGAGTAGGAAGCAGGAAGTGGGTGCGGTTTTCCCGCCAACCGCTTCCCACTCACCACTTTCCGGTTTATTCCAATGAAAAACATCGTCATCCTGATCTCCGGTCGCGGCAGCAATATGCAAGCCCTGCTGGAGGCGCAGCTGCCCTGCCGCATCGCGGCGGTGATCAGCAATCGCGCGGATGCCGAAGGACTGAAGACGGCGCAAGCGCACGGCATTCCTACCGCTGTGGTGGCGCACCGCGATCATCCCGATCGCGACAGTTTCGATGCCGCGCTCGCGCGCAGGATCGACGAGTTCAAACCCGACTTCGTGGTACTGGCCGGCTTCATGCGCATCCTCACCGAAGGTTTTGTGAACCGCTACCGCGGACGGCTCATCAATATCCATCCCTCGCTGTTGCCCGCCTATGGCGGTCTCGATACTCATGCGCGCGCCCTGCACGACGGCGTGAAGATCCACGGCTGCACCGTGCATTTCGTCACCCCCGATCTCGATCACGGCCCCATCATCATCCAGGCTGCCGTGCCGGTGTTGTGCCACGACAACGAACGGACCCTCGCCGCACGGGTGTTGCACGAGGAGCACCGCATCTACCCGCAAGCCGTTCGCTGGCTGTGTACCGGCCAGATTGAACTGGGCAGCAACGGACAGGTCTTATTCGGACACCGCAAACAAGCGAGCCAAACGCTGATCTCACCCGGTCTGGAGTAACAGGCATGGCAACACGACTTACCATAAATCCGTTTTGCGGGCGAATCGCAGTGTCGCGTGCCCGTTCGCTCATCGCCTATCAATCTGATATGTGGCTACGACATAACCTGAAGATTAGTCTGCGCCGAAACTCGCTTTGCTCGTTTTCTCATCGTTCGCTGTGCGGCTCCTTGCGCTTCATCCCGCAAAACGAATTCCTAATGTTTTCCAAACGTCTATTTCACATCTTCGCATGGCTGATGCTGTGCGCCGCCTCTGCATTCGCCGCCCCGCCCGGCAGCGTGCAAGCCACCTACGACGTTTACAAAAGCGGTCTCAAGGTCGGCCAGATTGCGGAAACCTACACGCGCGACAAGGATCGCTACACGCTGTCCAGCACCACGACTCCGCTCGGCCTGCTGGCCGCGTTCAAACCGGAAAAGATTTTCATCGACAGCAGCGGCCTGATCGGCAAGCACGGACTGCAACCGCTGAGCTTCAGCCATCGGCGCGAACGCGACGAGAGCAGGACAAGCCGTGCCGAATTCGATTGGGATACCCGGCAGCTCACCCTGATCCATCAAACGCAACGCACACTGGCCGCCTTGCCGGACGGCACACAAGACCGTTTGAGCGCGATGTATCAATTCATGTTCCTGCCGTTGGAGTCCGCTGCGACGCTGGACTTTGCGATGACCAACGGCAACAAACTGGACAACTACCATTACGCCATCACGCGCAACCGGTTAGTCCAGACACCGGCCGGAGAATTCGACACCTTGTATCTCGACAATCAGGCGAAAGCGGGCGAGAGCCGCACCGAGATCTGGCTGGCGACGCAGCGCTACAATCTGCCGTGCAAGATGGTCATCACCGATGCCGACGGAGACCAACTCACCCAGATATTGGACAAACTCGACATCAAGCCGTGATCGCCCTGCCACAGACGCCCGCCGGAAGGATCACCCTCGCCATCGCCCTGTCGCTATTGGCGCATGCCGTTCTACTGTTCGCGCCGATGATCGAACTACAGCCCGGCGAAGTGCCGCTACCGCCGCTCATCGCAAAACTGGAACCGCTGCCCAAGACCGTCGCCGCACCCGCGCCGATCAAAAAACCGCAACCCAAACCGCAGCCTGTGCCATCTGCACCAGACACGACAAAATCCGAAGACCACCCCACCGGAAACCCGGCTACCGAAGATGCGGTATCTGCGGCACCGGGCATCGATGAGGATCCGCACGCCACTGCCGGGATCGCACCCGAAGCGCAACCCGCGCATCCGCTCCCCAAGCACGCACAACTTACTTTCATCGCCTATAAGGGAACCGATTTTGCCATCGGCGAGGCGCGCCATCGTCTTGATATAGCTGCAGACAACAGCTACAAGCTCACGGTCGGCATGAACACCACCGGCATCGCCAGCATCTTCAAAACCTTCGAGTTGAATCAGCAAAGCAGCGGCACGGTGTCCGCACTCGGATTGCACCCTGGCGAATTCACCGAAGCCAGGAACACCGCGAAAGGAAAAGAAGCGCTAAAAGCGAATTTTGACTGGGTGGAACATAACCTGTCTTTATCGAATGGCAGCAACCTACAGATACCCGAACAGGCCCAGGACATCCTCAGCTTCATGTATCAACTCTCGCAATTGCCACTGGATAAAGGCACGATACCGATGTACATCAGCAACGGCAAAAAGCTGGAACGCTATGAACTGGTTGTCGGCGAAGAAGAAGAAATCGTGACCAAACTCGGCAAGCTGCGCGTACTGCCGTTGCGCAAGGTGCATGCTGCAGGCGAAGAGGGGCTGGATATCTGGCTGGGACTCGAATATCGCCTGCTGCCCGTCAAGATCCGCCAGATCGACCGCGCCGGGCAGATCGCCGGCGAGATGGTCATTTCCGAGATACGCGTGTCGGACGAATGACCGCGTTTATCCCGGATTGTCCATTAGCCTGTCTATGCCGGGTAGGAGCGCAATTCATTTGGCGATT
>JAVHQS010000069.1:13480-13814 GCA_036171255.1 Gallionella sp.
CGCCTATCGAACCTCCGGCGGCAATCGCCAGCACGATATACAGCCAGTTTTGCGATGGAAAGCGCCTGTTCGACTGTGCCAGAAGCCGCATGGATTGGCCGGTTCAGGCACTGACCAGCGAGCGCAGCTGGGCATCCTCGACACGAATATGGTGGATCAGCCAACCGCGCAGATAGGACAGCACATCGAATTGGGCAATCAGCGGATTGACGTGCAGCTCCTCATAAAATTCGCGGATCTTGGCTTCAAACGCGTGATGCTGCTGCTCCTGGCGGTGTATGACGAACATCTCGTGAATGGCCTTGTGAGGCTTTGCGAGTTCATACCCCGCCTC
>JAVHQS010000070.1:0-2923 GCA_036171255.1 Gallionella sp.
TCCAGTGCAGCGATGATTTCATCGCGCCTGTTTTTTAGCGATGCGACCTTATCGCCCAGCGAACGGTTGGAGACACCCGCCAGTTCGGCGGTGGACATGACGACTGCCGCACCCTTGATCTTGAACTGGGGATTGAGTTGTTTGGCTGGCATTCCCATTTCTTCCGCCAGCACCAGCGGCACCACTACACGGGTTGCCAGGGTATCCAGCAATTCGGACTGCACATCCAGCAGGTAAGGGATGACATCTCGCGTATCCGGATTAGGATTGAGATAAACGTCGAACTGCGCCATCAGAACCGCCGCAGGCCGTTGCTGAACGTGCCGCGCGATTCGATGCGGCGGTTGTATTCATCTAGCGCGCCCTTGTTTTCCGCCAGCCATTGGTCGCGTTGCGCTTGCCGGACAATTTCAGCCAGATGCTGTTCCAGCGTCTGCGAAAGATTAATATTGAGCTGCTTGGCCTGCTGCAATAGCTCGGCGTTGATGCTGAGATTTGCCGATTTCTTGGGGGCGGTCGGGTTAAAAACAAGGTTGCTCACAGCTTGTCCCTCAATATTTACAATGCGCATAATCTACGCGCATAATCTACGCACGTCAATATACCTTACGGCAGCCAATTCCTTAGCGCTTAGCGTGTTGGGTAAGCATCAAATTTCGCGTATATTGCCCGGTCGTTTTCCTTATTCGCAGCCTGGCATGGAACAAATCAAAATCCGCGGTGCGCGCACCCACAACCTGAAGAACATCAGCCTCGATCTGCCGCGCCACAAGCTGGTGGTAATCACCGGCCTGTCCGGTTCGGGCAAGTCCTCGCTCGCCTTTGACACCCTGTATGCCGAGGGGCAACGCCGCTATGTGGAATCGCTGTCGGCATATGCGCGGCAATTCCTGCAACTGATGGAAAAACCGGATGTGGATCTGATCGAGGGCTTGTCGCCCGCGATCGCGATCGAACAGAAGGCCACGTCGCACAATCCGCGCTCCACCGTCGGCACGGTCACCGAGATCCACGACTACCTGCGCCTGCTGTTCGCGCGCGCCGGCGATCCGTATTGTCCGCAGCACGATCTGGTGTTGCAGGCGCAGAGCGTCGGCCAGATGGTGGATCATGTGCTGGAGCTGCCGGAAGGCACCAAGGTGATGATCCTTTCGCCGCTGGTGGTGGAGCGCAAAGGCGAGCAGCTGGATCTGTTCGACGAGCTGCGCGCACAGGGGTTCACGCGGCTGCGCATCAACGGCACGGTGTACGAGATCGACGCGCTGCCGTCGCTGCACAAGAACAAGAAGCACACCATCGAGATCGTGGTGGACAGGCTCAAGGTCAATGCGGAAGCCAAGCAGCGTCTGGCCGAATCGTTCGAGACCGCGCTGCGCCATGCCGAAGGCCGGGCGGTGGCGGTGGAGATGGATACCGGCAAAGAGCATCTGTTCTCGGCAAAATTCGCCTGCCCGATCTGCAGCTACTCGCTGCCGGAACTCGAACCGCGCCTGTTCTCGTTCAACAATCCGATGGGCGCGTGCCCGAAGTGCGATGGTCTCGGCAACATCAGCTTCTTCGATCCCAAGCGCATCGTCGCTTTCCCTACCCTCAGCTTGAGTTCCGGCGCGATCAAGGGCTGGGACCGGCGCAACCAGTTCTATCACCAGTTACTTGCGGGGCTGGCCAAGCATTACGCTTTCGACATCGAGCAGTCGTTCGAGAGCCTGCCGGAGAAGATTCAGCAAGTGGTGCTGTATGGCTCTGGCCGCGAAGAGATCGCGTTCCAGTATCTCAGCGAGCGCGGCAAACCGACGCTGCGCGAGCATGCGTTCGAAGGCATCGTCAATAACCTCGAACGCCGCTACAAGGAGACTGACTCGCCCACGGTGCGCGAAGAGCTGGCGAAATATCTCAACGGCTGCGCCTGCCCGGAATGCAAAGGCACGCGCCTGCGCATGGAAGCGCGCCACGTGCGCGTCGCGGACAAGCATATTTTCGAGATCAGCGCGCTGCCGCTGAAACAGGCGCTGGCTTTCTTCCAGGGTCTGACGCTGCCCGGACACAAGCAGACGATCGCGGAGAAGATCGTGCTGGAGATCGCCAGCCGCCTGACTTTCCTGAACAACGTCGGGCTGGAATATCTGTCGCTGGAGCGCTCCGCCGAAACGCTGTCCGGCGGCGAAGCGCAGCGCATCCGGCTCGCGTCGCAGATCGGCTCCGGGCTGACCGGTGTGATGTATGTGCTGGATGAACCGTCCATCGGCCTGCACCAGCGCGACAACGACCGCCTGCTGCAAACCCTGAAGAAGCTGCGCGACATGGGCAACAGCGTGATCGTGGTGGAGCACGACGAAGACGCGATCCGCCACGCCGACCACGTGGTGGACATGGGGCCGGGCGCGGGCGAACACGGCGGGCAGATCGTCGCGCAAGGTACGCCGGATGAGATATGCGGCAGCAAGGAATCGCTCACCGGCGATTATCTGACCGGCCGCCGCAGTATCCCGATGCCGGCAAAATACCGGAAGCCGGATGTGGAACGCATGCTGCAGATCGTCGGCGCGAGCGGCAACAATCTGAAAGGCATCACGCTGAACCTGCCGGTCGGCCTGCTGGTGTGCGTGACCGGCGTGTCCGGCTCCGGCAAATCGACGCTGATCAACGACACGCTGTATCCCGCCGTGGCGCAGCATCTCTACGGCAGCCACGCCGAACCCGCGCCGCATGCCGGGATCAGCGGACTGGAATTCTTCGACAAGGTGATCAACGTCGATCAGTCGCCCATCGGCCGCACGCCGCGCTCCAACCCGGCGACCTACACCGGCCTGTTCACGCCGATCCGCGAGCTGTTCGCCGGTGTGCCGTCGGCGCGCGAGCGCGGCTACGGGCCGGGACGTTTCTCGTTCAACGTCAAGGGCGGCCGCTGCGAATCCTGCCAGGG
>JAVHQS010000071.1:0-2907 GCA_036171255.1 Gallionella sp.
TGACCTGTTTGTCGTGCACCGCAAAACATTGCGTCGCACTGCTGTGAGTTGCGTCACTCGATGCACCGACCTCACGGGCGACCGCCTCGATATACGGCTGCGCCAGATTGAGTTGCGGCGCAAGCGTGACGTGGTATCGCCCGGCACGCTCGATCACCAGCGGATTCTCCAGCGGCGGCGTCTTGCCGGGGCGGAAGAAGATCAGGAACAGCATGCACAGCGTGATGATGGTGGCGGTTTCGATCATCGAAAATTTTCCTAATTCAGCTACAAGGTTTGTAGGGTGCAATAAGCGCAGCGCATTGCGCCGTATGAATCTGTCGCGCGCCAACCATCCGGTGCAATGCGCTACGCTTATTGACGCCCTACGGTATGCGCCTTACGCGGGTTATAACCCTTTTAGGCACGTGATGAATTTAATGTGGGCCGGGCATCTTTGATTCGTGAATAACTTCCGCAAGCCCGAAGAGCAGGAAACTAATAGTGATATAGCTAATCACGAGGCTGATGTAAACGGCAACTTTCTTTCCCTGAGAAAGGGATGAGCCTGAAATACGATTTGTAATAAAGGATGAGGCATAAAAGCAAGCTGTCGCGATCAACATTACCAGCACGCCTTGCTCCAGTGCATACCGTGTGCGTTGTGCCACCGTTATCGGAATAGCGCCTCCAAAATCAAGTATTTTGGCGAGTGGGGTTGCGAGGAAAATGGAAGTGGCATCGACACCGAAAACAAAACGGCTCTTCTTACGAATTTGTGGGGCGGCATGGCTTTCCTCAACAGTATCTGAATGGAAGTTGTAACCGCAGTCGCAATACTGCGCATTAACTGGGTTGATGAGCTTGCAGTTTGGACATGTTTTCATTTTTGTTTCCCATTGCCTAAAGTGAAAGAAAGGGGTTGCGCGCTTTTGCGCAGCCAAGGGCTAGGTTTCATTTTGCGACGAAGAAATGCGTTGGGTATTGCCGACGGACGAAGACTTTTCCTTCTGCGCTGAACGGGGGATACCAACCAATATCATCATGGTTTAGATTTAGCACTCGCTTGGCCTCTTTGAGCAGTATGTATGCAATGCCAGTATGGCGGTGCTTACTGTGTGACCAAATGAAGCCGACGCTCCACATTGGCGCTTTCTCAGGCTGCTCAACACAAATAGGCGTCTCATTTCCATTCCATGTACAACTCCAAACCATAGCTCTCCTTTCAATGATGCACATGCCCACAGCACGCGAGGTGCGAACATAAAGAAATATTTGCACTTGTCTTTCATCTGGTGGGTCATAGTGTCGGTAGATGCTCTTGTCGTAGTGCATTTCTCGGTTCGCGCATGTGGAAACGTCATGAGCCAGTTTTCTTTGTTCTTCGGACGAGCTATCGGTCACGAGAAGTATTCGGTCATCGGCCTTCACCCAAACAACATGCTCATGCTCTGGCATGCCTATTGCCGGGCCGTTGACAATGAGATCGCAGTACCGAGCATGCTCGGCTTCGTCCTCGTTCAAGCCGGGAACGTAACCCATATCGCATTTTGGACATTTCACCGGGTTGTTCCTTGATGCCTAACGAATTTTCGTCGTACTACAAACCACATCCGCATTCTGCGCCCGATGCCTCAACGCATGGTCGATCAGCACCAGTGCCAGCATCGCTTCGGCGATGGGTGTGGCACGGATACCGACGCAGGGATCGTGGCGGCCTTCGGTGGAAACCATCACCGCTTCGCCCGCCTTGTTGATCGAGCGGCGCGGGATGCGGATGCTGGAGGTGGGTTTGATCGCGTAGTGCGCGACGATGTCCTGTCCGGTGGAGATGCCGCCGAGGATGCCGCCCGCGTTGTTCGAAGCAAAACCTTGTGGGGTGAGTTCGTCGCCATGTTCGCTACCGCGCTGCGTCACACAATTAAAACCCGCACCGATCTCCACACCCTTCACCGCGTTGATGCCCATCAGCGCGTAAGCGATCTCGGCATCCAGTCGATCGAACACCGGCTCGCCCCAACCCACCGGCACGTTGTGCGCTACCACGGCGAGCTTGGCGCCGATGGAGTCGCCGGATTTGCGCAAGTTATCCATGTAGTCTTCCAGCTGCCCGACATAGCTCGCATCGGCCACGAAGAAGCTGTTGCCTTCTGCGGTCACGTCATCCCAATTCTTGAACGGCACTTCGATCTCGCCGAGTTGCGCGAGGTAGCCGCGCACTACGACGCCGTATCTTTCATGCAGCCATTTCCTGGCGATGGCACCCGCTGCCACACGCCCCGCCGTTTCGCGCGCCGACGCACGGCCGCCGCCGCGATAGTCGCGGATGCCGTATTTCTGCCAGTAGGTGTAGTCGGCGTGGCCGGGGCGGAAGGTCTCGGCGATGTTGCCGTAATCCTTGCTGCGCTGGTCTTCGTTGCGGATCAGCAGCGCGATGGGCGTGCCGGTGGTCTTGCCTTCGAACACGCCGGACAGGATCTCCACCGTGTCCGATTCGCGCCGCTGCGTGACGTGGCGCGAGGTGCCCGGCTTGCGGCGGTCGAGGTCATGCTGGATGTCGGCCGCGCACAACGCCATTCCCGGCGGGCAACCGTCCACGATGCAGCCGATCGCCGCGCCGTGCGATTCGCCGAAAGAAGTCACCGTAAACAAAGTGCCGAATGTGTTTCCAGACATGATGTTGTCTCGCAAAAAAAGTGCATGAAGTTTAACATAGCGACCCCGACACGGTGGGGCGAAGCCCACGGGTGCGGGAGGGGGCGCCGGTGGCTGCTCACGCCTCTTCAAGTTTCCGATTAACCGTCGCAGCCACCCGACATCAACACCGACAGACTAAAGATGAAAGCCATCCTGATGACCGCCGCAGGCGGAACTGAAGTCCTGCAACTGCGCGAGATTGCCAAACCGGAACTGCCCTCGCCGCATCAT
>JAVHQS010000072.1:0-13633 GCA_036171255.1 Gallionella sp.
TCGTATCAGGCGTTCGCACAGAGTCTGCAAAACGAATACAAGGCCGCCGGGGTTGCCATCGGCCAAGTCAGGCCGAACGAATTCGCCAAGCTGCCGAGGCGGGATGCGGTCGGTGCGCTTACTGACGAGATTTGCGGCTACCAGTGGTCGCTGGAAGTCTTCAAACATCTTGAGAGCCAAGACTTCATAAAAGATGGCAAGGCAACATCGAAATTCCTGCCGGATACGGAAGGTTTCTCCTTGAATCTGCCGGGGCAATTCCTGTCTTTCGAGGCGGATATCATCGCGTTGGTTCGCGACACCAGCATTGAGAAATACGTCAAACCAAAAAGCAAACGGCAGGCGCGCAAATTCAACAAGGAACTTTATGCCACGCCGGAATTCGAGGCGTTCTGGAAGGCCATCAGCCAGAAGACGATGTACCGGGTGCAGGTTGAGCGCGGAAAACTCATCGGCAATGCGGTTGCGGTCATCAAGCAAGTGCCCAAAATCCAGCCTTTGCGTATCGAGGTGACCCGCGCTGGAGTCAAGGTGCTGCGCGGCGGCACGCAAGGCCAAGAACTCGGCACGCGTACCGCAGAACTCAAGGGCAGCTACGACCTGCCGGACATTATCGGCGAGTTGCAGCAATCCACTTCACTCACCCGCAAAACGCTGGCGGAGATACTTGTCGGCAGTGGCAAGCTGGGAGAATTTATCGGCAACCCGAACGACTTCATCGCAATGGTGCAACGTTGCGTGCAGGGCGAGCTGGCGAAAATCGTGGTGGAGGGCATCCAGTACGAAAAAATCGGTGGTTCCATTTACGAACTGCGAGAACTGCAAGCCGATGGGCTGGAAGAAAAGGAGCGCTTCTGCGACCAGATGTATCAGGTGGAGAACCAAAACAAGACCGATTTTGATTACGTTGTTTACGAGTCCGATGTGGAGCTCCAATTCGCCAAAAAACTGGACAGCCGCGAGGACATCAAGCTATTCATGAAGCTGCCGCCAAAATTCAGAATTGACACCCCGGTAGGCCCGTACAACCCGGACTGGGCGATTATCAAACACGTGGACAGCGAGGACAGGATTTATATGATTCGGGAAACCAAGAGTACGCAGGACGATAACAAATTGCGTCCGTCCGAACTCGCCAAAATCAAATCTGCGCGGAAGCACTTCGCCGAAATCGGGGTCAACTATGACCGCTCGACGCCGGTAGAGTGGAATCTCTAACGGATGCTGCTGTTCACATCACCAGCATCTTGACCCCGATCAGGATCAGCACCACCCCGCCGAATATCTCCGCCTTGCTCTCCAGCCATATGCCGCTGCGTTTGCCGATTCCCACTCCCGCCCAACTGAATGCGAAGGTGGTCACGCCGATGATCAGGCAGGCCAGGTAGGCGTTGAAGTCCAGCAGGGTGAGGCTGAATCCGGCGGCCATGGCGTCGATGCTGGTGGCGATGGCGAGCAGGAGCATGGTCTTGTGGGTGAGGGCTTCGATCTCTTCTTCGATGCCTTCGCTCAAGCCTTCGTAGATCATCTTGCCGCCGATGAGTGCCAGCAGACCGAAGGCGATCCAGTGGGAATAAGCTTCGATCCAGCCCAACACCCCTTTGCCGCCAAGGTAGCCGATGAAGGGCATCAAGGCTTGGAACGCACCGAAGTAAAGTCCGGCTTTCAAGCCCAGCCCTTTGGTGTTTCCTTTGGAGCCGAGGCCGATGGAGACGGCGAAGGCATCCATGCTGAGGGCGATGGCTAATACGATGACTTCAAACATGATTCTTTGGTGCGGATGAAGGGGGCGGCATTATACGGGGTATAGCTGGGCGTGTACTTGGGTTTGATGCCGCCCCCCGCTTCGGCTATAATGCGCGCCATTCCAAAAGCGGGACGAGTCGAGTGCTCATCCCGCTTCTTTATGTCCAGTTTCGAGGGAGCATCCGGTGCCGCACACAAGTCCTGCCATTTTAGTATTAGCCGATGGGACAGTGTTTTGCGGAACCGCTATCGGAGCGTCCGGCAGCAGTGTCGGCGAGGTGGTGTTCAATACCGCGATGACCGGCTATCAGGAGATACTGACCGACCCGTCCTACTGCAAGCAGATCGTCACACTGACCTACCCGCATATCGGCAATGTCGGATGCAACCCGGAAGATGTGGAGTCGCGCCAGGTGTTCGCCAGCGGCCTCGTCATCCGCGACCTGTCGATGACGGTGAGCAATTTCCGCGCGACACAATCCCTGCCCGAATACCTCAAGGCCAACAATGTTGTTGCCATCGCCGGCATCGACACGCGCAAACTGACCCGCATCCTGCGCAGCAAAGGCGCGCAGAACGGCTGCATCGCCACCGGCGATAACGTGGAAGCGGCACTGGCTGCCGCACGCGGCTTTGCCGGGCTGGCAGGCATGGATCTGGCGCAGGTGGTGACGTGCGATAAACCCTACTCATGGACGCAGCGCGAGTGGGAATTGGGCGTGGGCTATCCAGAGGCGGCGCATACGAAATTCCATGTGGTGGCTTACGACTTCGGCGTGAAGCGCAACATTCTGCGCATGCTCGCCGAGCGCGGTTGCCGCATCACCGTCGTTCCCGCGAAGACGGCAGCGGCTGAGGTGCTGGCGATGGAGCCGGACGGCGTGTTCCTGTCCAACGGCCCCGGCGATCCCGAGCCATGCGATTATGCGATCAACGCGACGAAAAAATTTCTCGAAGCCGGTGTGCCGCTGTTCGGCATCTGTCTGGGGCACCAGATCCTCGGCCTGGCTTCGGGTGCGAAGACGGTGAAGATGAAGTTCGGCCATCGCGGCGCGAACCATCCGGTGCAGGACACGCAGACCATGCGCGTGATGATCACCAGCCAGAACCACGGTTTTGCGGTGGATGCGGCGACGCTGCCGAAGAACGCGCGCGTGACGCACGTCTCGCTGTTCGACGGCACGTTGCAAGGTTTCGAGTTGACCGACAAACCGGCGTTCTGCTTCCAGGGGCATCCTGAAGCTAGCCCCGGCCCACATGATGTGGATACTCTGTTTGATCGCTTCGTTGCGATGATGGGCAAGTAAATGGCAAAACGTACCGACATTAAAAGCATCCTGATCATCGGCGCAGGCCCTATCATCATCGGGCAGGCGTGCGAGTTCGACTATTCCGGCGCACAGGCGTGCAAGGCGCTGCGCGAAGAGGGTTACCGCGTCGTTCTGGTGAACTCGAATCCGGCCACGATCATGACCGACCCGAACATGGCAGACGCGACTTACATCGAGCCGATCACCTGGCAGATGGTGGAGAAGATCATCGCCAAGGAACGTCCCGACGCGATCCTGCCGACGATGGGCGGGCAGACCGCGCTGAACTGCGCGCTCGATCTGGCCAGGCACGGCGTGTTGGAAAAATACAAGGTGGAGATGATCGGCGCGTCGCGCGATGCTATCGACATGGCGGAAGACCGCGAGAAGTTCAAGCAGGCAATGACGCGTATCGGGCTGGCCTCGGCGCGTTCTGCGATTGCGCACAGTATGGAAGAGGCGCTGCAAGTGCAGCAGGTGATGGGCTATCCCACCATCATCCGTCCGTCGTTCACGATGGGCGGCAGCGGCGGCGGTATCGCTTACAACCGCGAAGAATTCATGGAGATTTGCGAGCGCGGTCTGGAAGCTTCGCCGACGCGCGAGCTGTTGATCGAAGAATCGCTGCTCGGCTGGAAAGAATACGAGATGGAGGTGGTGCGTGACCGCAACGACAATTGCATCATCATCTGCTCCATCGAGAATCTCGACCCGATGGGGGTGCATACCGGCGACTCCATCACCGTCGCGCCAGCGCAGACGCTGACCGACAAGGAATACCAGATCCTGCGCGACGCCAGCTTGGCGGTGCTGCGCGAGATCGGCGTGGAGACCGGCGGTTCCAACGTGCAGTTCTCCATCAACCCGGACGACGGGCGCATGGTGGTGATCGAAATGAACCCGCGCGTGTCGCGTTCCTCCGCGCTGGCTTCCAAGGCGACCGGCTTCCCGATTGCCAAGGTCGCAGCAAAGCTGGCCGTCGGCTACACGCTGGATGAATTGAAGAACGACATCACCGGCGGTGCGACACCCGCATCGTTCGAGCCGACCATCGACTACGTGGTCACCAAGATCCCGCGTTTCGCGTTCGAGAAGTTCCCGCAAGCCAATGACCGCCTGACTACGCAGATGAAATCGGTAGGTGAGGTGATGGCGATCGGCCGCACTTTCCAGGAGTCGTTCCAGAAAGCCCTGCGCGGTCTGGAAGTCGGCGTGCATGGCCTTGATCAAAAATACAGCGACCGCGAAGCCATCTGCGCCGAACTTGGCAACCCAGGGCCGGACCGGATCTGGGCGGTGAGCGATGCCTTCCGTCTCGGCATGAGCGTGGAAGAGGTGTTCAACGTGAGCAAGATCGACCCGTGGTTCCTGGTGCAGATCGAAGACCTGATCCGTCAGGAAAGATCATTGGCTGGCCGCACCCTGGAAAGTCTCAGCGCGGACGAGATGCGCGTGCTGAAGCGTAGCGGTTTCGCCGATGCGCGCCTGGCGGCTTTGCTGGATACCGATGACGCCGCATTGCGCGCCTACCGCCACGCGTTGGGCGTGCGTCCGGTATACAAGCGGGTGGATACCTGTGCCGCCGAGTTCGCTACCGACACTGCCTACATGTATTCGACCTATGAGGAAGAGTGCGAATCGCAGCCTTCCGGCAACAAGAAGATCATGGTGTTGGGCGGCGGGCCGAACCGCATCGGGCAGGGCATCGAGTTCGACTATTGCTGTGTGCATGCCGCGCTGGCGATGCGCGAGGACGGCTACGAGACCATCATGGTCAACTGTAATCCCGAGACGGTCTCCACCGACTACGACACGTCGGACCGTTTGTACTTCGAGCCGCTGACGCTGGAAGACGTGCTGGAAGTGGTCGCTGTCGAGAAGCCTGTCGGCGTCATCGTGCAATACGGCGGACAGACGCCGCTGAAGCTGGCGCACGGGCTGGCGAAGAACGGCGTGCCCATCATCGGCACCACGCCGGACATGATCGACTGTGCGGAAGACCGCGCGCGCTTCCAGGCGATGCTGCGCAAGCTGGATCTGAAGCAGCCGCCTAATCGCACCGCCAGCAACGTGGCCGATGCGGTTGCCGGTGCAGCCGAGATTGGTTATCCGCTGGTGATGAGGCCAAGCAATGTGCTGGGCGGTCGCGCGATGGAGATCATCCACGCGCAGCCTGATCTGGAACGCTATATGCGCGATGCCGAGGAAATGTCCAAGACCTATCCCGAGCGCATGCCGATCCTGCTGGATCGCTTCCTCAACGACGCGATCGAAGTGGATGTGGATGCGGTGTCCGATGGCAAGCAAGTCATCATCGGCGGCATCATGGAGCATATCGAAGAGGCGGGTGTGCACTCCGGCGACTCGGCGTGTTCGTTGCCGCCATTCAGCTTGCCGGCAGACATGCAAAACGAATTGCGTCGCCAGACCGTGGCGATGGCCAAGGAACTCAACGTGGTCGGGCTGATGAACGTGCAGTTCGCGATCCAAGGCAGCACCGTGTATGTGCTGGAAGTGAACCCGCGCGCGTCGCGCACCGTGCCGTTCGTGTCCAAGGCCACCGGCGTGCCGCTGGCGAAGATCGCCGCGCGTTGCATGGCCGGGCAGAGCCTGGCGCAGCAAGGTATCACCAGGGAAGTGATCCCGCCGTATTACTCGGTGAAAGAAGCGGTGTTCCCGTTCATCAAGTTCCCGGGTGTGGATACGATACTTGGCCCTGAGATGAAATCCACCGGCGAGGTGATGGGTGTCGGCGAGACTTTCGCCGAGGCTTTCGTCAAGTCGCAACTGGCTGCCAGCGTGAAGCTGCCGAAAGACGGCAAGGTGTTCATCAGCGTGCGCGAAGCGGATAAATCGGGTGTGGTGGAGATCGCCCGCTCGCTGGTGCAGCTCGGCTTTACCCTGCTGGCGACGCGAGGTACCGGGTCGGTGATCAAGGATGCCGGTGTCGCCGTCACCTTGGTGAACAAGGTGGCGGAAGGACGCCCGCACATCGTGGATATGATCAAGAACGGCGAAGTGAGTCTCATCATCAATACGGTGGACAGCAAGCCGAGCGCGATGCGCGATTCCTATTCCATCCGCCATGCCGCATTGCAGGGTCGCGTCACCTACTACACCACGCTGGCCGGGGCGCGCGCCGCCTGTGTCGGGATGCGGCACCTCACCGGTTTGCAGGTGTACGACGTGCAGACACAACATCAACGAATAGTTTGAAGGAAGCTCCACGACATGAGTAAGGTCCCATTGACTGTGCTTGGCGCAGAATTGTTGCGCCAGGAGTTGCACCAGCTCAAGACGGTAGAACGTCCGGCGGTGATCAACGCCATCTCCGAGGCGCGTGCCCAGGGTGATCTGTCGGAAAACGCCGAATACGATGCCGCCAAGGAGCGCCAGTCGTTTGTCGAAGGGCGTATCGTCGAACTGGAAGGCAAGCTGGGCAGCGCGCAGATCATCGACCCCAAGACCCTCAATGCCGATGGGCGTTGCGTGTTTGGTTCGACCGTGGTGCTGGAAGATGTGGACAACGGCGATGTCGTGACGTATCAGATCGTCGGTGATGACGAAGCGAACATCAAGCTGCGCAAGATTTCCATCAGTTCACCGATCGCGCGTGCCCTGATCGGCAAATACAGCGGCGACATCGCCGAAGTGCAGGCGCCGGGCGGGATGCGGGAGTACGAAGTGGTGGACGTTCAGTACATCTAAAAGACCCCTGCACAACTACTGATGAAACGACTAGCCATCTGACTAAGCTGGCAAACTACGCCAACTAAGTCATTGGTTATGCGCATCGCTGATACTGCGTTAAAAATCGGCTCAAAATCCTCATGTACAAAAGTACATTCCGGTTTTTCGCCAATTTTTGCCTTGTCTCAGCTTCGCTCGCTACGTTGTGCAGAGGTCTTTCAAGAGTGTAATTAAGGTTAGCCGCGATTGCCCAGCTGTTTCTTGGTCAGCGGTTTCTTGCCCTTGTGGCGCGGCATCTTCTTGATCTCGATCAAATGAGCGTCCGGGTTGGGTTGATAGATCACCAGGATCTTGCCGATGTGTTGTACCGGCGCAGCGTTCAATTTGGTGCAGATTTCAGTCAGAATGGCTTCGCGTTGCGGACGTTCCGCCATGACGCGAATCTTGATGAGCTCGTGGATTTTCAAGGTCTGCCCGATTTCTTTTAACACAGATTCAGTCAAGCCTGAGTTGCCTATCATCACCGTCGGGTTCAAGGCGTGGGCGCGGCCTTTCAGGGCGAGGCGTTCGGCTACGGTAAGAGATAACATAATAGTCTTTCAAATTTAAGGCGCGGATTCTAAACGATGAAACCTTCCAAGACCAGCAAACAATGGATGCGTGAGCATATCAACGATCCTTTTGTGCAGCTTGCGCAGAAGGAAGGCTACCGCTCGCGCGCCGCTTACAAACTGCTGGAGATCGACGCCAAAGACCATCTGCTCAAGCCGGGCATGGTGGTGGTGGACTTGGGCGCGACGCCGGGCGGCTGGTCGCAGGTGGCGGCCGCCAGGGTGGGGCGCGGCGGAAAGGTGATTGGGCTGGATCTGTTGCCGCTGGATCCGCTGTCCGGGGTGGAGTTCATCCGGGGCGATTTTCGCGACGATGCGGTGTTGAAGCAATTGGAGGCTTTGCTGCAAGGCAAACCGGTCGGGCTTGTAATTTCCGATATGGCCCCCAATATCTGCGGTATAGCGTCGGCTGACCAGGCGCGCGCCATGCATCTGGCGGAACTCGCGATGGAGTTCGCGCTCGAACATTTGAAACCGGAAGGCAGCTTCCTCGTCAAAGTGTTCCAAGGCGCGGGGTTCGAGGAATTTTACAAGTTGATGCGCAGCCATTTCGCCAAAGTGTCCACGCGCAAGCCCAAGGCCTCGCGGGATCGCAGCAGCGAAGTGTATTTGTTGGCAACCGGAAAGCTTGAGCAATCAGGCAAATCATAGTTTAATGGCCGACCTGGGCAGCCGTGATGCGCCGGTTAATGTGAAGCTCGCGCAGCGATACATCCGCTTCCTCGCCCGCTTGCGGGAGAGGATTGAGGAGAGGGAACGGGCATGGCGAGTTTCATTATCAGGGGGTGGCAATTGCCATGCCCGTTAAGGAGTTATTTTGAACAACTTTAAGAGTATTGCAATTTGGCTGGTGGTGGCATTGGTGCTGATGACCGTGTTCAACCAGTTCAACACACGCCAGCAGCAGACTGCGCAGGCGCAGCTCGACTATTCGCAATTCCTCGAGGAAGTGAAGCAGGGACATATCACCAGGGTGACCATCGAGGGGCGTACCCTGAAGGCGACGACTGCCGAGGGCAAGCGCCTTACCAGCTACGCTCCGAACGATCTGTGGATGGTCTCGGATCTGCTCAAGAACGGCGTGAAGGTCGAAGCCAAGCCGGAGGAAGAACCGTCCTTCCTGATGAATATCTTCGTGTCCTGGTTCCCGATGATCTTGCTGATCGGCGTGTGGATATTCTTTATGCGCCAGATGCAGGGCGGCGGCAAAGGCGGCGCCTTCTCGTTCGGCAAGAGCAAGGCGCGCCTGCTGGATGAGGCCAAGGAACACGTGACCTTTGCCGACGTGGCCGGTTGCGATGAAGCCAAGGAAGAAGTCTCGGAACTGGTGGACTTCCTGCGCGACCCTGCCAAGTTCCAGAATCTCGGCGGACGTATCCCGCGCGGGGTGCTGATGGTGGGCAGCCCGGGAACCGGCAAGACCCTGCTGGCCAAGGCCATCGCCGGTGAAGCCAAGGTGCCGTTCTTCTCCATTTCCGGCTCCGATTTCGTCGAGATGTTCGTCGGCGTCGGCGCGGCGCGTGTGCGCGACATGTTCGAACAGGCCAAGAAGCAATCGCCCTGCATCATCTTCATCGACGAGATCGATGCGGTCGGCCGGCAACGCGGCGCGGGTCTCGGCGGCGGCAACGACGAGCGCGAACAGACCCTGAATGCCTTGCTGGTCGAGATGGATGGCTTCGAAGGGTCGAGCGGCGTGATCGTGATCGCCGCGACCAACCGTCCCGATGTGCTGGATGCCGCGCTGCTGCGCCCCGGTCGTTTCGATCGCCAGGTGGTGGTGCCGTTGCCGGATATTCGCGGTCGCGAACAGATCCTGATGGTGCATATGCGCAAGGTTCCCTGTGCGCAGGATGTGAATGCCAATATTCTGGCGCGCGGCACCCCGGGCATGTCCGGGGCGGACCTGGCCAATCTGGTGAACGAGGCGGCGCTGTTCGCGGCGCGTCGCGGCAAGCGTTTCGTCGAGATGGACGATTTCGAGGCTGCCAAAGACAAGATCTTCATGGGTGCCGAGCGCCGCTCGATGGTGATGCCTGAGGAAGAGCGCCGCAACACGGCTTATCACGAGTCCGGTCACGCGCTGGTTGCAAGGCTGATGCCGAAGACCGATCCGGTACACAAAGTGACCATCATTCCGCGCGGCCGTGCATTGGGTCTGACGATGCAATTGCCATCTGAGGATCGCTACAGTATGGATAAGGTGCGTATTCTTTCTACCATCACCGTGCTGTTCGGCGGACGCATTGCGGAAGAGATCTTCATGCACCAGATGACCACCGGCGCTTCCAATGACTTCGAGCGTGCGACCGACATGGCGCGCAAGATGGTCACCCAGTGGGGGATGTCCGAAGCGCTGGGCACCATGGTATATGGCGAGAACGAGGGCGAGGTGTTCCTCGGGCGTTCGGTCACCACGCACAAGAACATCTCCGAAACGACCATGCAGAAAGTGGATGCCGAGATACGCCGTATCCTCGACGAGCAATACGCTTTGGCACGCAAGCTGATCGAGGCCAACCGCGACAAGATCGAGGCGATGACCAAGGCATTGCTGGAATGGGAAACTATCGATTCCGATCAGATCGACGACATCATGGCGGGCAATCCGCCGCGTGAGCCGAAGCCGAGCCAGAGTGCCAAAGCACCGGAGCCGCCGCAAGATCCGGCACCGACTGCTCCTGCCACCACGCCTACGCAACCTGCGCAGGAAATTTGAATAGCAGGATTCGGGATCAAGGATGCGGGATCAGGTGTTCCCCGGTTCCAGGTTTTGAATCCTGCATCCTGCATCCCGCATCCTTGATCCTCGGTCCCGATGTTCCTCCACTGCGGCAAATTTATCCTCGATCTGTCCCGTCCGCTCGTGATGGGTATCGTCAACGTCACGCCCGATTCGTTCTCCGATGGCGGACATCATCTACAGCGTGATGCGGCACTGGCTCATGCGCAGCAATTGATCGCCGGGGGCGCGGACATCATCGACATCGGCGGTGAATCGACACGCCCCGGCGCGCAACCGGTCAGCATTCAGGAAGAATTGGACCGGGTGTTGCCCATCATCGAAGGCTTGCGCGGTGCGCCTGTGCCGATCTCGATAGATACCTGCAAACCTGTCGTGATGCACGCCGCAATCGATGCGGGGGTGAGCATGGCGAACGATGTGAATGCGTTGCTGGCGGAAGGCGCGCTGCAAGCGGTGGCGCAGAGCGCTGTGGCGGTGTGCCTGATGCACAAGCAGGGCGATCCGCACACCATGCAGTTGCAGCCTCATTATCAGAATGTGGTGAACGAAGTTTGCAGTTTTCTGCGCGAGCGCATCGCGGCTGCTGAAGCAGCAGGTATCGCGCGCGAACGCATCGTGATCGATCCGGGTTTTGGTTTTGGCAAGACGCTGGCGCATAATCTCGACCTGTTGCGCCAGTTGGACGGATTATGCGAGTTGGGTGTGCCAGTACTGGCCGGGTTGTCGCGCAAATCCATGCTGGGTGCGCTGACCGGACAAGGGGTTGGCGATCGCATGCCAGCGAGTCTGGCAGCGGCGTTGATCGCGGTGCAACGCGGCGCTGCCATCGTGCGTGTGCATGATGTGCGCGCGACGGTGGATGCATTGAAGATTTGGAATGCGGTGAATTGTTAAATGGGAAAATCCTCCGTTCGTGGTGAGCTTGTCGAACCATGAATGGAAGATTCCATAAGGTTGCCGTTGCTTGATTTGCCCTTCGACAGGCTGGTGAAACTACTAGCCATTCGACTAAGCCCGCTAGCGGGCAAGTCGCTGGTTATCAGGGCGAACGGATTGCCAGTTTTATATTGGAGCGTTGTTATGAGCAGAAAATATTTCGGTACCGATGGGGTACGCGGAAGAGTGGGCGTGCATCCGATCACCCCGCAGTTCGTCATGCACTTGGGTTATGCGGCGGGCAAGGTGCTGGCGAGTGGCGAACATGCCCAAGGCGAGCGGCCTGGCGTGTTGATCGGCAAGGACACGCGCATCTCCGGCTATATGCTGGAATCGGCTCTGGAAGCCGGGCTGATCGCGGCAGGCATCGACGTGTATCTGGCCGGGCCGGTGCCGACGCCTGCGGTGGCCTATCTGACGCGCGCATTGCGCCTGCAGGCGGGTGTGGTGATCTCGGCGTCGCACAATCCCTTCGACGACAACGGCATCAAGTTCTTCTCCGGCAGCGGCAAGAAATTGGCCGACGATATCGAGCGCGCCATCGAGGCCGAGTTGGACAATCCGATGCAGACCAATGCTTCGGATGGGCTGGGTAAGGCCAAGCGCATCGACGATGCGGTCGGCCGCTACATCGAATTCTGCAAGAGCACCTTCCCGGCGGAGATGAATCTGCGCGGCATGAAGATCGTGGTGGACAGCGCGCACGGCGCGGCCTACCACATCGCGCGCCATGTATTCCACGAGCTGGGTGCGGATGTCATCGCCATCGGCGCGCAGCCGGATGGCAGGAACATCAACGACGGTTATGGCGCGACCTCGCCCGCGAATCTGCAGAAGGCGGTGGTCGAACAAAAGGCGGACATCGGCATCGCGCTGGATGGCGATGGTGACCGCCTCATCATGGCCGATGCAACAGGCAAGCTCTATGACGGCGACCAGTTGCTGTACGTGATCGCCAGACATCGCCAGGCGCAAGGCACCTTGCACGGCGGAGTGGTCGGCACGCTGATGACCAATCTGGCCTTCGAACATGCGATGCAGCGCTTGGGTATTCCGTTCCAGCGCGCCAAAGTGGGCGACCGCTATGTGATGGAGCTGTTGCAGCAGCAAGGCTGGCAACTGGGCGGCGAAAATTCCGGCCACATCATCTGCCTGGACAAACACAGCACCGGCGACGGCATCATCTCGGCATTGCAAGTGCTGCACGCGTTGCGCGCCAACGGGCAAAGCCTCGCCGCAGCGGCGGGGGATCTGCGTATGTACCCGCAGGTGCTGGTCAACGTGAAGGTGACGGGCAAGGCGGCCGCGCTGCTGGAACTTCAGCCGGTCAAGGATGCGGTGACAGAAGCCGAGCGCCTGCTGGATGGCAAAGGGCGGGTGCTGCTGCGTCCATCCGGTACCGAGCCGTTGCTGCGCGTGATGGTGGAGGGCGAAGACAAAGCATTGGTCGAGCAATCCGCACAGCGCATCGCCGAGGTGGTGCGCAAGCTGACAGCGTCCAACTGATTCAAACAGGAATCTGCGGACAGTTCGATAATCTTTCCGGTTGCCAGTTCGCGATTGCCCACGCCCACATTTCCTCGACAGTGCCAAGCCGTAATTCTGTCGGCGGTTGCTGACGCAGGAACGCCAGCGCATCGAACAAGGTGGCGGCTGTATCGCGCTTCCCGACAGGCTGTGCAAGCGTCTGTTTGCTGAGCTTCTCGCCTTGCGCATTGACGGCTACCGGCAGGTGCATATAGCGCGGTGTGACTAGGCCGAGCAGCCGCTGCAAATAGATCTGGCGCGGCGTGGAGTAGAGCAGATCGGCCCCGCGCACCACATCGGTGATGTTCTGAAACGCATCGTCCACCACCACCGCGAGCTGATAGGCGAACAGGCCGTCGGCGCGCTTCACCACGAAATCGCCGATCTCGCTTTCGAGGTACTGGGTGATGCGGCCTTGCAACGCATCGTCGAACTCGACACTCCCTCCCGGGGGGGGTGGGGAGGGGGTAGAAGCTGGGATTTCATGCTGTTCTACACCCATCCTAGCCTTCCCCCTGCAAGGGGGAAGGGACTGGTAATCCGTCCGCACTCGCCACGCCCGTCCTTCGCGTCCAGCAGGAATGCCGTTGCGGCATGTGCCGGGATAGACCAGCCCCTCTATGCCATGCAGCGCCGAATCCGCGATCTCCTTGCGCGTGCAACAGCACGGATATACCGCGCCAACCTCTTGCAGCGTGTGCAATGCCTCGTCGTAAGCTGCGGTGCGCTGGCTTTGGTACAGGACGGGTTCATCGCTATGCAGCCCGAACGCCTCCAGCGTGCACAGGATGTCGTCCGCCGCACCCGCTACGCAGCGCGGCGTATCGAGGTCCTCGATGCGCACCAGCCAGGTGCCTTGGTGATGTCTTGCGTCGAGATAGCTACCCACGGCTGCCACCAGCGAACCAAAGTGCAGCGGGCCTGTAGGTGAAGGGGCGAAGCGCCCGCGATAGCCGAGATCAGGCGAGGATGGCGTCTTCCGCAAACTCAAGCTGCACCTTGCCGTCCTTCACGTCCACGGTGACCTTGCCGCCGTTCGCCAGCTTGCCGAACAGCAGTTCGTCGGC
>JAVHQS010000073.1:0-2865 GCA_036171255.1 Gallionella sp.
CACCACCAGCACATGGTGGCTGCCGAGGCGTTGCAGCACGCGCGCCTGGATGCCGACCAGATCCGGGTGGAATACGCCCATCACCTGATTGTCTGCGCCGGCTGGATTGGTGAGCGGCCCCAGTACGTTGAAGAGGGTGCGCACGCCCAATTCGCGGCGCACCGGCGCGGCGTATTTCATCGCGCCGTGAAAGTTGGGGGCGAACATGAAGCCGATGCCGATCTCGTCGACGCAGCGTCCCACTTGTTCCGGCGTCAGGTTGAGATTGACGCCGAGTTTTTCCAGTACGTCAGCCGAGCCGCAGGTCGAGGACACGGAACGCCCGCCGTGCTTGGCCACATGCGCGCCCGCTGCCGCGGCGACCAGTGCGCTGGCCGTCGAGATGTTGAAGGTGTGCGAGGTATCGCCCCCGGTGCCGCAGGTGTCCACCAGGTGCTCACGCCGCGCGACCGGAACTTTGGTGGCAAATTCGCGCATCACATAAGCGGCGGCGGAGATCTCGCCCACGGTCTCTTTCTTGACGCGCAAACCGACCAGTATCCCGGCGATCTGCGCGGGAGAGACTTCGCCCTTCATGATCTGGCGCATCAACGACAGCATCTCGTCGTAAAAGATCTCGCGCTGCTCGATCAGGCGTACCAGTGCTTGTTGCGGAGTGATCATGGCTTTCCTTCCAGAAAATTCTTCAGCATGTCGTGCCCGTGTTCGGTGAGGATGGACTCGGGATGGAACTGCACGCCATGCACGGCCAGCGTCTTGTGGCGCACCCCCATGATCTCGCCATCGTCGGTCCAGGCGGTGATCTCCAGGCAATCCGGCAGCGATTCGCGTTCGATCACCAGCGAGTGGTAGCGCGTCGCGGTAAAGGGATTCGGCAGGCCGGTGAACACGCTGTTGCCGTGATGATGGATCAGCGAGGTCTTGCCGTGCATCAGCTGTTTGGCGTGGATGATGCGTCCGCCGAAGGCTTGGCCGATGCTCTGATGGCCGAGGCACACGCCGAGCAGCGGAATCTTTCCGGCGAAGTGCCTGATCGCCGCCACGGATACACCCGCTTCGTTCGGCGTGCACGGGCCGGGCGACACCACGATGTGCTGCGGATTGAGCGCGGCGATCTGCTCGACGGAAATCTCGTCGTTGCGATGTACCACCACGTCCGCGCCGAGCTCGGCGAAATATTGCACCAGGTTGTAGGTGAATGAATCGTAATTGTCGATCATCAATAGCATATTGGCGGCATCCTGTTTTTGCATCGCGGGCGAATGCAGAAGATGCGTATTTTCGCCCAGATTGCGCGCCGGCGAAATTTTATTTTCGGCGCCTCATTCCGGTCAGCGCAATTCCCGTTCGGCGGGTTCGAGCAGGCATTTCAGTTTGCCGAGCACCCTGTTGACCAGCGCATTATTGTGCCGGTAGTAGATGCTGGTCTCGACCTGCTCGCCGCCCAGCAGGCGTTTGAAACGGTATGAGGTCACGCCCAGGTCGAGCGACGCATATCCGTCGCGTACGCAGGCTTCGATCGCCTTGAGGCATAACAGGAAATACAGGCGGTAGCGGCGATTGCATCCGTAATCCATGCCGATGTATTTGCCGACCATTTTTTTCCGTTTGCAGAGCAGTTGCGCAAAACCGATCAGCCGTTCGCCTTCGAACCACAACAGATACTTGCCGAGGCTGGCGGTCTGTTGAAAATATTCCGGCGTAAGCCGCTCGAAGCGGATGGACGATCGTTCGTAGGTATTGAGATAAAGCCGGTAAACCCGTTCCGCAAGATGTTCCGGCAGACCGTCGCTTTCTTCGAATCTGAGCGGTTCGGCTTTTTTCAGCTTGCGCCGGAGATCCTTGCGCCGTCGCGCGTCCAGCGCAGAGTAGTAATCGCCGTTGATGGCCAGTACCGATACCGGCAGGCCGCGCACCTTCGTGAATCCGGGCAGTGGCAGGTTGTCTGCGAAGCCTTTGTAGGCGAGCAGCGGTGCCTTGTCGCGCAGCGTGGCATTGACGAGGGCAAGGATGTCGGCGGAAATATCCCCGTCTATCATGCCGAAGTCCGTCGAGGGATGTCCGACGCAGGCGATCCTGAACTTTATCCACCCGAAGGATTTTTTCAGCAGGCCATCAGGCAGTAGCGTACCGATGCTGAAGGTGTTCAGGAAATAAGGGACAACGGCAACGCGTTGACCGTTTCTGAAGATTGCCAGATAGCGGCAGTCGAATCCTGCGATTCCGGAGGCCTGGAAAGCTTTGTGAAACGCCGCGCCTTCCGGTTCATCAGGCAGGAAATCGTCAGGCGGCAGAGCCAACTCTTCTGCATGCAAACTATCAACGGCAACGCCGGAATCCTTGGTCATGTCTGGTTGGATGATTGAGGGTTCGTTCAGGGGAAGTTCATCGGCCTGTCATGCTCAGGGCGACGGCTTCGGCGACCTCGATGCCGTCCACCGCCGCCGAAAGGATGCCGCCCGCATAGCCCGCGCCTTCCCCGGCCGGATACAAACCTTTGGTGTTGATGCTTTGCAGATCATCCTTGTTGCGCTTGATGCGGATCGGCGACGAGGTGCGCGTCTCCACGCCGGTGAGTACCGCATCGGCCAGGTCGAATCCCTCGATCTGTTTCGCGAAGGCGGGCAATGCCTCGCGGATCGCTTCGATCGCGTAGTCCGGCAGCGCGCTGGACAGGTCGGTCAGGTGCACGCCGGGTGTGTACGACGGTTGCACTTCACCGAATTTCGTCGAAGGCTTGCCAGCCAGAAAATCGCCGACCAGTTGGCCCGGCGCCCGATAGGTGCCGCCGCCCAGCTCGTAGGCGCGCGACTCCCAGCGGCGCTGGAATTCCATGCCCGCCAACGGATCGCCGGGATAATCCTG
>JAVHQS010000074.1:0-13472 GCA_036171255.1 Gallionella sp.
AATGTGCCGGGGTCAAATTGTGTTATTTCTACCCCGCCAACCCCACATAGACGTTCTGCACATCATCATCCGCATCGATCGCTTCCAGGAACGCTTCCACTTCTTCGCGCTCGGCATCGTTCAGCGTGACGGCATTCTTCGGCCGGTAGCCGAGTTGCGCTGAGATGACGGTAAAGCCTTGCGCGGGCAACGCCTTGCACACGGCATCGAGATCGGTGATGTCGGTGATGAACAGCGTTGCGCCTTCTTCGGCTGGTTCAAAATCCTGCGCGCCCGCTTCGATGGCGGCGGCTTCCGCATCCACGTCTTTTGAATTCGGTGTCGCTTCGATCATGCCCACATGGTCGAAGTCCCACGAGACGGAACCCGATGCGCCCAGCTGGCCTTTGCGGAACAACACGCGGATGTTGGGATAGGTGCGGTTCACGTTGTCGGTCAGGCATTCGACGATGACGGGGACCTTATGCGGCGCGAAGCCTTCGTAGATCAGGCGTTCCAGACTCGCCCCGCCGTCGAGCAGCCCCGCGCCTTTCTTGATGGCACGCTCCAGCGTTTCCTTGGGCATGGAGACTTTCTTGGCTTGCTCGACCACCAGCCGCAGCCGCGAATTCAGGTCGGGATCGGCACCGCCTTTTGCGGCGACCATGATCTCTTTGGACAGCTTGCCGAAGATCTTGCCCTTTGCGTTCGCTGCGATTTCCTTGTGTCTGGCTTTCCACTGTGCGCCCATAGCTATTCTCCGGTTCCTTGGTTGATACAAAATAATCGATGGATTATCGTGCGCCACCGGAGACGGAAGAGGCCGCCGTGACAGCCGGCTGCCTCTGTGCCGATTGCGCGGACGGCTTCTCCAGTATCTGGTAGAACACTTCGTCGCGTTTGATCATGCCCAGCTCGCTGCGCGCACGTTCTTCGATGGCTTCGGTGCCTTGCTTGAGGTCGCGCACTTCGGCATCCAGCAACGCATTGCGGGCCTGGGTTTGCCGATTGGCCTGCTGCTGCGCTTCGACCTGGCGGTTCATGTCCCACACCTTCAACCAGCCGCCCTTGCCCAGCCACAGCGGGTACTGCAACAGCAGCAGCAGGACAACCAGTATCAGTGTGATGGCTCGCATGTGTTTCACCTCAACGGCGACATCCGTTCAGTAATCGCATCGGTCCGCAAACTCCCCATTAAAAAAATTCGCCCCGAGCTGGGCTAAGGGCGAAGTCTGATCTGCCGGGCCAGAAAACTTCTAGCTCAGCTGGTAATACGCATCGCGCCCCGGATAGGAAGCGCTATCACCCAGGTCTTCTTCGATGCGCAGCAGCTGGTTGTACTTCGCCATGCGATCCGAGCGCGACAGTGAGCCGGTCTTGATTTGCAGCGCGTTGGTCGCAACGGCCAGATCGGCGATGGTCGAGTCTTCGGTCTCGCCGGAGCGGTGCGAGATCACTGCGGTGTAACCGGCACGTTTCGCCATCTCGATCGCGGCAAAGGTTTCGGTCAGCGTGCCGATCTGGTTGATCTTGATCAGGATGGAGTTGGCGATGCCGCGCTTGATACCTTCGCGCAATATCTTGGTGTTGGTCACGAAAATATCGTCGCCCACCAACTGGATGGTTTTTCCCAGACGGTCAGTCAGAAGCTTCCAGCCGTCCCAGTCATGTTCGCTCATGCCGTCCTCGATGCTGATGATGGGGTACTTGTCCACCCAGGTGGCGTACAGGTCGACCATCTGCGCGGAGTTCAGCACCAGACCGTCCGCCTTCAGGTGGTACTGGCCATCCTTGTAGAATTCGGAGGCCGCCGGATCCATGCCGATCGCCACATCCGCGCCGGGCACGTAACCCGCCGCCTCGATCGCCTCGACGATGATCTTCAGTGCGCCCTCGTTGGAGCCCAGCGCGGGGGCAAAGCCGCCTTCGTCGCCGACGGTGGTCGGCAAGCCGCGCTTGTGCAATACCGCCTTCAGGGCATGGAACACTTCCGCGCCGCAACGCAGCGCCTCACGAAAACTCTGTGCGCCCAGCGGAATGATCATGAATTCCTGCATGTCGGCACCGCCTTCGGCATGCGCGCCGCCGTTGATGACATTCATCATCGGCACCGGCATTTCCATGCGCGCCGCGCCGCCGAAGTAGCGATACAGCGGCAGGCCGGATTCCTCGGCGGCCGCCTTGCCGACCGCGATCGACACCGCCATGATGGCGTTCGCGCCCAGGCGCGATTTGTTCTCGGTGCCGTCCAGTTCGATCATGGTCCGGTCGATGAAGGACTGCTCGGAGGCATCCAGCCCGATGATCGCTTCGGCAATCTCGGTGTTCACATTTTCCACGGCTTTCAGCACGCCTTTGCCCAGATAGCGCCGCTTGTCGCCGTCACGCAGTTCCACGGCCTCCCTGGTGCCGGTGGAGGCACCGGACGGCACGGCGGCACGCCCCATCACACCGGACTCCAGCAATACATCGGCCTCCACGGTGGGGTTGCCGCGCGAATCCAGAATCTCACGGGCGATCACATCAACTATTGCACTCATACTTTTTCCTTCTTCCTTCTTCTAAACGTTTTTCAAATCAACTTTTTCTTCGATCAAACCTTGCTGCTTGACTGTTACATCCAACGCCATCAGCGTTTTCAACAACGCCTTGAGATGCCCCAGCGGGAAGGCGTTCGGCCCATCCGACAACGCTTGCGACGGATTCGGATGCGTCTCCATGAACAAGCCGGAAATACCGGCCGCCACCGCCGCACGCGCCAATACCGGCACGAACTCGCGTTGTCCGCCGCTGACCGTTCCCTGTCCGCCCGGCAACTGCACCGAATGCGTGGCATCGAACACCACCGGACAACCGGTGTTGCGCATCACGGCCAACGAACGCATATCCGACACCAGATTGTTGTAGCCGAACGACGCGCCGCGTTCGCACACCATGATGTTGTCCTGACCGCTCGCATCGCGCGCCTTGTCCACCACGTTCTTCATATCCCACGGCGACAGGAACTGCCCCTTCTTGATATTCACCGGGCGTCCGCAGCGTGCCACGGCATGGATGAAATCGGTCTGGCGGCACAGGAACGCGGGGGTTTGCAGCACATCCACCACGGCCGCGACCGGCGCGATCTCGTCGATGCTGTGCACGTCGGTCAACACCGGCACGCCCAACTGCGCTTTCACTTCACTGAGGATCTTCAGTCCGGCATCCAGACCGGAGCCGCGAAACGATTTGCCCGAACTGCGATTGGCTTTGTCGTACGAAGACTTGTAAATGAATGGAAGGTTCAATTCGCGGCAGATTTCCCGCAAAACTCCGGCGGTATCCAGCGCCATCTGCTGCGATTCGATCACACACGGACCCGCGATCAGGAACAGCGGCTGGCTTAACCCAGCCTCGAAATGACATAACTTCATGCTGCCGCCTTCTGTGATGTTGCCTGACGTTGCAAGGCCGCTTCAACAAAGGCTTTGAACAGCGGATGCCCGGCACGCGGCGTGGAAGTGAACTCGGGGTGGAACTGCACCCCGACGAACCACGGATGCATGGATTGCGGCAACTCCATCATCTCCGGCAGGTCCTCCGAAGGAGTGCGTGCGGAAATGACCAGTCCGGTCTTTTCCAGTGCGGGCACGTAATAGTTGTTCACTTCATAGCGATGCCGATGCCGCTCGTTCACCTCGTCGCCGTAGATGCGCTGCGCAAGTGTGCCGGCCTTGACCGGGCAACGTTGCGAACCGAGGCGCATGGTGCCGCCCAGATCGGAATCGCTGCTGCGTGTCTCGACCCTGCCGTCGCGGTCGCGCCATTCGGTGATCAGCGCGACGACCGGATGTTCGGATTCCGGATCGAATTCGGTGCTGTTCGCGTCGGCCATGCCCGCTATATGGCGCGCATACTCGATCACAGCGAGTTGCATCCCCAGGCAGATACCGAGATAGGGAATCTTGTTCTCGCGCGCATAGCGGATCGCGGCGATCTTGCCTTCCGTGCCGCGCTTGCCGAAACCGCCCGGCACCAGGATCGCGTCGAAATGCGTCAAGCCTTGTATCCCGGTGGTTTCCAGCGCTTCGGAATCGAGATATTCGATATTCACCTTGGTGGCGGTGTGTATCCCGGCATGGCGCAACGCCTCGATCAGCGACTTGTACGATTCGGTGAGATCGACATATTTACCGACCATGCCGACGGTGACCTGATGTTGCGGATTCTCCAGGGAGTTCACCAGCCGCGCCCATACCGACAAATCGGCGGGCGGCAGATCCAGACCCAGTTCTTCGCAAATGATGCGATCCAACCCTTGCTGGTTGAGCATTTGCGGGATCATGTAGATGCTGTCCGCATCCCACATCGAGATCACCGCCTCTTCGCGCACATTGGCGAACAACGAAATCTTGGCGCGTTCGTCATCGGGGATGCGCCGGTCGGCGCGGCACAGTAATGCGGTCGGGAAAATACCGATCTCGCGCAGTTTTTGCACGCTGTGCTGGGTCGGCTTGGTCTTCAACTCGCCCGCCGTAGCGATGTAAGGGACCAGCGTCAAATGCACATAGGCTACCTGGTGCCGCCCCATGCGCAAGCCCATTTGCCGCGCGGCTTCGAGGAACGGCAACGATTCGATGTCGCCGACCGTGCCGCCGATTTCGACGATCGCCACGTCGGCCTTGCCGTCATGCGAAGCGGCCGCACCGCGCTCGACGAAGGCCTGGATCTCGTTGGTGATATGCGGGATCACCTGCACCGTCTTGCCCAGATACTCGCCGCGCCGCTCCTTGCGGATCACGCTTTCGTAGATCTGCCCGGTGGTGAAATTGTTGGCCTTGCGCATCTTGGCGGAAATGAACCGCTCGTAATGCCCCAGATCCAGATCGGTTTCCGCGCCGTCCTCGGTGACGAATACCTCTCCGTGCTGGAACGGGCTCATGGTGCCCGGATCGACGTTGATATAGGGGTCGAGCTTGAGCATCGTCACCTTGAGTCCGCGCGATTCGAGGATGGCCGCCAAAGAAGCGGCGGCGATGCCCTTACCCAAGGAAGAGACAACGCCGCCGGTAATGAAGATGTACTTGGTCATGGGGCGCGATGATACCGTAAAACCCCCTCCTCTCAAAATTCCGCCATAAATATCCTGTCGCTTGCGCATGAACATCGCTTACGGGTTTTCTGTTGACACCATCAGCAGAAAAAATCTACATTAGCCCACTCAAAACATTGTCCTCACGAACGCAATAACAGCCACCAGGAGCCTGCATGTCCAATATCCAGTCCGTATTGAACGAAACCCGTGTTTTCAATCCTTCCGATGAATTCGTCAAGCAGGCCAATGTGGCCGGCATGGCCGCCTATCAGGCGATGGTCGACGCATCGAAAAAGGATTATGCGGGCTATTGGGCCGACTTGGCACGCAGGAACATCGTGTGGAAGAAGCCCTTCACCAAGACGCTGAACGACAGCAACGCCCCGTTCTACAAATGGTTCGAGGACGGCGAACTGAACGTCTCCTGGAACTGCCTCGACAGACACCTCGCCACCCAGCCGGAAAAGACCGCGATCATCTTCGAAGCCGACGATGGCACGGTGACGAAAATCAATTATCGCGACCTGCATGCCCGCGTATGCCAGTTCGCCAACGGACTGAAGACGCGCGGCATCAAGAATGGCGACCGCGTCATCATCTATCTGCCGATGAGCATCGAAGCGGTGGTCGCGATGCAAGCCTGCGCGCGCATCGGCGCGATCCACTCGGTGGTGTTCGGCGGTTTTTCCTCAAAAAGCCTGCACGAACGCATCGTCGATGCGCAGGCTTGTGCCGTCATCACGGCCGATGCGCAGATGCGCGGCGGCAAACAAATGCCGCTCAAACCCATCGTGGACGAAGCGCTCGCGCTTGAAGGCTGCGATATCGTGAAGAACGTCATCATCTATCGACGCGCCAACAGCGAAATGTCATTCGACCCGGCACGCGAGGTGTGGTGGCACGACATCACCGCCAATCAGTCCAGCACCTGCGAACCGGAATGGGTGGGCGCAGAACATCCGCTGTTCATCCTCTATACCTCCGGCTCCACCGGCAAACCCAAGGGTGTGCAGCATTCAAGCGCGGGCTATCTGCTCGGTACCATGCTCACCATGCAATGGGTGTTCGACTACAAGCCTTCCGACATCTTCTGGTGTACCGCCGACGTGGGCTGGATCACCGGTCACAGTTATGTCGCCTACGGCACGCTGGCGATGGGTGCGACCGAAGTCATCTTCGAGGGTGTCCCGACTTATCCGGATGCAGGGCGTTTCTGGAAGATGATCCAGGACCATAAGGTCACCACCTTCTACACTGCGCCAACCGCCATCCGTTCGCTGATCAAACTCGGTGGCGAGCTGCCCGGACAATATGACCTTTCCTCGCTGCGCCTGCTCGGCACAGTGGGTGAGCCGATCAACCCGGAAGCGTGGATGTGGTACTACACCGTCATCGGCCAGTCGCGCTGCCCGATCGTGGATACCTGGTGGCAGACCGAAACCGGTTGCCATATGATCGCGCCGTTGCCCGGCGCCGTACCGACCAAACCCGGTTCCTGCACCCTGCCCATTCCCGGCATCGAAGTCGCCGTGGTGGACGAAGTCGGACATGATGTCGGAAGCCAGCATGGCGGCTCGCTGGTCATCAAGAAACCTTTCCCCTCGCAGATCCGCACCATCTGGGGGGATCCGGAACGTTTCAAGAAAAACTACTTTCCCGAAGAGATGCGCGGCTACTATCTCGCGGGCGACTCCGCACACCGCGACGAAGATGGCTACATCTGGATCATGGGTCGCAACGACGATGTGCTGAAAGTCTCCGGCCACCGTCTCGGCACCATGGAGATCGAATCCGCGCTGGTCGCCAATCCGCTGGTCGCGGAAGCCGCCGTGGTCGGCAGGCCACACGAGATCAAAGGTGAAGCGATCGTCGCATTCGTGGTGATGAAAGGCGCGCACCCCGACGATCCCGCCAAAGCCAGGGAGATCGCCGAAACTCTGCGCAACTGGGTGAGCAAGGAGATCGGCCCGATCGCCAAGCCGGATGAAATCCGCTTCGGCGACAACCTGCCCAAGACACGGTCCGGCAAGATCATGCGTCGCCTGTTGCGCGCCATCGCGAATGGTGAGGAAATCGCGCAGGATGTCTCCACGCTGGAAAACCCGGCGATTCTGGAGCAGTTGAGAAATGCAGTGCGCTGATTGACAGACAGAGAAGCTATTGATCCGGCACACTTTATCCAAGAATCCGTTCGCATTGAGCTTGTCGAAATGTGAGTGGATTCTTGTGCTTCGACAGGCTCAGCACGAACGGCAATCAAGTTCAATTTGTGTCGAATCAATAACAACAATGCGAAGTAGCCGGGTTTCGGCGCAGGTTCATATCAGCACAGCCGATGCAACCAAAACCCCGCAAAGGCAATTTCGTGGAAGATCAGCTTTTATAGCGGCTTCCTTAATTTATTCATACTGTTTCGATTGACTTGGCCGCAATGCCTCGGCTACCATCGCGGGAATTCTGAAACCACCGGAGTCGCGCCCGTGCCTTTGATCCGACTGATTTTTTCGATACTGCTCGCCATCGTCACGTTTGCGGCCATGCCGCTGGCTCTTGCTGAAGAGACACTGGCACTCAGCACCTCGCTGACCGACACGCTCCCGCCCGAATCGCTTTCGTCGGCACGCAACATCAAACTGGAACTCATCTCCGACAGCGACCTGTCCATGCGCGACCTGTGGGTACGCATCCGCGGCGGCTTCGCCATGCGCGACATGGACACGCCCCTGGTTGCCAAGCATGAGCAATGGTATGCCAGCCGGCCCGGCTACGTCGCGCGCATGACCGACCGTGCACGCCGCTATCTCTACTACATCACCGGCGAAGTTGAGCGACGCGGCATGCCCAGCGAAATCGCTTTATTGCCGATGATCGAGAGCGCTTTTAATCCGGGCGCCTATTCGACCAGCCGCGCGTCGGGCATCTGGCAATTCATCCCTTCCACCGGCAAGAATTTCGGCATGCAGCAGAACTGGTGGTATGACGGCCGTCGCGACGTCATCAGCGCGACCACCGGTGCGCTCGATTACCTGCAAAAATTGCACGACATGTTCGGCGATTGGGAGCTGGCGCTGGCCGCCTACAACTGGGGTGAAGGCGCAGTGCAGCGCGCACAGGAACACAACCGCAGACGCGGCCTGCCCGTGAACTACATGAGCTTGAGAATGCCGGATGAAACGCGCAACTATCTGCCAAAGCTGCTGGCCGTAAAGAACATCGTCGCGAATCCGGCCAGCTTTGGTCTGGTGTTACAAGACATTCCCAACGAACCCTATTTCGCCGCCATCTCGACGGCCAAACACATCGACGTCAAACTGGCCGCACAGTTGGCCGACGTCTCGATGGAAGAATTCATGGCGCTCAATCCCGGCAACAACCGTCCGGTGATCCTGCAAGACAACAGCGATCTGATCCTGCTGCCGATGGATAAGGTAGAAACTTTCCGCGCAAATCTGGAAGGCTACGACAAGCCGCTGGTCAGCTGGCAATCCTATCAACCCCAAAAGGGCGAGCGCCTCGACAAACTCGCACCGCGTTTCGGTTTGTCGGTCGAGAAACTCAAGTCGGTGAATGGATTGGGCCGCAACAATGTCAGTACCGGACAAACCCTGTTGGTGCCGATCAATGGTGAAGACAACGCGGCTGAAAACGATTTCTCAGCCTTCAACATGCACCTCGCACCCAACAGTGACGGCGCTACTCGCACCATCAGACACACGGTGCGCAAGGGTGAAACATTGGCCGGCGTGGCACGGCGCTACCATGTCAGCGTCGCTGCGCTGCAAGCCTCAAACGGAAAACTGAAACAACTCAAACCGGGCCAGACCATCACTATCGCGCAAGCCGCACCTCGCAGACATGCTACAAATCGCCTAGCAAAAGCCGGCATCCGGTCTCACAAACTGGCACGGCGTAACGCCATCAGACAGCAAGCATCGAACAAACCGCAAAAACGCATACAGGTTGCCTACAACAACATCCATTAGGGATACGCTCTCAGAAGCGTGCGGATAACCTGGTGGCAAAGGTTGCGACTGATCGGTAGACCTTCCACAGACGCCACGCGCCTTTCACCATCCCGACCACGCCGCGCCGGCGAACGGCAATCAGCGCAGCCACACCGCCAATCAAAACAGGATGTGATCGTGCGTAATGCAAGGCAGAAATACCTTGATCGGCCAATGCCAGCGGTGTTTGCCAGCGCGCACCGATCCCGGCTACTTGCTCACGCTGCACGGCGATTCTCGCCAACAGCTCTCCGCGACGTTGCATCACTTCGAGCATTTGTTCATTCATGTCTTGGAACCCAGCTGTTCCCTGTCCTCGGCCAATTCGGCCAAGCTGACCGAAAACAATTTGGTTTTGGCCTGCGCCTTGTTGCGCAACAACATCGACACCACCGTGCCCAACGCGAAGAAAAGCACACTCAGCGAACCGAGTACCGCAAGACGGTGATCATCCCAGAACAGCACCACGATGAACGCCGTCAGCAACAGCACAGCCAAGCCAAAACAGAACAGCGCCACCACGGAAAAGAAGAACATTTGCGTCAGATGCAAAAGTTCTTCCTCCAACTCATTTGATAACAGTTCAAGCCGGGTTGAAACGATGGCGGACAGCGTGCCAAACAGTCGCTTTACCGACTCCATCAACCCTGCACCCTGTTCCGCCATGGCTTAGCGGCCGCGACCGATCAGCATACCGACAATCACTCCTACGCAGGCGGCGACACCGACAGCCTTCCAAGGATTGTCATGCACATACTCATCAGTCGCCTTGGCAGCATATTTGGTCTTCTCGATCACCGCCGCTTCGGCCACATCGAGACGAGCTTTGGCTGCAACCAGATTTTCCTGAATACGTTCGCGTACGGCACTGACTTTTTCACCCGCCTGACCGGCAGTCGCTTTCAGCAATTCTTCGGCGTCCGACACCACCACGCGCAAGTCCTGCATCAGTTTTTCTTTGCTGACATCGCCTGATGCTTCCAACAATTTGGTGCTCATGATTTACTCCTTAAAACGTTACATTAAAAGAACCCAGCTTCATGTTACACATTTCCCCGATAACAACCGGGTTACTCCGTTTCCTTTTTAATCCAAAGCTAACAGCGCGTCAACACGTATGGCCAATTAATCATCAAACAGATGGCAATGCACGATGTGCGTTGCCGCGATGCGGCTAGCCTGCGGATATGTTTCCCGGCACCGTGCAGTGACATGCGCGCAGCGCGGCGCGAAATGACAGCCGGACGGCGGGTTCGCGGGTGACGGCAGATCGCCTGCCAGTTTGATTGTTTCCCTGCCCTTTCCATCGATGCGCGGCACCGCAGACAACAGCGCCTGGGTGTAAGGATGTCTGGGCGAGCGCAACACTTCTTCCGCCGTGCCGCGTTCGACGATGCGCCCGAGATACATCACACATACCTCATGCGCGAGGTACTCCACCACCGCGAGGTTGTGGGTGATGAACAAATAGCTCAGATTCAATTCCTGTTGCAGCGTCTTCAGCAGGTTCAGAATCTGCGCCTGCACCGACACATCCAGCGCACTGGTCGGTTCGTCGCAGATCAACAGGCGCGGCGACACTGCCAACGCACGGGCGATGGCGATGCGCTGGCGCTGCCCGCCGGAGAATTCATGCGGATAACGCCACTTGCTGTCGCGCGCAAGACCGACCTTATCCAACAGGCCGTCGATATGCGCCTGTCGCGCCCCGCTGTTGCCGCCGATGTTCAGCGCACTCATGCCCTCTTCGAGTATCTCTGCGATGCGCATCTTCGGATTCAGCGAAGCGTAAGGATCCTGGAACACCATCTGCATCGGCGCGCGCGCAAAGCGCGAGCCGATCAACTCGCGCCCGGCAAACTGCACGCTACCCGCTGTCGGCGGAATCAATCCCAGCAGCGCCTTGCCCAGCGTGGTCTTGCCACAGCCGGATTCGCCCACCAGCGCCAACGTACGTCCTTCAGGTATCTCCAGCGACACACCGTCCACCGCTTTCACCTGCCCTACTACGCGTTGCAAGATGCCTTTGCGGATAGGAAAGTGAACGCGCAAGTCGGAGACTTGCAACAACGACGCCGGTAGGATGGGTTGAGCGTAGCGATACCCATCGCCAATGTTTTGAAATTGATGGGTATCGCTACGCTCAACCCATCCTACGCCAGATGAATCCTGAATCCCGAATCCTGAATCCTCATACAGATGGCACCGCACCCCCTGCCCCTCTGCCACCGTCGTCCATTCCGGCGTTTTCTCGTGGCACAGCGCCCAAGCCTGGCCGCAACGCGGCGCGAAACGGCAGCCCTGCCGGATGCTGCCCAGCGGCGGCACATTGCCGGGTATCGCGCTCAACGGCTGCCCGGTGCGCGCAGCACTCGGCAACGCGGCGAACAATTTTTTCGTGTAGGGATGCAGCGGTCGGGCGAACAACTGTTCGCGCGTGGCCTGCTCGACGATCTGCCCGGCATACATCACGCCGACGCGATGCGCGGTCTCTGCCACCACGCCGAGGTCGTGCGTGATGAGCAACATCGCCATGCCCATCTTGTCCTGCGTATCGCGCAACAGTTGCAACACCTGCGCCTGTATTGTCACGTCCAGCGCGGTGGTCGGCTCGTCGGCGATCAGCAGCTTCGGGCCGCCCGCCAGCGCCATCGCGATCATCACGCGCTGCTTCATGCCGCCGGAAAGCTGGAACGGATATTCGTGCAGGCGACGCACCGCATCGGGGATGCCGACCTGGTCCAGCAACTCGATGCAGCGCTCCTCAACCCTATCCCCGTTTGCCCTGAGCCTGTCGAAGGGTGATCGGCATGTATTACCGGAATCATGCGGGGCTTCGACAAGCTCAGCCCGAACGGCATTTTTATTCCCCCCATGCAGCTCCAGCACCTCCGCGATCTGCCGCCCCACCGTCATCACCGGATTCAAACTCAGCCCCGGCTCCTGAAAGATCATCGCCATTCTGCCGCCGCGCACCTCGCGCATCTCGCGCTCGGGCAAATCAAACAATGCGCTGCCCTCCATCTGCACCGCGCCGCCCGCATTCACCACGCCGTCAGGTAGCAGGCGCATCAGCGACAACGCCGTCATAGATTTGCCGCAACCGGATTCGCCAAGCAACGCAAAAGTCTCGCCCGCCGCGATGTCGAACGAAATGCCATCCACGATATTCGCCCCGTTGCGCAAAGCGGTCGTGAGCGAATCAATAGAAAGTAACGGGTTCATGTTTTATCTATCCAGCGGACTCACCACGCCCCTGCCGCCTTTGTTCAGCACATGGGTGTAGATCATGGTGGTGGAAACATCCGAGTGGCCGAGCAGTTCCTGCACGGTGCGAATGTCGTAGCCGCCTTCCAGCAGATGCGTGGCAAAAGAATGGCGAAAAGTATGCGGTGTGGCGAGTTTGACGATGCCTGCCGCTGTCACAGCCTTTTTTACCGCACGCTGAATGGTTTTTTCATCGGCATGATGGCGACGCACCACACCCGAGCGCGGATCGACCGACAATTTTTTTGACGGAAATATATATTGCCACCCCCACGATTTTCCCGCGCTTGGATACTTCGCATCCAACGCCATCGGCATGTACACCTCGCCATAGCCGTTGGACAAATCCTCGTCATGCAACGTTTTTATCCGTTCCAAATGTTGCTTGAGCGGTTGCACCAGAGAGGCGGGTAACATGGTGACTCGATCCTTGAACCCCTTGCCCTCACGCACCAGAATCTCGCAACGCGCCAAATCCACATCCTTCACCCGCATACGCAGACATTCCATAATGCGCAACCCGCTCCCGTAAAGCAAACTGGCGATCAGCCAAACCGTGCCATCCAGACGAGCAAGCACGGCCTGAACTTCGGCGCGCGTCATTACCACCGGCAAACGCTTAGGGGCTTTTGCCTGAGTGATGTTATCAAGCCACGGCAACTCAAGCTGCATAACCTCCTTGTATAAAAACAACAGCGCGCTTTTTGCCTGATTCTGCGTGGAAGCCGATACCGAGCGTTCCACTGCCAGATGCGATAAAAATGCCTCCACTTCAGCAGCCCCCATATCTTTCGGATGCCGCTTGCCATGAAACCAGATAAAGCGTTTAATCCAGTCCACATAAGTTCTTTCCGTGCGCAGGCTGTAATGTTTTACGCGCAGACGAGCCACAACTTGCTCAAATAGTTTGGGCGCATGAGGAGTATCAGGGGTATCAGTGGGAGCGGGCATCAGAGGTGTGTTTCACTTTTCCAATATTTTTGAAACAGGTGTGCCAAATTACGCTTATGGTTGATATGAATCAAGGTTTATTTGCTAAAAGCAGAATAGCCACCTGTCCCGATAAAAGATTATGTCTTTTATTGGGGTCTACTTCACGTTGAACTAAACCGCTATCGCGGTAGAGCTCCGCCCCCTCCGTTTCCTCT
>JAVHQS010000075.1:0-2832 GCA_036171255.1 Gallionella sp.
CCAGAAGGAAGGCTGCGACGGCATCATCACCTCGGCGCGCTTCATCCTGCACCGTGCGCACAAACATACGCGCACCGTGTGCCTGGAATTCTTCGGCCAGGTACGCGAGGCCGTGCCCGCCATCGTCGAAATCAAGGATTACCTCGATGCCCATGCCGATGCCCAACTCGCCGGACTGGAACATCTCGACGAACGCTATCTCAAGGCGGTGGGCTATGCCACCAAGTCCAAGCGCGGCACCCGTCCAAAGATGGTGCTGGTCGCCGACGTGGTGAGCGACGATGCCGATGCGGCGGCACAGGCGGCCTCGGAGATCGTACGCCTCGCCAATCTGCGCCACGGCGAAGGCTTCATCGCCGTGTCCGCCGAAGCGCGCAAGAAGTTCTGGCTGGATCGCGCGCGCACCGCCGCCATCGCCAAGCACACCAACGCGTTCAAGATCAACGAGGACGTGGTCATCCCGCTGCCGCGCATGGGCGATTACTGCGATGGCATCGAGCGTATCAACATCGAGTTGTCGCTGCACAACAAGCTCAAGCTGCTGGACGCGCTGGATGAATTTTTCGGGGGTGAACTGCCGCTGCGTTACCAGGACGACAAACAGATCGGCGACGCGGAACTGCTCGGCAACCGCGCACCGGATGCCAGGCAGCTACTGGCGGAGATACGCACGCGCTGGCAATGGCTATTGGACCATCTGGATGTGCCGCTCGATGCCTGCCCGTTCGCACCGCAGGATCGCGCCGATGCCGTCACCGTATTCGACGCCGTGCAGCGCCACTTGTTGCGCGCGTCGTGGAAACTCGAAGTGCGCGAACCGTTGCGCCAGATATTCAGCGGCAGCACCTACCAGCCCATCCTCGATCAGTGCAACGCCGTCCATCAGAGCGTGCTGAAGAGCCGCGTGTTCGTCGCTTTGCACATGCATGCGGGCGACGGCAACGTGCACACCAACATCCCGGTGAACTCGGACGACTACGCGATGCTGCAACAGGCCAACGGCGCGGTGGATCGCATCATGCGGCTGGCCAAGGATCTGGGCGGGGTGATCTCCGGCGAGCACGGCATCGGCATCACCAAATTCGACTTCCTCGAACCGCACGAGATCGCCGCGTTCACCGCCTACAAGCGACAAGTCGATCCGGAAGGCCGATTCAACAAGGGCAAGCTGCTGACCGGCAGCAACCTGGAACGCGCCTACACCCCCAGCTTCAATTTGATGGAACTGGAGAGTCTGATTCTGGAGAAGAGCGAGTTGGGCGAGATCTCCGATTCGATCAAGGACTGCCTGCGTTGCGGCAAGTGCAAGCCGGTGTGCAACACGCATGTGCCGCGCGCCAACCTGCTGTATTCGCCGCGCAATAAGATTCTCGCCACGTCGCTGCTGGTCGAGGCATTCCTGTATGAGGAACAGACGCGGCGCGGCGTTTCCATCCAGCACTTCGCCGAGTTCGGCGATGTGGCCGATCACTGCACGGTATGTCACAAGTGCAAGAATCCCTGTCCGGTGGACATCGATTTCGGCGATGTGTCGATGGCGATGCGCAATTTCCTGCGCAAGCAGGGCAAGAAAAAATTCAATCCGGTGACCGCCGCTTCAATGGCGTTCTTGAATGCTACAGACCCGACCACCATCAAGCTGATGCGCAAGGTGATGATCGAATGGGGCTACAAGGGGCAGCGTATCGCCTATAAAGTCGCCAAGCGTTTCGGCCTGCTGAAGTCCTTCACCAAACACCCTCCGGCCACGGTCGGCGGTGCGCCGCTCAAGGCTCAGGTGATCCATTTCATCAACAAGCCGATGCCGGGCAATCTGCCCAAAAAGACTTCGCGCGCACTGCTCGACATCGAAGACAGCAACGTCGTGCCGATCATCCGCAATCCGCATATTCCGAGCGAAGACAGCGAGGCGGTGTTCTACTTCCCGGGCTGCGGTTCGGAGCGCCTGTTCGGCCAGGTCGGTCTGGCCACGCAAGCGATGCTGTACGAGACCGGCGCAATCACCGTGTTGCCGCCGGGCTACTTGTGCTGCGGCTATCCGCAGAATGCATCGGGATTGGGCGACAAGGCCAGTCAGATCACCACCGACAACCGCGTGCTGTTCCATCGTGTGGCGAATACGCTGAACTATCTCGACATCAAGACCGTGATCGTGTCGTGCGGCACCTGCATGGACCAGTTGTTGAAATACCAGTTCGACAAGATCTTCCCCGGCTGCCGGCTGCTCGATATTCACGAGTATTTGCTTGAGAAGGGAGTAAAGCTGGGAACACCCACAGGCGTAAGGTACATGTATCACGAGCCATGCCATACGCCGATGAAGACCCACAAGTCGCAACGGGTAGTGGACACGCTGATGAGTACGAGTGTGCCGCTCAACGAACGCTGCTGCGGAGAATCCGGCACCTTCGGCGTGGCTCTGCCGCATATCGCGACGCAGGTTCGCTTCCGCAAGGAAGAAGAGATGCGCAAGGGTGCCGGCGCGCTGCGCGCCGATGGATTCGACGGGGAAGTGAAGATACTGACATCCTGCCCGTCCTGCCTTCAGGGCCTGTCCCGCTACAACGATGACAGCGGCACCTCGTCGGATTACATCGTCGTCGAAATGGCCAGGCATCTGCTTGGTCGGAATTGGCTGGCCGATTATGTGAACAAGGCGAACAACGGCGGGATCGAAAGAGTGTTGCTTTGAAAAGGCAGGATGCAGGGTTCAGGGAAATCGCTGCGCTGTTTTTGACTTCCCTGCATCCCGAATCCTGCATCCTGCATCCTGCTTCCCCCTTGACTGCAAAGCGCACCTCATGGAAAGTACCGGCCCGAGATCAAAATAAT
>JAVHQS010000076.1:0-13237 GCA_036171255.1 Gallionella sp.
TCTTGCGGAAGTTTTCGCGGATCCGGTCGAACACCACCACCGATTCGTTCACCGAATAGCCCAATACCGCCAGCACCGCCGCCAGCACCGACAGCGAGAATTCCCATTGGAACAACGCGAAGAAGCCGAGAATGATCACCACGTCATGCAGGTTGGCGATGATCGCAGACAGGCCGAACTTCCACTCGAAGCGTATCCACAGATAGCCGACGATACCCAGCGAAACCAGCAGCAGCGCCATCGCGCCGTTCTCGATCAAGTCCTTGCCGACTTGCGGCCCGACGAATTCGACGCGGCGCATTTCCACTCTGGCATCCTGCTTGTGCAGCGCTTCCATCACCTGTTCGCTCAACTTCGCGCCGGCAAGATTCTGCTTGAGCGGGATCTGGATCAGCACGTCGTGGCTGGAACCGAAGTTCTGCACTTGCGCATCCGACATGCCCGCCGAAGCCAGTTGCTCGCGCACTTTGGCGAGATCGGCCGGCTGCGCGTAATGCACCTCCATCACCGTGCCGCCGGTAAAGTCCACGCCGAAATTCAATCCCTTGGTGGATAGAAAGAATACCGCGAACAGGAATGTCACCAGCGAAATGGCGGTGGTGTAACGCCCGTAGCTCATGAACGGGATGTCGTGCCTGATCTTAAAAAATTCCATGTTGTTTCCTTAACCTGACGTTCATGACCCAGTCATGAACGTATCCCTCTCCCTAACCCTCTCCCGCCAAGCGGGTGAGGGGACAATCGTCTCGCTGCGCGAATTTTCCTTAACCTATGGCCACTTTTGCGAGACGCGCTTTACTGCCGTAGAACAGATTCACCATCGCGCGCGACACCAGCACCGCGCTGAACATCGAGGTCAGGATACCCAGACACAGCACCACCGCGAAACCCTTGATCGGCCCGGAGCCGAACAGGAACAGCGCAATACCGGCGATCAGGTTGGTGATGTTGGAGTCCACGATGGTCGCGAACGCATTGTCATACCCTGCATGGATCGCGGCCTGCGGCGAGATGCCGTTGCGCAATTCTTCGCGGATGCGCTCGTTGATCAACACGTTCGAATCGATCGCCATACCCAGCGTCAGCGCGATACCCGCCATGCCGGGCAGGGTCAGCGTGGCTTGCAGCATCGACAGCAGCGCCACCAGCAGCAGCAAATTCGCGGCCAGCGCCAGCACCGAGATCGTGCCGAACATCAGGTAGTAGACCACCATGAACACCGCGATCATCATGAAACCGATCTTGGTGGAATTGAAACCGCGCGCGATGTTATCCGCACCGAGGCTGGGCCCGACGGTACGCTCTTCGACGATCTCCATCGGAGCCGCCAGCGCGCCGGCACGCAGCAGCAGCGAAGTATCCTGCGCCTCTTCGGTGCTCATCTTGCCGCTGATCTGCACGCGGCCGCCGCCGATCTCCTCGCGGATCACCGGCGCGGTGACGATCTCGCCCTTGCCCTTTTCGAACAGGATGATCGCCATACGCTTGCCGACGTTCTCGCGCGTCGCTTCCTTGAACTTGCGCGCCCCCACACCGTCCAGATTGATGTGTACGGCGGGTTCGTTGTTGCGGTTATCGAAGCCGGGCTGCGCGTCGTTGATGCGTTCGCCGGTCAGCAGCACCTGCTTCTTCACCAGCAGGGTATGGCCTTCGCGGTCCTTGAACATCTCCGTGCCGAACGGTGCGACGCCGCCTTCGCTGACTTGATGCTCGTCATCCACCAAACGCACTTCCAGCGTCGCCGTGCGGCCCAGAATGTCCTTGGCGCGCGCCGTGTCCTGCACGCCGGGCAATTGCACCACGACGCGATCCGCGCCCTGCTGCTGGATCACCGGCTCGGCCACGCCCAGTTCATTGACGCGGTTGCGCAAGGTGAGCAAGTTCTGCTGCACCGCGGATTCCTGGATGCGATGTTCGGCTTCCGGCTTGAGAGACGCCTGCAACACGAACTCGCCGCCTTCTTCTTTGCCGGTCAGCGCGTAATCGGGAAAACGCTGCCTGATCTCCGCTTCGCCTTTGCCGCGCGCTTCGGCATCGCGGAATTTCACCAGCACCAGCTTGCCGTCGCGGCTCACGCCGGAATAGGCGACATTCTGTTCGCGCAGCGCGCTGCGAAAATCGCCGGTCGCGGCTTCCAGCGCCTTGCTCAGCGCGGCGTTCATGTCCACTTGCAGCAGGAAATGCACCCCGCCGCGCAAGTCCAGGCCGAGATACATCGGCAGCGCGTGCAGGTTGGTCAGCCACTGCGGCGAACGCGACAGCAGATTGAGCGCAACCACATAATCCTCACCCAACTGGCCGAGCAAAATATCCTTGGCCTTCAGTTGCGCATCGGTATCGGCAAACCGCGCCTTCACGCTATTGCCGTCCAGCGCGACCATGTCCGCGTTGAGATTGGCGCTCTTGAGCGCCGATTCCACCCGGCCCAGCAATGCAGCATCGGCCTTCAGACTGGCGCGCAGCGGCGATACCTGCACGGCGGGCGATTCGCCGAAGAAGTTCGGCAGGGTGTAGATCAACCCGGCCAGCAACACGGCCAGAATCAGCAGATATTTCCACAGGGGATAACGGTTCATAACAACCTCTAAAGTGATGCGCGCAACATGCTCTCGACGAGAACACTTACTTGATGGACTTGATGGTTCCCTTGGGCAGCACGCTTTGAATGGCGCTCTTTTGCACGGTCACCACGAGGTTCTCGGCCAGTTCTACGGCGACATATTGCTCGTACACTTTATTGACCAGCCCGACTTCGCCACCCGTCGTGACGACCTCGTCACCGCGCTGCAGCGCTTCCATCATCGCTTTAAGTTCCTTGGCGCGCTTGGATTGCGGACGCAGCACCATGAAATAGAACACCGCGACCAACGCGACCAGCGGCAGATAATCCATGATCCCGCCACCCGCTGCCGGGGCAGCCGCTTCAGCATAAGCATTACCGATAAACATCATTACAATCTCCGAAGACAATTCAAAAGGCGCGCATTTTAGCACGAAGCTTCAGACTCTCACCGCACTCCGGCGCGCATCCGGTCGAATCTTGCCACGAACGCTTCAAATGCATCCGCTTCGATGGCGGCGCGGATGTCGCGCATCAGGTCCTGGTAGTAATGGAGGTTATGGATGGTATTCAGGCGCGCGCCAAGGATCTCGCCGAGCCGGTGCAGGTGGTGCAGGTAGGCGCGGCTGAAATTGCGGCAGGCGTAGCACTGGCAATCCTCATCCAGCGGACGCGTATCCAGCCGGTATTGCGCGTTCTTGATGCGCACGTCGCCATGCCGCGTGAACAGATGGCCGTTGCGCGCATTGCGCGTCGGCATCACGCAGTCGAACATGTCGATGCCCTGCCCGACCGCCGCCACGATGTCTTCCGGCGTCCCCACGCCCATCAGGTAGCGCGGCTTGTCCTGCGGCAACTGCGGCGCGGTGTGCTTGAGGATGCGCAGCATATCTTCCTTGGGCTCGCCCACCGACAACCCGCCGATGGCATAGCCGTCGAAGCCGATGCTGGTCAGCCCGGCCAGCGATTCGTCGCGCAGAGGTTCGTGCATGCCGCCCTGCACGATGGCGAACAGTGCGTTGGGATTGCCCTCATGGGCACGCTTGCTGCGCCCTGCCCAATCCAGCGACAGCCGCATCGACACCCCGGCCACCTCCTCGTCCGCCGGATACGGCGTGCATTCGTCGAAGATCATCACGATGTCGGAATTGAGCACCTTCTGGATGCGCATGGATTCTTCCGGCGACAGGAAACATTTGTCGCCGTTCACCGGAGACCTGAACTCCACCCCCCCGCCGGTGATCTTGCGCAACTCTCCCAGGCTGAACACCTGGAACCCGCCGGAGTCGGTCAGGATCGGCCCATCCCAGCCCATGAAGCGGTGCAGCCCGCCATGCGCCGCGATCACCTCCAGCCCGGGACGCAGCCACAGGTGGAAAGTGTTGCCCAGCACGATGTGCACATCCATGTCCTTCAACTCTTGCGGCGACATCGCCTTCACCGTGCCATAAGTGCCGACCGGCATGAATGCCGGGGTCTGAACCGTGCCATGCGCCAACGTCAATTGGCCGCGTCGCGCCGCACCTGAAGCGTTAAACAAAGAAAATTCCATCACTACCCTTTAGTTATTACTTTTCTCGATCAGCATCGCATCGCCATAGCTGAAGAAACGATATTCATTCGCAACGGCATGGCGATACGCCGCCAGCATTTTGTCCATCCCGCCGAAGGCGCACACCAGCATCAATAGCGTGGAGCGCGGCAAGTGGAAGTTGGTCAGCAACAGATCCGCCACGCGGAAGCGGTAGCCGGGCGTGATGAAGATGCGCGTCTCACCGGTTCCGGCAACCAACTCTCCACCAGCCGCCGCACTTTCCAGCGCACGCAAGCTGGTCGTCCCTACCGCAATCACCCGCCCGCATGCCGCGCGCGCTTGTGCGATGGCAGCAACGGTTGCAGGCGGAATTTCGTAGCGTTCGCTGTGCATCGCATGCTCTCGGATATGCTCGGCGCGCACCGGCTGGAACGTTCCCGCACCGACATGCAAGGTCACATAGGCGATCCGCACACCCTTGTCGCGCAAGGCTTGCAGCATGGCCTCATCGAAGTGCAAGCCCGCCGTGGGTGCCGCAACGGCGCCCGCCTCGCGCGCAAATACCGTCTGATAGCGTTGCTCATCCTCGGCCTCCGCCGCGTGGGTGATGTAGGGCGGCAGCGGCAATTGACCGTAGCGCTCCAGCAAAGCCAACACATCTTCCCCGGAGGCAAAGCGCAAATGGAAGAATTCGCCCGCGCGCCCCAGCACCTCGACCGGCAAAGCGTCACTCAACAACAGACGTCCGCCCGGTTTGGGCGACTTGCTGGCGCGCACTTGCGCCAACACTTCATGCTCGTTCAGCACGCGTTCGATCAACACCTCGACCCTCCCGCCTGTAAACTTCTCATCGGCTTTAGCCGATAGAGAATTGCGTGACGTTGTTGCGCTTTCCTTGCTGCCGAACAGCCGCGCCTTGATGACGCGCGTGTCATTCAGCACCAGCGCATCATTCGGACTGACTAGGCGCAACAAATCGGCAAAGCGGCAATCTTCCAGCACGCCGTCATGCGCATACAACAGCCGGCTCGCACCGCGCCGCTCGGGCGGATGCTGTGCGATCAACTGCTCAGGCAATACAAAATCGAATTCTTCAGTACGCATAACCAATAACCTTAAAACCGTAGCGAGCGATTCGAGAGCAAGGCGCGTGGCGCACAGCGACCGAGGCATATCGAACAGATAGACGAAGGAGCGAGCACCATACAACGCAGCTATTGATTCGCGCAGTAGGTTTTATTTTCAAAGGGGCGATTGTAGTTGATGCGGCAAACTGTTTCATGGATAATGCGCCCGCTTCGCCGGGGTGATGGAACTGGTAGACGTGCCGGACTCAAAATCCGGTGCCAGCGATGGCGTGGGGGTTCGAGTCCCCCCCCCGGCACCACAAACAATTAGCGTTTAACGGTGTCAACCGAACAATTGTGCAATGCGTTATAGACACCGACACAGTAGTGTCATAAACGTTTATCAATCTACTAAAACTTGGAGTTCAAAATGAGCAAACTGTTATCCGTACTGATCGCTGCCGTATTCGCCGCTGTTTCTTTCTCCGCTGTTGCTGCTGATGCAGCTCCTGCCAAGGCTGCCGCTCCTGCCGCTGCCGCTGCCGCTGCTCCTGCTGCTGCCGCTGCTCCTGCTGCTGCTGCCGCTCCTGCTGCTGAAGCTGCTAAGCCAGCTAAGCATGCCAAGAAGCACAAGAAAGCAAAGAAGGCTGAAGCCAAGGCTGACGCTGCTGCCAAGTAATCTGGCACAAGCATAGAAAGGCAGGGGCGACCCTGCCTTTTTTGTTTTTGCAGGATAGAAAATGATCTGGAAACCCAACGTCACCGTCGCCGCCGTCATCGAGCGCGATGGAAAATTTCTGCTGGTCGAGGAAGAAACTTCGCAGGGAGTGCGCTTCAACCAGCCCGCCGGACATCTGGAAGCCGATGAATCGTTGCTGGCTGCGGTAGCGCGCGAGACTCTGGAAGAGACCGCCCATCACTTTGTCCCGCAACACCTGCTCGGCATCTATCGCTGGCATTCCAACGAATCAGATACCACTTACCTGCGCTTCGCTTTCACCGGCATGCTTACCGGGCATGAGCCAAGCCGTCCGCTCGACACCGGCATCCTGCAAGCCGTGTGGCTGACACCCGATGAGATATGCGCCTGTCAGGCGCGCCATCGCAGTCCGCTGATCCTGCGCTGCATTGAAGACTATCTCGCGGGCAAACGCTACCCGCTCGAACTGCTGGTGCACTATGACTAGTCTACCCAGTCATTCCCGCGCAGGCGGGAATCCAGCAGTTAACTATTCCGCGGAGCGGGCAAATATGTTGTTGTTCCGTTGCACGGAATTTTGTTTTATCGACTGGATTCCCGCCTGCGCGGGAATGACGGAGAAAGTCTATGTCCGTTAAGCGCGTCGTCGTCGGCATGTCCGGCGGAGTGGACTCCTCGGTCACCGCGCTGCTGCTCAAGCAACAGGGCTATGACGTGATCGGCCTGTTCATGAAGAATTGGGAAGATGACGACAACAGCGAATACTGCTCGTCGCGCCAAGATCTCATCGATGCGGTCTCGGTGGCCGACACCATCGGCATCCCGATCGAAGCGGTGAATTTCGCCAGGGAATACAAGGAACGCGTGTTCAGCTATTTCCTGCGCGAATACCAGGCCGGACGCACGCCCAACCCGGACATCCTGTGCAATTCCGAGATCAAGTTCAAGGCGTTCCTCGATCACGCCATTCAACTCGGTGCGGATACCATTGCCACCGGACATTACGCGCAAGTGCGCGAGGTGGATGGGCTGGTCCAATTGCTCAAGGCCGAAGACGACAGCAAGGATCAGAGCTACTTCCTGCACCGCCTGAATCAGAAGCAGTTGAGCCACGCACTGTTCCCGCTCGGCAAGCTGCTCAAGTCGCAAGTACGCGCGATCGCAGAGCAGCATGGCTTGTCCAACCACGCCAAGAAAGACAGCACCGGCATCTGTTTCATCGGCGAGCGTCCGTTCCGCGAATTCCTCAACCGCTACCTGCCGACCCAACCGGGCGAGATGTGGACCCCCGGCACGTTAGCCAATAGGCCCGATTGCGGGAGGGGGTCACATGCGGTTGCTCCCGCACCTGAGTGCTCCGCACCACCGTCTCGCAACCGCACGCCCGAAGGCAAGGTGGTCGGGCAACACATCGGCCTGTCGTTCTACACCATCGGACAACGCCAGGGGCTGGGCATCGGTGGAGCAAAGGAAGCCTCCGGCGAACCGTGGTTCGTCGCCGGCAAGGACATGAGCAACAACCGCCTGATCGTGGTGCAGGGACACGGCCATCCCGCGCTGCTCGCACCGCGATTGTCTGCACTGGACAGCCACTGGATCAGCGGCACAGCACCCGCCCTCGACCATCCCTACGCCGCGAAGACGCGCTATCGGCAAGCCGATGCGCCGTGTCATCTCACACAGCTCGCGGATAGCCGCTGCGAGATCGCGTTCGACGAAGCCCAATGGGCCGTCACTCCCGGGCAGTCGGTGGTGCTGTATGACGGCGCTGTCTGCCTGGGAGGCGCGATCATCGATAAGCCGCTGGCTTAACCCGTTCGTGGTGAGCTTGTCGAACCATGAATGGGTGGATCAGGCGGCCGTAGCCAACCCTTCGACAAGCTGTTGAAACCACTAGCCATTCGACTAGGCTGCCAAAAGGCGACAGCCAAGTCGCTGGTTATCAGGGCGAACGGGCTATATAGAAACATCCCGATTCGCGTAAAATGCGCGCTTTCCGATGCAAGGTATTGCCATGACCACTCTCACCAAACTCACCGCCCTCTCCCCGCTGGACGGACGCTATCACGGCAAGGTGGATGCGTTGCGCGGCTACTTCAGCGAATTCGGTTTGATCCGCTTTCGCGTGCTGATCGAGATCGAATGGCTCAAGGCGCTCAGCGCGCAAGCCGACATCCCCGAGATCGCGCCGTTCTCCGCCGCGACCATCACGCAACTGGACGCGCTCAACACCAACTTCTGCGAAGATGACGCGGCCGCCATCAAGACGATAGAGCGAACCACCAACCACGACGTGAAGGCAGTGGAATACTGGTTGCGCGAGAAGCTGGTCAGCAACCCGGAGACCGCCAAAGTACTGGAATTCATCCACTTTGCCTGCACTTCGGAAGACATCAACAACCTGAGCCACGCGCTGATGCTCAAGGGTGCGCGTGAAGCCGTGATGCTGCCCGCCTTGCAAGGGCTGATCGTCCGGCTGAAAGATCTCGCGCATCAACTGGCCGAACTGCCGATGCTGTGCCGCACCCACGGCCAGACCGCCACGCCGAGCACGCTGGGCAAGGAAATGGCGAACGTGGTGTATCGTTTGCAGCGCGCCGAACAACGTCTCACCGCAGCGGAGATCCTTGGCAAGATCAACGGCGCGGTGGGCAACTACAACGCCCATCTGTCCGCCTATCCGGACGTGGATTGGGAAGGCTTCGCGCAACGCTTCGTCACCGCGCGCGGCATCGCCTTCAACCCCTATACCATCCAGATCGAGCCGCACGACTACATGGCCGAGCTGTTCGATGCCTATGCGCGCATCAACACCATCCTGATCGACCTGAACCGCGACATCTGGGGTTACATCTCGCTGGGCTATTTCAAGCAGAAAGTAGTCAAGGGCGAGGTCGGCTCATCGACCATGCCGCATAAAGTAAATCCAATAGATTTCGAGAATTCGGAAGGCAATCTCGGCTTGGCCAATGCGCTGCTGAAGCACCTGTCCGAAAAGCTTCCGGTGTCGCGCTGGCAGCGCGACCTCACCGACTCCACGGTGTTGCGCAACATGGGCGTGGCGCTCGGCTACACCCTGCTCGCTTATGAATCCTGTTTGAAAGGCCTGAACAAGCTGGAAGCCAATCCGCAACGCGTGACTGATGATTTGAACGCGAGTTGGGAAGTGCTGGCAGAGCCGATACAGACCGTGATGCGCCGCTACAACATCGAGAATGCCTACGACAAACTGAAAGAGCTGACGCGCGGCAAAGATGCCATCAACCGCGCCTCGCTGCAAGCCTTCATCAACACGCTGGAAATTCCGGAAGCGGAAAAACAACGCCTGCTGCAACTGTCGCCGGATACCTACCTCGGCAAGGCGGCGGAACTGGCGAAGCGAATTTAACCCGAATGATTCATTAGGCGGATTCAAGTTCGAAGTGCAACAGCCGATGGTGGCTTGGTGTAGCGCATTTCCACCCCGAATAATACTTCATACGGCGATCTTCCCCCCAGCACTTTGCGTGGCCGGTGGTTAAGCCGTTCTACCGCCAACCGCACTTGCTCATCTGTGACATTGGTCAAGTCCATCCCCTTGGGAAAGTACTGCCGGATTAGCCCGTTACTGTTCTCGTTCAGACCCCGCTCCCAAGAGCTGTATGGGTGCGCGAAATAAACCGATGCCTTCAGCTCTGCCGCGATGCTTTCATGCCCCGCAAACTCTTTACCGTTGTCGAGTGTGATGGTGTGGCACTTGTCCTTGTGGGGCCACCTTAACTCCTGATGAAGCTTGAGAAGTTTGGTGGATAGGGAAACTATCCATGACGCTTTTCGATGAGTCACGCTCACAGCCTGCGCAGAACAACAGTGTGATAACGAAAATAGGACCATTCAGTATGAATAACCACGCCTACCCCAGCAAACTCGCCAGCGTCAGCAGCAGCAACAGGATCAGCCAGAACACCACCGAGCGCCACACCAGCCCGATGGTGCTTTGCATGAAGTCGGCATCGGCTTCGTCGCCGACACCCAGTTCGGCCCGGTCCAGCGGCAGGCCGCCTTGCGGAATCGGCATGCCCAGACGCACGCCCAACGCACCCGCGCCGCTGGCCAGCAATATCCCCGCTTCTTTATCTGACCAGTTGCCCGCCTGCGTGCGCCAGCAATACACCGTGTCCTCGAAATCGCCGACGATGGCGAAGGTCGCGGCGGTCATGCGGATCGGCAACCATTCCAGCAGGTGGAACGCCTGGCGCGCGAAGCCGCCGAACTCGTCCTGATCCTCGTCGCCCCAGCGGCTGCGCAGGAATTGCCCGAGGCGATACAGCAACGCGCCCGCCGCGCCGCCCAGGCCGACTGCGCTGAACAGCACGAACCAGGCGATCACGCCGAACACGTTGCGGTGCGACGCGAGCAGCGCTTCCTCGATGCTGACGCGCGCCACCTCTTCGGCATTCAGCTCATGCGCGGGCATCCCGCGCCAGCGGGACAACAGGCTGCGCGCCTCGTCCAGCTTGTCGTCGCGCAACGCCTGATGGATGTCGGTGAAGTAATGGCTGAACTGGCGGAAGCCCATCGTGAGGTACAACACCAGCACGTTGAATGCCCAGGAAAAGACCGGATGCACGTGATGCAACAGCACCGACAACAGCACCGCGACGATGAGCAGCGGCAACACGGCGAGCAGCCAGGCGATCTTGCCGTGTTTGTGCTGGCCGGCATTGAAGTGATGCTGAAAGAAATCGACGTACCGGGTCAGCCAGCCGTACAGGTATCTGCGCGAGGAGAGCGGATGGAGTTGCTCAAGCAACAGCGCGGCGATCAGGGCAAACAGGCTCATGGGGTCAAGGTGGCATCAAATTCAGACAGAAGGAAGATACCACAGGCACAGCCACTCACTCCAATGCGGCAAGGAAGCCTCGAAAACCGTCGCGAGCGATTCGAGGGCAAGGCGCACAGAGCACAGACAACGCAGTTGCGGCGAAGACTTACCTTCAGGTTAGTCGTAGCCAAACCGGAATGCACATAAAGTACATGAGGATTTCGCGCACCGCGCAACGCAGCCATCGAAACGCGCAGCAGGTTTGCGTGGCTTCCTAAACGATCATCCCCGCCGCAACGGTGTTGTTGGTCGCCTCGTCGATGACAATGAAGCTGCCGGTGCCGTGATCGATCAGGTAATGGTCGAACACCAGCGGTTGCTGCACCTTGATCGCCACATGCGCGATGTCGTTCATGTTCACCGTCGGGTCGGCGTGCCGCTCGAGCGTGTTCACATCCACACGGTAGTCGATGCCGGAGAACAGGCACTTCGCCGTGCGCGTGGTGTGCTTGACCAGGTATTTGCGATTCTTGTCGAGCGGTGTTTCCGACAGCCAGCACAACATCGCTTCGAATTCCTTCTCCACTTTGGGTGGGTGAGCACTGCTCTTCACGAACATGTCGCCGCGCGAGATGTCGATCTCATCGGCCAGCGTGATCGCGATGGATTGCGGCGCATAGGCAGCCTGCAGCTTGCCGTCGTAGGTGACGATCTCCTTGACCTTGCTGGTGCGGCCGGACGGCAGCACGGTGATCTCGTCGCCGACCGACACCGAGCCAGCCTCGATGCGCCCCATGAAGCCGCGGAAGTCGTGGTATTCCTCGGTCTGCGGACGGCATACCCACTGCACCGGGAAGCGGAAGTCGCTAGTGTTCACGTCGTGGTCGATCACCACCGTCTCCAGCAGCTCCAGCAGGGTCGGGCCGATGTACCAGTCCAGGCTGCCGCCGCGCTCCACCACCATGTCGCCGTTCAGCGCGGATAGCGGGATGCAATGCACGTCGTGCAGGTTCAGTTGCGCGGCGAACTTGCGATACTCGCCGACGATCTCCTCGAAGCGCGCTTTCGAGTAATCCACCATGTCCATCTTGTTGACCGCCAGCACGATGTGTGGCACACCGACCAGGCTGGCAAGGTAGGTATGGCGGCGCGTCTGGGTCAGCACGCCCTTGCGCGCATCGACCAGGATGATCGCGAGATTGGCCGTGGAAGCCGCCGTCACCATGTTGCGCGTGTACTGCTCGTGCCCCGGCGTGTCGCCGATGATGAACTTGCGCCTGGGCGTGGCGAAATAGCGGTAGGCCACGTCGATGGTGATGCCCTGCTCGCGCTCGGCCTGCAAGCCGTCGGTGAGCAGGGAAAGATCGACAGCGGCCATGCCGCGTTTCTCGCTGGTCTTGCTGATCGCTGAGAGCTGGTCCTCGAAAATGGATTTCGAGTCGTGCAACAGGCGACCGATCAGCGTGCTCTTGCCGTCGTCCACGCTGCCTGCGGTGATGAAACGTAACAGTTGTGTCGTGTTGCTCATAATCTGTAACCTCATAAACTCAGTGAAATGTGAAACGGGAAAGGTGAAAAGCAACTGCACCGCAGTTTCGTTTCACCTTTCACTTAAGCCGTGTAACGGCGCATCACGTTTCACCTAAAAGTACCCTTCTTTCTTGCGCAGCTCCATCGAAGCTTCCGAGGTCTGGTCGTCCAGGCGCGTCGCGCCCCGCTCGGTGATGCGTGTGGCGGCGGTCTCCTCGACGATCTCCCGCACACAGCAGGCGGTGGATTCCACCGGCGCGGTGCAGGTCATGTCGCCCACGGTGCGGAAGCGCACCATGATCCGTTCCACCTGCTCGCCCGGCTTCGGCTGCACCAGGTGCGACACCGGCACCAGCTGCCCGTTGCGGCGGATGATCTCGCGTTCATGCGCGTAGTAGATGTCCGGGATGTGCAGCCGCTCGCGCTCGATGTATTGCCAGATGTCCATCTCGGTCCAGTTGGAGATCGGGAACACGCGGATGTTCTCGCCGGGATGCACGCGGGTGTTGTACAAGTCCCACAGTTCCGGGCGCTGGTTCTTCGGGTCCCACTGGCCGAACTCGTCGCGGAACGAAAAGATGCGCTCCTTGGCGCGCGCCTTCTCCTCGTCGCGCCGCGCACCGCCCATGCAGGCGTCGAAGCCGAACTCGGCGATGGTCTCCAGCAGCGTCACGGATTGATAGGGATTGCGCGGCTTGCTCTCGTCCTTGATGACGATGGTGCCGCGCTTGATCGAGTCTTCCAGCGAACGCACGATCAGCCGCTCGCCCAGATCGGCGGCCAGCTTGTCGCGCGTCGCGATCACTTCGGGGAAGTTGTGCTCGGTGTCGATGTGCACCAGCGGGAACGGAAACTTCGCCGGACGGAACGCCTTCTCCGCCAGGCGCAGCATCACGATGGAATCCTTGCCGCCGGAAAACAGCAGCGCCGGATTTTTGCACTCCGCCGCGACCTCGCGCATGATGTGAATGGATTCGCTTTCCAGCGCGTCCAAGTGGGTGAACATGTGTTTGCCCATATTGTTTTCGACCAATTTCATTTT
>JAVHQS010000077.1:0-11056 GCA_036171255.1 Gallionella sp.
CCATGGAAATGGTTGCCGCAGCCAAGATGCGTAAAGCGCAAGAACGTATGCGTGCGGCTCGGCCATATGCGGAAAAAATTCGCGCGGTTGCTGCGCGCTTGTCGCACGCCAACCCGGAATACAAACACCCGTTTCTGGTAAAGCGCGACAGCATCAAAAAAGTCGGGATCATCGTCATCACTTCCGACAAAGGGCTGTGCGGCGGTTTGAATACCAATGTGTTGCGCCTGGCCGTAAGTCGCATGAAGGCATGGGAAGCTGAGGGCAAAAGCATTGCGGTATGTGCCGTTGGCAACAAAGGTCTGGGGTTCATGACGCGTATCGGTGCGGAAGTGAAGTCCAATCTGACCGGCTTGGGCGATGTCCCTCATCTCGAGAAATTGATCGGTGCAGTCAAGGTCATGCTGGACGCCTATATTGAGGGCGAAATCGATGCGATTCACATCAGCTACAACCATTTTGTGAATACCATGAAGCAGGAACCGCGCATGGAACAGTTGCTGCCACTGGCTGGAGAACAAGTGGGCACGGCAGAAGGCAGCTGGGACTACATTTACGAACCGGATGCCAAGCTGGTAGTCGACGAGTTGCTGGTGCGCTATATCGAATCCTTGGTATATCAGGGTGTCGTGGAAAACATGGCTTCCGAACAAAGCTCGCGTATGGTGGCAATGAAGGCCGCATCGGATAACGCCAAGAGCGTGATTGCAGATCTGAAGCTGGTATACAACAAGGCGCGTCAAGCGGCCATTACCCGCGAAATCTCGGAAATCTGCAGCGGCGCGGCGGCAGTTGGTTGATGGCGCGGCGACATAAGATTGGGCGAGACTAACTGTGAGCGTAGCGAACGTTATGACGAGACCAAATCTTAAAAGCGCGGCAGCGGTTGGTTGATAGATAGCAGCGGCAAATTACAAAATTAATTTAGACGGGGAATCTTAAAATGACTCAAGGAAAGATTGTTCAGTGTATCGGTGCGGTGGTCGACATCGAATTTCCACGCGATCAAATACCCAAGGTATATGACGCGCTGACACTGCAAGCAGAAGCCGGTTCGATCGCTGAAGCTGGCCTGACATTCGAAGTGCAACAACAATTGGGCGATGGCGTGGTACGTACCATTGCCATGGGTTCCTCGGATGGTTTGAAGCGTGGTATGGCGGTAGTCAATACCAATAATCCGATCGCTGTTCCGGTCGGTATGGGTACCTTGGGTCGTATCATGGACGTGCTGGGCCGCCCGATCGATGACGCTGGCGAGATCAAGTGCGACGAAAAGCGCGCCATTCACCAGAAGGCACCGAAGTTCGACGAACTGTCCCCTTCCGTTGACCTGTTGGAAACCGGCATCAAGGTGATCGACCTGGTTTGCCCGTTCGCCAAGGGCGGTAAGGTTGGCCTGTTCGGTGGTGCCGGTGTGGGCAAGACCGTGAACATGATGGAACTGATTAACAACATCGCCAAGCAGCACAGCGGTCTGTCGGTGTTCGCAGGCGTGGGTGAGCGTACCCGTGAAGGTAACGACTTCTACCACGAAATGAAAGATTCCAACGTTCTGGACAAGGTGTCCATGGTGTTCGGTCAGATGAACGAACCGCCCGGCAACCGTTTGCGCGTTGCGCTGACCGGCCTGACCATGGCCGAGAAGTTCCGCGACGAAGGCCGCGACATCCTGTTCTTCGTCGACAACATCTATCGCTACACTCTGGCCGGTACCGAAGTATCCGCGCTGCTGGGTCGTATGCCTTCTGCTGTGGGTTACCAACCGACACTGGCTGAAGAAATGGGCCGCCTGCAAGAGCGTATCACCTCGACCAAAGTGGGTTCGATCACTTCCGTTCAGGCCGTTTACGTGCCAGCGGACGACTTGACTGATCCGGCTCCTGCGACCACCTTTTTGCACTTGGACTCCACCGTGGTGCTGTCCCGCGACATCGCTTCTCTGGGTATTTATCCGGCTGTGGATCCATTGGATTCGACATCCCGCCAGCTCGATCCGCTGGTGGTTGGCGAAGAGCATTACACCGTGGCACGCAAGGTTCAGTCGACACTGCAGCGCTACAAGGAATTGCGCGACATCATCGCGATTCTGGGTATGGACGAACTGTCTGCTGAAGACAAGCTCAGTGTTTCCCGTGCACGCAAGATCCAGCGCTTCTTGTCGCAACCGTTCCACGTGGCTGAGGTGTTTACCGGCAGTCCGGGCAAGTATGTGACGCTGAAGGACACCATCAAGGGTTTCAAGGCTATCGTCGACGGCGAATACGACCACCTGCCAGAACAAGCGTTCTACATGGTCGGCGGCATTGAAGAAGCAGTCGAAAAAGCCAAGACACTGTAATAAGTATAGGAAAGAACCATGGCAATGACTGTTCATGTAGACGTAGTCAGCGCGGAAGAGTCCATTTTCTCCGGCCTTGCGGAACTGGTCATTGTTCCAGGCGAGGCGGGTGAACTGGGTATCTATCCACGCCACGCGGCATTGTTAACCCGCATCAAGCCGGGTTCAGTGCGGCTCAAGGTGCCAAATCAAACTGAAGACGAATTAATCTATGTCTCCGGTGGCATGCTGGAAGTCCAACCTAACGTTGTGACCATCTTGGCCGACACCGCAATTCGCGGCGGCGATCTGGATGAGGCGCGCGCGCTGAAGGCCAAACAGGATGCCGAAGATGCGATGAAAAATCGCGCTTCCGCTATCGACTATGCCCAGGCAGAGTCGGAGTTGGCACAGGCGATTGCACAGTTGCGTGCAATTCAACAACTGCGCAAGCGTTCAGGCCACTAAGCATAAGCAACAAACACAAGGAAAGCAGCTTCGGCTGCTTTTTTTGTTTATACTCGCACAGCCATAATCGAGACACCTATGAACGCATTGAATGTAGTCATTCTCGCTGCCGGAAAAGGTACGCGCATGTATTCCGAAAAGCCCAAGGTGCTGCATGCATTGGCGGGCAAGCCACTGGTTCAGCATGTGCTGGATTGTGCGACAGCACTCCATCCGCAACAGATTTGCGTGGTGTATGGACATGGCGGCGAAGCCGTGCCGCAAGCCATGTCACAGTATTCCGCAGGGTTTGTCATACAAGAGCCGCAGCTTGGTACGGGCCACGCGGTTCAGCAAGCGATGCCGCAACTCTCCGATGACAGCAATACTTTGGTGTTGTACGGCGATGTGCCGCTGATACAGCACGCAACCTTGCATCAGATGCTGCAGGCGGGCGAGGGGTTGGTATTGCTCACGGTCAATCTCGATAATCCAACGGGCTACGGGCGTATCATGCGTAACGACCAGGGCGATGTGCTCAGCATCGTCGAAGAGAAAGACGCGGCCCCAGAGCAGCGCGAAATCAATGAAGTGAACACCGGCATCCTGCTGGCACCGACCAAATCGTTGCGCGGCTGGCTGGCAAAGTTGCAGAACAATAATGCACAGGGTGAGTACTACCTCACTGACATTATCGGCATGGCTGTGCAGCAGGGCGTAGCGATACATACCGTGCATCCCGCCCACGAATGGGAAATTCACGGTATCAACAGCAAGTCACAATTGGCAGTGCTGGAGCGTACCTGGCAGCAGGTCGAGGCAGACCGCCTGCTCGCACACGGCGTGACGCTCGCCGATCCGGCGCGCATCGATGTGCGCGGAAAGCTGAGCTGCGGCCGGGATGTAGAGATCGATGTCGGCTGCATCTTCGAGGGACAGGTAAGCTTGGGAAACAACGTGAGCGTCGGGGCATACAGCGTCATCAGGAATGCCATCATTGCCGACGGCACGGAGGTCGAGCCTTACAGCCATATCGAAGCAAGCAACGTGGGGGCTAACTGCCACATCGGTCCTTATGCCCGCCTGCGTCCCGGCAGCCAGTTGCACGACGATGCGCATGTCGGCAATTTCGTCGAGATCAAGAACAGCGAGATTGGCAAAGGCAGCAAAGCCAATCACTTGAGCTACATCGGCGACAGCACGGTGGGTAGCCGGGTGAATATCGGAGCGGGCACGATCACCTGCAATTACGACGGCGCGAATAAGCATCGCACCATCATCGAGGACGATGCCTTCATCGGCTCGGATACGCAATTGGTCGCGCCGGTGAGAGTCGGTAAAGGCGCGACCATCGGCGCTGGATCGACCATTACCCGCGATACACCGGAGGGCGAGCTTACCCTGTCGCGCAGCAAGCAAATGACCATCACTGGCTGGAAGCGTCCGGTTAAAAAGAAGTAGGGGCGCCAGGCTCAAAGAATCATAGCGGGCGGTTCGAGAGCAAGGAGCGCGGAGCACAGCGAACGAGACATACCGGATGGGTAGGCGAGGAGCGAGCATCGCGCAACGCCGTTATCGAATCGCGCAGTAGATTATTTGAGGTTAGCTTATGTGTGGAATCGTAGGAGCAGTAGCGCAACGTAATGTCGTGCCGATCTTGCTGGAAGGGCTGCAACGTCTTGAATACCGTGGCTATGACTCGGCTGGCTTGGTGGTGGTGCACGATACGCGGTTGGAGCGGGTGCGCAGCACCGGACGCGTCGCCGATCTCACGGAAAAAAGTGCCGAGACCCAAGGCCAACTGGGCATCGCGCACACCCGTTGGGCGACCCATGGCGTGCCCAGCGAACGCAACGCCCATCCGCACCTGAGCAATGGTCTCATCGCCGTGGTGCATAACGGCATCATCGAAAATTACGAAGCTTTGCGCATCCGCCTGACGGCCGAGGGCTACGAATTCACCTCGGATACCGATACCGAAGTCATCGCACATCTGCTGCACAGCCACTATGTGCGTGGCAACTCACTGCTGGCGGCCACGCAGGCTTCGCTTGCCGAGTTGGTGGGCGCTTACGCCATCGGGGTCATCGCGGCAAATAATCCCGATCAACTCATCTGTGCGCGACGTGGCAGTCCGCTGTTGCTGGGCGTGGGTATCGGGGAACACTTCATCGCATCGGATGTGTCCGCATTATTGCCGGTCACGCGCAAAGTGGTCTACCTCGAAGAAGGCGATGTGGTTGAGCTGGAGCGTCACAGCTACCGGATCTTCGATGCGAGCGGCCAGCCTGTGGAACGCGCGGTACAGATCAGCGAGCTGAGCAACGAAAGCGTGCAATTGGGCGAGTATCGCCACTACATGCAAAAGGAGATCCATGAGCAGCCGCAGGCGCTGGCAAACACCCTGGAATCGGTGTGCAACAGCCGGTCGCTGATACCCGGCATCTTCGGTGCGGAAGCTGCCTCGACCTTCGCCGAGATCGACAGCATCCTGATCCTGGCTTGCGGCACCAGTTTTCACGCCGGTTTAGTGGCACGTTACTGGCTGGAGGAAATCGCCGGTATCCGTTGCAATGTGGAGGTCGCCAGCGAATATCGCTATCGCGCCAGCGTGCCAAATCCGAAAACATTGGTGGTGGTCATCTCGCAATCCGGTGAGACCGCAGACACGCAAGCTGCATTGAATCATGCCAAGGCGCAAGGACACAGTCATACTCTCGCGATCTGTAATGTACCGGAAAGCGCATTGGTGCGTCTGTGCAAGCTGCGCCTGCTGACCCGCGCCGGCCCAGAGATCGGTGTGGCTTCGACCAAGGCCTTTACCACACAACTCGCCGCACTGTTCTTGCTGACGCTGGTGCTGGCCAAACAGCGCGGTCGCCTGACCGCACAACAAGAGCAGCAGCATCTGCACGATTTGCGCCACTTGCCGATCGCAGTACAAAAGGTGCTGGAGCTGGAACCGCAGATCGCCAAACTCGCAGAGCGGTTCGCCAACAAGCATAACGCGCTGTTCCTGGGGCGCGGCTTGCACTACCCGATCGCACTGGAAGGCGCACTAAAGCTTAAGGAAATCTCCTACATCCACGCCGAAGCCTATCCGGCGGGAGAGCTCAAGCACGGACCGCTGGCGCTGGTAGACAAAGACATGCCGGTGATTTCGGTGGCGCCAAACGACGCGCTGCTGGAGAAGCTGAAATCCAATCTGCAGGAAGTGCGCGCCCGAGGCGGTGAGCTGTATGTGTTCGCCGATGCGGAGACACATATCAAAGAAGCCGAAGGCATCCACATCATGCAGATGCCCGAACACGCCGGTTACCTGAGCCCTATCCTGCACACCATCCCGTTGCAATTGCTGGCTTATTACGTGGCGTTGCAGAAGGGTACCGATGTGGATAAACCACGCAATCTGGCTAAATCCGTTACGGTCGAGTGAATACTGGCACGTAGCTTAACATTACTGATATTACGGATCTCATGTGACAAAATACATTGGAATTCTCACCTCCGGCGGCGACAGCCCCGGCTTGAACGCGGCGATTCGCGGGGTCGGCAAGGCTGCGCTGCACCATTACGGCATGCAACTCATCGGCTTTCGCGATGGCTTTCGCGGTCTGATGGAAAACCGTACGATGCGGCTGGAGGCCGGCGATCTGTCCGACATCCTGACCCGAGGCGGCACCCTCCTCGGCACTAGCCGCGACAAACCGCACCGCATGCCGGTTGGCGGCAAGCTGCAGGATATGACCGATGTGATCGTCGGCAATTACCACAGCAACCATCTCGATGTCCTGGTTTGCCTGGGCGGCGGCGGCACGCAGAAAAACGCACTGCGCCTCAAGGAAAAAGGCCTTAACGTCATCACCCTGCCCAAGACCATCGACAACGACGTCGCCATGACCGACATCACCTTCGGCTTCGACACAGCCTTGGGTATCGCCACCGACGCGATCGACCGTCTCCACAGCACGGCGCATAGCCATCACCGCATCATCGTGGTGGAAATCATGGGTCACCGGGCGGGCTGGCTAGCTCTGGGCGCGGGTATTGCCGGCGGCGCTGACGTGATCCTGATCCCGGAAATTCCCTATGCGGTGGAAAGCGTGGCAGAAGCGATTCGCAAACGCAGTCGTCGCGGCAAGAGCTTCAGCATCGTCGCCATTGCCGAAGGTGCGCTTTCGGTTCATGAGCACGCGGAACTACTGACGGCGCAAAAAAAGAAAACCGGCACCAAACAAAAAGAGAGTAAAAAGGCGGAAGCCGAATATGCCCCTGAGACCCAATACGCGGAGAAAACGGTGCGCCTCGCCAAGCAACTCGAACTGCTGACCGGACTGGAATCCCGTATCACCATCCTCGGCCACCTGCAACGTGGCGGCATTCCCTCCGCCGCTGATCGCCTGCTCGCCACCCGGCTGGGGACGGCTTGCGCCGACCTGATCGATCAAGGGCAATATGGCGTGATGATTGCCACCAGAGGGGATAGCACCAAGGCCGTAATGCTGGAAGATGTTGCCGGGAAAATCAAAACGGTGTCCCCCGATCATCCCTGGGTGCAGAGCGCACGACATGTCGGAATCAGCCTGGGAGATTGAGGTCGTGAAGTTCAACGGTTTAATCAGCGGAAGATTTTCATAATATCGCTGTACTAAGGCCGCAGGTGAAAGGCAGCCAAATCGAGCCTTTGAACTTCGGCTCTACCGGACTGTGGTAGAAATGCGCCGGGCGGCCAGACGAGCTATGCAGGCGGAAGCAAAGCCCATACAGGAGGTATGCATGCCCATGTGGCGAGTCCGCATGAACATTAGCCTTGCTTGGACAATTGCCATTCATCCTGAAATCCGACCGTTCATCCCGCCCGTTTGCCAGCCATCCAAAAGCTTAACCTTTCGTCCCATAGGCTTTGACCTTTGTGCGACCGAATCACAATATCGCGGCCACGTAGCGGTAAACAATTGCTTGAGCAAAAGGTTTGACAGAGACAAGCGTAAGAGGTGGTTTCCCCTACGACAACAAGAGAATATCGGAGGGTTTGCAAATGAGCACCACAATCATCGGCATCATCATCACGGCACTGGCCATTGAATTGGACAAGCTGACGCAATACAAACACTACGGCTTGCCACTGCTTGCAATCGTAGGGGTGTTGACCGTCATTGCATCGCTCGTCATGTGAATGAATTCATTCAATCGAGTGACCGCGCAGCTGCCAGGGTCAGAAAAAGTTGACCCAGACAAACTGCAGCAGGAGCAGCGCGATGATGACGGACAACAAAAAGTTGCGGCGTTTCTGTTGCGCCAATAATTGTTGCAAGGTGCCTTCTACAGCCGCATTGGGATTGCCGTGCAGCCGTTGATGCAGCAGACGCGGAATCTGTGGCAGCAACGTGGCGTAGTTCGGCGCTTCCTCGCGCAGCGCCTTGATCAGCCCGCGCCAACCCACCTGTTCGCTCATCCAGCGCTCCAGCCAGGGCTTGGCGGTTTTCCATAAATCCAATTCGGGATCGAGCTGCAGCCCCAAGCCCTCGATATTCAACAGGGTCTTTTGCAGCAGCACCAGTTGCGGCTGAATCTCGATACCAAAGCGGCGCGAGGTCTGGAACAGGCGCAGCAACACGCGTCCGAACGATACCTCGCGCAACGGCCGGTCGAAGATCGGTTCGCACACTGCGCGAATGGCGGCTTCCAGTTCGTCTACGCGGGTGGCGGCGGGCGCCCAGCCGGATTCGATATGCACTTCGGCGACGCGTTTGTAATCGCGGCGGAAGAACGCGATGAAGTTCTGCGCCAGATAATGCTTGTCGCTGTCGGTGAGCGTGCCCATGATGCCGAAATCCAGCGCGATATAACGCCCGTCCTTGGCTACCAGCACATTGCCCGGATGCATGTCGGCATGGAAGAAACCGTCGCGGAACACTTGCGTGTAGAAGATCTCCACGCCGTTTGCGGCGAGCTTGGGAATGTCTATCCCGGCTGCGCGCAACGCGTCCACCTGGCTGATCGGGATGCCGCTCATGCGTTCCATCACCATCACCTCGCTGGTGCAGTAATCCCAATACATCTCGGGGACGAGCAACAAATTCGAGTTGGCGAAGTTGCGTTTGAGCTGGCTGCCGTTGGCGGCTTCGCGCGTCAGATCCAGTTCGTCCGCCAGATGCTTTTCGAATTCCTCAACGACCAGACGCGGCTTGAGGCGGCGGCCATCCGCCCAGACACGGTCGATCAGATCGGCTGCGGCTTTCAGCAAAGCGATGTCGTGCGCGATGATGTCGGTGATGCACGGGCGCAAGATCTTCACGGCGACCTCGCGGCCGTCCGGCAATACGGCGAAATGCACCTGCGCGACCGACGCGCTGGCGATCGGCGTTTCGTCGAAACTCTGGAACACCTCGCTCAACGGCTTGCGGAAGTTGGCTTCCAGCATGGCGACGGCCTGTGCGGAAGGGAACGGCGGCACCTGGTCTTGCAGCTTGGCGAGTTCGTCGGCGATATCGGTGGGCATCAGATCGCGGCGGGTGGACAACATCTGGCCGAACTTGACGAAGATCGGCCCCAGATTCTCCAGTGCGAGGCGCAGCCGCACGGCACGCGGCTTCGAGGTGTCGCGGAAGAACAGCAGGAGGTTCAGCGGGGCTAGCAGCCAGCGCGTACGGTTGTGTGCCAGCACGAATTCGTCCAGCCCGAAGCGCAATACCACGAAGATGATTTTCAGCAGCCGCAGCAAACGCAACATGTCATTGATCCCGCGCGGCAAGCAGGCGGTTGATGCGTTGCTCCAGTCGCGCCACATCGTCGCGCAACGTATCCACCTGCTGCATGAACGCGGCGACCTGTTGGGGCTTGGCGAGCAGCGGACGTTCCTCCGTCCAGTATTCCGCCGCCGCTTGCGACAGATTCACCGCCGCATCGAGCAATTGTTGCTGCTTGGTCTGCACGGTTTGCACGATGCGCTCGGCGGCGACATCGCCGGTGACACGGCTCAGATCCTCCGCCACATCCCAGCGCAGATTACGCGACAGAAAAAAGATTTCCGTCAGCAAACCCGCATCGCCCTCGGTGTGAATCTCGGCGTGCGCCTTTTCATCGTGCAGCGCGAGGCGCGGCAGCAGCGATGGCGCGATCACGCACAGCGCATCCGCACTGGTCTCGGCATCTGCACTGCGCAGCGTGCCGTCTTCCAGAATGGTATAGGCAAAAGAAAATGGCGCGATGTGGAACCGTGCCGTCCTGCCCGCAAAACGCGCGAGCCGTTGTGTGGCCCAACTGTTCTGCGAAAGCAGGTGATTCAGCGCGGCGACGGAAGGCTGGGCGATCATGATGGATTACCCCAAATGGGTTTGCTGGATACCTGCCAGCAGCCACACCGACTTGTCGTCGCGCAGATTCTTTTGCACATGCCAGATCTCGTCCACGTTATCGGGCGCACCGTTGTTCTCGCGCAACTGGCCGGTGAAGCGCACGCTGGCGATCGCCAGATCGCCTTCGTTGGCGACTTCCAGCAACTCGCCATTGATTGCGATCACATCAGTCTTTTGCAGGGTGTTGTCGCGTTCCTGCATCTGCATCGAGATCTCCGCGAACATCTCAGGCGTGGTGTATTCGCGGATGTCGTTCAGATCCTTGCGGTCATTCGCGGCTTGCAGTCGGATGAACGAAGTCTTCGCGCTGCGCAGGAAATTTTCCACCGGGAAATCGGCCGGGATGTTGCTCGCTACAGCGGCGACCGGTGCGGCGCTGCCGCCGGCCAATGGCTGTTGTACCGGTTGCGGTTGCTGGTAAGGCGTGCCTGCACCGGCATACTGCATCGCCGGTTGCTGTTTGCGGCGGAACATCGACACCAGGAACATCACCGCGACCACGGCCAGCACGATCATCAGAACCGTGCCCATGCCTTCACCCATGCCCATGTGAGCGAACAGAGCGCCCAAACCTGCACCAATGGCCAGACCGGCCAATGGGCCGAGCCACTTGTTGCCAGCCGGGGCAGGTACTGCGGCCGGAGCTGCGCCGGGAGTCGGCGCGGGTGCCGCAGCCGGGGCTTTGGGGGCCTGCTGCGGAGCCATTGAACGTTGTTTGCCGAAACTGCCGCCGCCGCCAAAACGCCTGGCCTCAGCCGTCGCGGCGAACAGGCTCAAACAGGTCAAAGTAATCGTCAACAACATCAAAAATCGTTTCATGTATTCCTCATCAAATTGGGTAAAACAAAGCGGGGCGAAGTATATCACCGGCAACCGTACTTCACGGGAACCCGGCATCAGGCAACGTCAATCGATAATAGTTTCTTATTTC
>JAVHQS010000077.1:11156-13221 GCA_036171255.1 Gallionella sp.
TGGTGATGGAGCGTCTGCGGATGTTTCTGCAACGGGTCGATCCATGCCTTGACGACTTCGAGGATGAACAGGCTGTATTTGGCGATCAGCCTGCCATCGACGACCTTGCATTCCAGATTGGCATAGCACTCGTCGATCAGCGGAGCCTTGACGCACGATGCGACTACGGGGGTGAGCGCGAACTTCCTGAATTTGTCGACCTTGCGGCCCGAGCAGTTGCCGATGCCGACCACCTGTTTCGCCAGCGCCACTGTCGGGATGTTGATCACGCATTCCTTGGTTGATTTCAGGGTGTCGAACGAGTAGTTGCGATTGCTGACCACGCAACCCGCCAGCGGCGGCTCGAATTCGAGCATGGTATGCCACGACATGGTCATGATGTTTGCACGGCTTTCACTGGCGGTCGTGACCAGCACCACCGGTCCCGGCTCAAGCAGCCGATAGACCTTGGACAACGGAAAGGATCGCTTCGCCATTTCGCCACCCCCATGAGTTTGCCGGTGAACAGTATCTACGCCTGCTGTGGATTGTCAAAATGGCGCTTCGTTTACCAGAGTCAGCGGTGAACCGCTGAGCGGATGGGCAAAGCTCAGTATGCTGGCATGCAGCAGCAAACGCGGCGCGCTGGCCGCATCGCCGTATAGCGCGTCGCCGAGGATAGGATGGCCGATGGCCGCCATGTGTACCCGTAACTGGTGGGTGCGGCCGGTGACCGGTTCCAGTTCCACGCGGCTGGCATTTGTTGCTGCATCGTGTGCCAGCAAGCGATAGCGCGTCAGCGAAGGCTTACCCAGCTGGGCGTCGATCTTGCGCAGCGGGCGGTTCGGCCAATCGGCGGCGATGGGCAAGTTCACTTCGCCATTCGCAGAAACCACCTTGCCTGCCACCACTGCCACATAGCGCTTTTCCACTTTGCGTTCACGGAATATCCCGGAAAGTCGGCGCTGCATCGCCACGCCGCGCGCGAACAGCATCAGGCCGGAAGTCGCCATGTCCAGGCGATGCACGATCAGCGCATCGGGAAATATTTGTTGGAGTCGTGCGGAAAGACAGTCCTGCTTGTCGGCATCACGCCCGGGCACAGCCAGCAGTCCGGCGGGTTTGTTCACGACCAGCAACGCCTCATCGTGATAGATGAGGTCGAGGCCGCTGCCGCGAGGAGTGATGTAGATCAATGTGTCAGGAGCGAAACATTGGGCCTGTTATTGATTCGGCACGAATTGAACTTGATTGCCGTTCGTGCTGAGATGTCGAAGGATGGAACCGCTCATGGTTCGACATGCTCACCCCGAACGGGATTAACTTAAGCCTTCTTCACGAACTCGGTCTTCAACTGCATCGCGCCGATACCGTCGATCTTGCAGTCGATGTCGTGGTCGCCATCCACCAGGCGGATGTTCTTCACCTTGGTGCCGACTTTAACTACCGAGGACGAACCCTTGATCTTCAGATCCTTGATCACCGTGATGGTGTCGCCGTCCACCAGCACATTGCCAAACGCGTCCTTGTACACGCGCCGCTGTTCGCCGCTTTCGGCGGGCGCGTCCTTGGGCCACTCGTGCGCGCACTCGGGGCAGACATAGTTGCTGCCGTCTTCATAGGTGAATTCGGAATTGCATTTAGGACATTTTGGCAAACCGCTCATAGTGTTTCCTCCGTTTGATTCAGTTTAGATTATCAGGGTGTATGAGTGCAGCGCAGACCAAGCTGCGCGTTTTGTGTGTGGTTATGAATTCTTCGTTTACGCAGCGATGCGTTCCAGTGGATGAATTTTATTTAACACATCAGTCAAGGCATCTTTCGCCATTTCGGTGTCGTATTTGGCTTGCAGGCGTAGCCACCAGCCATCCGATAAACTGAAAAAGCGGCACAGTCGCAGATCGGTGTCCGCAGTGATGCCGCGTTTGCCAGAGATGATGTCGCCGATGCGTTGCGGCGGCACGCCGATCTCTTTCGCAAGACGATACTTGGTCATTCCCAGCGGTTTCAGGAATTCTTCATCCAGCATTTCGCCGGGGGATACAGGGGCAACTTTACGCATAATCTCTATTCCTTCTAGTGGTAA
>JAVHQS010000078.1:0-2488 GCA_036171255.1 Gallionella sp.
TCGCGCACCGGCTTAAAACTTTTGCGATGCACAACGGACACGCCATGTTCGCGCAACGCGGCGAGATGCGCTGCGGTGGGATAGCCTTTGTGGTCGGCGAAGCCGTAATGCGGATACTGTTCGTGCAATTCGAGCATCAGCGCGTCGCGCGCGGTCTTCGCCAAAATAGAAGCGGCAGAGATCGCGGCAACCTTGCTGTCGCCCTTCACGATCGCTTGGCTGGGAATGCCGGTCTGCGGACAATACAGGCCATCCACCAGCACCTGCTGCGGCCGGATGCCGAGCGCCAGCACGGCACGGCGCATCGCCAGCAGCGTGGCTTGCAGGATGTTGAGCCGGTCGATTTCCTCGACATCGGCGTAGGCCACCGCCCATGCCAGCGCGCGTTCGCGGATGACCGGAGCGAGCAGGTCGCGTTGCCGTTCGGAAAGCTTCTTGGAGTCGTTCAGGCCCGCGATGGGGTTCGCATCGTCGAGGATCACCGCCGCCGCGCTCACCGGCCCGGCCAGCGGGCCGCGCCCGGCTTCGTCCACGCCACAAACCAAGATGGTCAATTGAGTGATTTTTCCTCTCCCCTACCCCTCTCCCGCAAGCGGGCGAGGGGGATTATATTGTTGGCAGATACGGCAGGATAGCCGCAGCGGCTTTCTGCGCGGTGTTCTGGCGCAGCGTCTGATGCAACTCGGTGAAGGTCTGTTCCAGTTGCGCCACCGCATCCTTGTCGTTGACCAGATTGAGCAACGCCTGCGCGAGATTTTCCGGCGTGGCGTCCTCCTGGATCAGTTCCGGCACGACGAAGCGTTCGCACAGAATGTTGGGCAGGCCGAAGTAAGGCTGGTAGCGCTTGCGCTTGATCATCCACCACGACAACGCCGGCATCTTGTAGGTGATGACCATCGGACGCTTGAGCAACGCGCACTCCAGCGTGGCCGTGCCGGATGCGACCAGCACGCCGTCGGCGGCGATCATCGCATCCTGCGCATGACCGAACAGCAGCGTGATCGGCAGTTGCTGCGCGTCGCAATCGTAGAGCGCCTGCTCGAAGATGCCGCGCGTCTCGCGGCTCACCAGCGGCACCAGAAAGCGCGCCTCCGGCAGTTGCTGCAGGACCAGCTTGGCGGTCTCGATGCAGGTATGCGCGAGATGCTTGACTTCGCTCTGGCGGCTGCCGGGCAGAAACGCGAACACTCTGGCCTGCAGCGGGATGCGCATGGTCTCGCGCATCTCGCCGCGCTTGGGCTGATCCGGCAACATGTCGGCGAGCGGATGCCCGACAAAATCCACCGGCACACCGGCTTCGCTGTAGAGCCTGGGTTCATGCGGAAACAGCGCCAGCATGTGCGATACCGCACGCTTGATCTTGGCGATGCGCTCGCCGCGCCACGCCCAGATCGACGGGCTGACATAGTGGATAGTGGGAATGCCGTGCTGCTTGAGCGCGAGTTCCAGATCGAGATTGAAATCCGGCGCATCCACCGCGATAAACAGGCTGGGGCGGTTCGCCAGCAGGTAGCTGCACAACTTGTTGCGGATGCCGACGATCTCGCGGTAATGGCGCAACACTTCGACATAGCCGCGCACCGCCAGTTTTTCCATCGGGAACAACACGTTCATCCCGGCGGATTGCATCCTGGGGCCGCCGATGCCGACGAACTCGATGCCGGGACGCGCTTCCTTCAGCGCAAGCATCAGATGGCTTGCCAGCATGTCGCCGGAGGCTTCGCCCGCGACGATACCGATTACGATTTTTTGCTGCGACATGAAAAACCTGTCAGCGGACGATGCCGCGTTGTGAGGTGGCGAGAAAATCCGCCAAGGGCTGCAATTCGACATGCTCGGCAAGCTGCGCATGGATCGCAGCCTTGGCTTCATCCAGACTCAAACCGGATTTATACAGTGTCTTGTAGGCGCGCTTGATCGCCATGATCGCCGGGCTGGAGAAACCGCGCCGTTTCAATCCCTCGGAGTTGATGCCATGCGGTGCACAAGGATTGCCGGAGGCCAGCACGTAAGGCGGCACATCCTGCAACAGGATCGTGCCCATGCCGGTGATGATGTGCGCGCCGATCTTGACGAACTGGTGCACCACGGTGAAGCCGCCGAGTATCGCGTAATCGCCGACCTCGACGTGCCCCGCCAGCTGCGCGTTGTTGGCGAAGATGGTGTGGTTGCCGACCTGGCAATCGTGCGCCAGATGCACGTAGGCCATGATCCAGTTGTGATCGCCGACGCGCGTCACGCCGGCATCCTGCGCGGTGCCGAGATTGAAGGTGCAGAATTCGCGGATGGTGTTGTGATCGCCGATCTCAAGACGGGTAGGATCTCCGGAATATTTCTTGTCCTGCGGAATCTCGCCCAGCGAACTGAACTGGAAGATGCGGTTGTGCCGGCCGATGCGCGTATGCCCGTTGATCACCACGTGCGGCCCGATCACCGTGCCCGCACCGATCTCGACGTGTTCGCCGATGATGGAATACGCGCCGACTTC
>JAVHQS010000078.1:2588-3678 GCA_036171255.1 Gallionella sp.
GCCACCGATTTGACCGTGCACATCAATTCGGCTTCGGCAGCCAGCTGGCCGTCGACTTCTGCAGACGCCTTGAACTTGAACACGCCGCGCATGCTGCGGGTGAGTTCCACCTTGAAGATCAGCTGATCGCCCGGCGTAACCGGACGCTTGAAACGCGCGCCGTCGATGCCGGCAAAGTAATACACCGACTTCTCGTCCGGCCTGGTCTCCAGCGACTTGAACGACAGCAGCGCGGCGACTTGCGCCATCGCCTCGATGATCAGCACGCCGGGCATCACCGGGTGATGCGGGTAATGGCCGGGGAAGAACGGTTCGTTGATGGTGACGTTCTTCAACGCGACGATGTTCTTGCCCGGTTCCAGCGCCAGCACGCGATCCACCAGCAGGAAGGGATAACGGTGCGGCAGATTCTCGAGAATTGCGTGGATGTCCATTTGAATACTCATCAGTCTTTCCCTTTCAATGATTCAAGTTCCTGTTCCAATTTTTTGATGCGCTTGACCAGATCGTCGAGATGGCGCAGATGCACCGCGTTCTTGCGCCAGTCGTCAATCCTGGCGAACGGATAGATCGCCGCATAATTCCCCGGCTCGCGTATCGATTTGCCCACCAGCGTGTGCGCCGCGACCTCGACGTGATCGGCCAGTTGCAGATGCCCGAGTATCCGCGCCCCGCCGCCGATCAGGCAATAGCGCCCGATCACCGCACTGCCGGCGATACCGGCGCAGCCCGCGATCGCGGTATGCGCGCCGATGCGCACGTTGTGCGCGACCTGGATCTGGTTGTCCAGCTTCACGCCGTCCTCGATCACCGTGTCGTTGAGCGCACCGCGGTCGATGGTGGTGTTCGCGCCGATCTCGACATCGTTGCCGATCACCACGCGACCGATCTGCGGGATCTTGATCCAGCGCCCCTCGTCCATCGCGATACCGAAACCATCCGAACCGATCACCGCACCCGAATGCGCGATCAGGTTATCGCCGGCCACGCAATCGTGATAGATCACCACGCGCGGATACAGCCGCGCATGGCTGCCGATGACCACATTCGCGCCGATGCAGCAGCCCTCGCCGATCACGCTGAACGCGCC
>JAVHQS010000078.1:3778-5133 GCA_036171255.1 Gallionella sp.
CCAGTTGCGCGCGATATTTGCTGTTGGTGAGAAAACTGATGTGATGGGATTGCGCAATTTCCAGCGTGGCGATCTGCGTGATGCGCACTTCGGCATCCCCGAGCACGCGCCCGCCCAATTGCGCGGCGATCTCGGACAATCGATAGGAAACACTCATGCGAGCAATACCGCTTACTTGCTGTCGGCCTTGTCAGTGGCGAGATACTTGATCACCTTGTCGGTGATGTCGATCTTGGGATTGCGGTACACCGCCTCTTGCAACACCAGATCATATTTCTCCGCCTCGGCGATCGTCTGGATCGCCTTGTTGGCACGCTCCAGCACCACCGCCAGTTCCTCGTTCTTGCGCAGATTCAGATCCTCGCGGAACTCGCGCTGCATGCGTTGCAGATTGACGTTCATGCCGGTCAACTCGCGCTCCTTGTTGCGGTGGTCGGCATCGGACAGCGATCCGCTATCCTTCTCCAGCAAGGCTTGCAACTCTTTCGCTTGCTTCATCAGTTTTTTGATCTCCTGATCGCGCACAGAGAATTCTTTTTCGATCTTCTTTTCGGCTTTCATCGCCGGAGCGGATTCGCGCAACACCCGTTCGGTATCCACCACCCCCACCCTGAAATCTCCGGCCAGAGCCGATCCTGCAGTCAGCGATGCCGCCAACAGTACTACCTTAAATTTTGTCTTCATCGTTAACTCCTTGAACACATCATAACCATGCATTTGGCAATCGTTGTTGATTGCATAGCGAATTGGCTGTTTGCTTTATCAGAACATCGAACCCATGGTGAACTGGAACTTTTGCAACCTATCTGCGGCCTGCTTGTTCAGCGGCACACCATAACTGAACTTCAGCGGGCCCATCGGGGATACCCAGGTCACTGCCGCGCCTGCGGAATAACGCAGCCCCGCGCTACCCGGCAGATCGCCGGGGCCATACACCGCACCGGCATCCAGGAAGCCGCTCAAGCGCACCGACTTGTCCTTGATCCCGGGCATCGGCGTCATCAGTTCCAGATTCCCCACCACGCGACGGGTGCCGCCCAGCGCCAGGTTGGTGGCATCGCGCGGCCCTAACGAGTTGGATTCGTAGCCGCGCACCGACCCGGTCCCGCCCGCGTAGAAATTCTTGAAAAAAGGCATTTGCTTGCCGCCATAACCACCACCGGCCCCGACCTGCCCATTCGCCATCAAGGTCAGACCCTCACTCAGCGGATAGAACCACTGGTGCTCGTAGTTCAGCTTGTAATAACGCATATCCATCACCGGCAAGGCAACTTCAGCATAAGCGCGTTGCACGGTGCCTTCGGTGGTATAGATCGCACTGTCGCGGGTATCGCGCCCCCAGCCGACCGTACCCA
>JAVHQS010000078.1:5233-13207 GCA_036171255.1 Gallionella sp.
CTCATGCCATCGTCGCTGAAATAGGGGTTGGTATAGGAAACCGAAATATTCTGGTTGATCTTGCTGGTATTGAGTTGGGTGGAGAGGTGGTTGCCGCTGCCAAACAGATTGGCTTGCGTGACCCCCCCGGAAAGAACCAGCCCCTCGCCGCTGTTGATGCCCGCGCCCACGGTAAAGCTGCCGGTCGACTTCTCCTTCACCGACACGTTCACGTCCATCTGGTCTGCCGTGCCTTGTACCTGCGGCGTTTCCACATTGACTTCGGCAAAGTAATCCAGTTTGTCGGCGCGCTGCTTGGACTTCTTGATCTTCGCCACATCGAACCACGCGCCTTCGATCTGACGGAATTCGCGGCGGATCACTTCGTCGCGCGTCTTGGTGTTGCCGGCGATGTTGATGTGCCGTACATAAACACGCTGACCGGGGTCGATCACGAAGTTGAACGCCACTTCATGCTTTTCCTTGTCCATCTCCGGAATCGCGTTCACGTTGGCGAACGCATAACCTTCCTCGCCCAGACGTTCGCCGACTTTTTTACTGGTCTCGGTCAGCGCCTTGCGCGAGAAAGTGTCACCGGCTTTTACCTGGATCAACTTTTCGACCTCTTCCCTGGCGATCAGGGTATTGCCGGACACGCCGACTTTGGATACGGTATATTTCGCGCCTTCGGCGATGTTGATGGTGATGTAGATGTCCTTCTTGTCCGGCGTGATGGAGACCTGCGTGGAATCGATGGTGAACTCCAGATAGCCGGCATCCAGATAGAACGAACGCATGGCTTCCATATCGGCAGACAGTTTTTGTTTGGAATACTGATCGCTCTTGCTGAACCAGCTCATCCAGTCCGGCGTGCTGAGTTTCATCAGATCCAGCAGCTCGGCTTCCTTGTAGGTTTGATTGCCGACGATGTTGATCTGCTTGATCTTGGAAACTTCGCCTTCCACCACGTTGAACACGATGCTGACGCGGTTGCGTGCCATCTCGGTGACGGTTGTCGTCACGCTCACGCCATATTTTCCGCGTGCCACATATTGCCGTTTCAACTCCTGCGTGGCTTTGTCCAGCGCGCCCTTGTCGAAGATATGAGCTTCGGCCAGGCCGGCATATTTCATGTTGTCTTTGAGCTGGTCCTTGGAAAAGTCCTTCACGCCGTTGACCTGGATGCTGGCTATCGAAGGACGCTCGCGCACCAGCACGATCAGCACGCCCTGCTCGACTTCCAGGCGCACATCCTTGAAAAAGCCGGTTCCGTACAAGGCGCGAATCGCCGCAGCAGCCTGCTGGTTGTCCATGGTATCGCCCACTTTGACCGGCAGATAACTGAACACCGTGCCGGCTTCGGTACGCTGGATACCCTCGACGCGAATATCCTTGACGGTGAATGGCTCGATCGCCCAAGCGGGGGGCATGAAAAGCAGTGCAAGCAATCCCGCCAGTTTTTTTGTGTTCATTTTTTAACCTGAAATGAGGCGATTAATGTCGTTGTATAGGGCAAAAACCATCAAACTGCCAAGCAGTGCGATGCCGATCTTCTGGCCGATCTCCCAAGCCAGCTCCGAGACCGGGCTACCCTTGACCAATTCGGCGACATAATACAGCAAGTGCCCCCCATCCAATAAGGGGATGGGCAGTAAATTCAACACGCCGAGACTAATGCTGATCAACGCAAGAAAACCCAGATAAGCCACCGCGCCCATTGCGGCGGACTGTCCGGCATAATCCGCGATGGTGATCGGGCCGCTCAGATTTTTCACCGACACTTCGCCCGACACCATCTTGCCCAGCATCTTCAGACTGATGACGGAAGTTTCCCACGTCTTGCGCAGCGACTGGACTAACGCCTCCAGCGGGCCATAGCTCACCTCGGTGAACAGCGCTTGCCATGCGGCCTGATCGATCTTGGGTGCCGCACCGATCTTGCCGACCGTCTTGCGGGATTCGACGACGGCAAGCGGAACCACGGTGATGCTGATTGTCATCTCGCCGCGCCGGACAACCAGTTGCACGGTTTGCCCGGGATGCGCACGCACCACTTCCACGACCTCGCTCCAGCGTTGCATCGCCACCCCGTCGGCACGCAGGATGCTGTCCCCCTGCTGCAAGCCGGCGCGTTGCGCCACGCTTCCCTCGGCGATTTTGCCGATGACCGGCAACACCGTAGGTTGATAGAGATGCAATCCGAGCTTGTCGAGAAACTCGCCGTCCATATCCCGGGCTTCCAGGCCGCTCATATCCAGCAAGTGAAAGTGTGTGCCGCCGGCACTCTGCGCTTCGATCTTCACTTCGCCTTGCTGCAACGCCAACTCCAGCAGCCTCCAGCGCAATTCCTGCCAGCTCGGGATCGTCTCGCCATTGATACTGAGGATGGTCTCGCCCGGTTGCATCTGCGCGACCGCAGCAGGCGTGCCTTGCGGCACATCGCCCAGGATCGGCTTCAACCCCGGCACGCCGTGGATGAACAAACCCCAATACAACATGATCGCCAACAGGAAATTCGCCAGCGGCCCCGCCACCACGATCGCCATGCGTTGCAACACCGGCTTGCGATTGAAGGCGTAAGCCAATTCATCGGGCGCAACCTCGCCCTCGCGCTCGTCCAGCATCTTGACGTAGCCGCCCAGCGGAACCGCGGAAATCACCCACTCGGTATCGCTGTTGGCGAAACGTTTGGTCAGCAGCGGCTTGCCGAAGCCCACCGAGAAACGCAGCACTTTCACGCCGCAGCGGCGTGCCGCCCAGTAGTGCCCGAATTCATGGAACACCACCAGCAGCGCGAGCGCGCCGACGAAGGCCAACAGCGTCGTCATCCGGCCAACTGCTCCACTTGCCGAAGCGCCACGCGGCGCGCTTCGGCATCTGCGCCCAGCACATCGTCGAGGGATACCACCGCACTGACCGGCAACTTATCCAGCACGCCGGCGATGACGCGTGGAATAGCCAGAAATGGAATCTGCCTGTCGAGAAAGGCCGCTACCGCCACTTCGTTCGCGGCATTCAACACCGCCGGAGCCGTGCCGGCCGCACGCAATGCCTGATACGCCAACGCCAGACAAGGGAAGCGCTCGAAGTCCGGCGCGGCGAAATTCATCGTCGCCACCTTGAACAGATCCAGCGAAGCGACTCCCGAGTCGATGCGCTCGGGATAGGCCAGGCCGTAAGCGATCGGCGTGCGCATATCGGGGTTGCCCAGTTGCGCCAATACCGAACCGTCCACATACTCGACCAGCGAATGGATCACGCTCTGCGGATGCACCACCACCTGAATGTCGTCGGCACCCGCGTTGAACAGCCAGTGCGCCTCGATGACTTCCAGTCCCTTGTTCATCATGCTGGCGGAGTCCACCGAGATCTTCCTCCCCATCACCCAGTTCGGATGCGCGCACGCCTGCTCCGGCGTGACGTGCCGCAGCTCGCTGAGCGGGGTATTGCGGAACGGTCCGCCCGATGCGGTCAGCAGGATGCGGCGCACGCCGTTGCCCGCCAGATCGCCATCGTAGCCGCGCGGCAGCGCCTGGAAGATCGCATTGTGCTCGCTGTCGATCGGCAGCAATGCGGAACCGCTGGCGCGCACCGCGTCCATGAACACGTTGCCCGCCATCACCAGCGTTTCCTTGTTCGCCAGCAGGATCTTCTTGCCCGCCCGCGCCGCTGCCAGCGTGGGGCGCAAGCCAGCCGCACCGACGATGGCCGCCATCACCGCGTCCACTTCCGGCAACACGCAAACCTGCTCCAGCGCCTCCACACCGCTCAACACCTCGGTGCTTAAACCGGCGTCGCGCACCCGCTGGCGCAACTGCGCAACAGCCTCTCCATCCAGCATCACCGCGTAGTGCGGCCTGAATTTCTGGCATTGCCGGAACAACAGATCGACCTGGCGATTGGCTGTCAGTGCGACGATCCGGAATTTATCGGGATGGCGCGCCACCACATCCAGCGTGCTGGTACCGATACTGCCGGTGGAACCTAATACGGTAAGGGATCGCATAGATTTTCAGGCAGGGTGCTGCAGCAAGATCACCAACGCGGCAAGCGGCAAGGTCGAGGTCAATGCGTCGATGCGGTCCAGCAAACCGCCGTGTCCGGGCAGCAATGCGCCGCTGTCTTTGACACCCGCCTGGCGCTTGATCGCCGACTCGAACAGATCGCCGATGACCGCCAGGCCTACCCACCACCAGGATGCGAGCAACAGGATCGGCAACACTGCGCGTTCGGCGAAATACGGGCTGAAGCTCCACACTGCGACAACATACACGGAGACACCCAGGATCGCTCCTGCCACGCCTTCCCATGTCTTGCCGGGGCTGATGCTCGGAGCCAGTTTGTTCTTGCCGAATCTTCGTCCGGCGAAATAGGCCGAGATATCCGCGACCCACACCAGCCCCATCACGAACAACAGTATCCACGGCCCCGGATTGGCGGCGCGCAGATCCATCATCGCCAAACCCGTCGGGATCAGCACGGCCCATCCGGCCAGCGCCATCAGATACGGATCGGTCACTTTCCAGCCCGTCATCAGCCAGGTCGGCACGATGAACAGCCACAGCAAAGCAGACACGGCATAGACCAGCAGATGCAACGGTACCTGTTGTGAAGTCGTGCGGTCGGCATCGAACCAGAGCAGCGCCGCGAACATCGCCAGCGTCAGCCCCCAGAACACGGTCGCCTGCCGTCCGGTAAGCCTGGCCAGCTTCGACCATTCCGAACACCCTTGCAACACCATCACCATCACCAATATCGCCCATCCGGAGGCCGGCAATGCAAACAGCGCCAGCAACAGCAGCGCCAGCAAAACGATGGCCGTGATCACCCGCGATTTAAGCATCTGCATTCCCCTGCCGATCCCCTTGTTGGGGTTGTTCGTTCTTCAATTGTTCGCTGGTCCGGCCAAAACGCCGCTCGCGTTTTTGATACGAAGCGATCGCCTTCTCCAATTCGCTGCGGTCGAAGGCCGGCCACAGCGTGTCGGTAAAATACAACTCGGTATAGGCCAGTTGCCACAACATGAAATTGCTGACGCGCTGCTCGCCACCGGTACGGATGAACAGATCCGGTTCGGGCGCATCGCTCATCGACAGGTAGGGTTGCAGGTCTTCCTCGCCGAACGTCTGCACCAGCTGCGGATGATCCTTGAGCATGGCTTGCACCGCATGCATCACATCCCAGCGACCGCCGTAATTGGCCGCCACGGTCAGCGTCAGGCCGGAATTGTTTGCCGTGATCTGCTCGGCATCCTGCATGGTCTGCCTGAGCTTGCCGTCGAAGCGGCTGCGGTCGCCGATGATCTTCAGGCGGATGTTGTTCTTGTGCATCGTGGCGACTTCGCGTTCCAGCATTTTCAGGAACAACGACATCAGGAAGGACACTTCATCGGCGGGGCGGCGCCAGTTTTCGCTGCTGAACGCGAACACCGTCAGGTAGCCCACACCCAGGTCACGACAGGCTTTCACCGCTTCGCGCAACGCCTCGACACCGCGCTGATGGCCCATGACGCGCGGCATGAAACGCTGTTTCGCCCAACGCCCGTTGCCGTCCATGATGACGGCGATATGACGCGGGACTGCGGGAGCCTCGGGGATAATGCGGGTGGAGCTTTGAAATAACGCCATTGGAGGGCTCGGGATTTAGGATTCGGGATCAAGGATTCGGGGCAGAGCACCAAGGTTTTAATCCTGAATCCTCGATCCTGTATCCTGATTAAACCGCCATCAGATCGGTTTCTTTGGCTGCCAATGCCTTATCGATCTCGGCGACAAAGCGGTCGGTCAGCCTTTGAATATCGTCTTGCGTACGGCGTTCCTCGTCTTCGGCAATCTCTTTCTTCTTGAGCGCTTCTTTCAAGGTGTTGTTGGCATCGCGGCGGATGTTGCGCACCGCGATCTTGGCATCTTCACCCTCGGACTTGACCACCTTGATCAGGTCGCGGCGGCGTTCTTCGGTCAGCATCGGCATCGGCACGCGGATCATTTCGCCGTTGGTGGCCGGGTTCAGCCCCAGATCGGAATCGCGGATGGCACGCTCCACGGGACCGACCATATTCTTTTCCCACGGCTGCACGCCGATGGTGCGCGCATCGATCAGCGTGATGTTGGCCACTTGGGTGACCAGTGTCGGGCTGCCGTAGTAGTCCACCGTCACGTGGTCCAGCAGTCCGGTATGCGCGCGTCCGGTGCGCACCTTGCCCAGGTTTGCCTTCAACGCATCCAGCGACTTGTGCATCTTTTGTTCGGTGGTTTTTTTGATGTCAGCAATCACGCTTATCTCCTACAGAACTCATATTGCAAAAGACCTGGTCCACGAAACACACGAAAGGCACGAAACAAAAACCGAGATTCATGGCCGGCTTTCAGATTTTGTTCGTGTTGGTTTGTGTCTTTCGTGGACAGTTGTTTCAACTTCTCCTTTAATCACAGCGCACCAATGTGCCCTCGCCTTCGCCAAGCACCACGCGCTTGAGCGCGCCGGGTTTGAAGATACTGAATACGATGATCGGCAACTTCTGGTCGCGGCACAGCGTCAGCGCCGTCGCATCCATGATCTTGAGATTCTTGCCGATCGCTTCGTCGAAGCTCAGGCTCTGATAGCGGATCGCATGCGGATCCTTCTTGGGATCGTCGGTATACACGCCGTCCACCTTGGTGGCCTTGATCACCACGTCGGCAGACATCTCCACGCCGCGCAACGCGGCAGCGGTATCGGTGGTGAAGAACGGGCTGCCGATGCCGGCCGCGAAGATCACCACCTTGCCGTCTTCCAGATAACGCAGGGCCTTGCCGCGAATGAACGGCTCGGCGACCTGCTCGAGACTCAACGCAGACTGCACGCGGCAATCCAGCCCGGCGCGCTTCATCGCGTCCTGCAACGCCATCGAATTCATCACCGTCGCCAGCATGCCCATGTAATCGGCGGTCGCCCGGTCCATCCCCGCCGCAGCCGGAGCCACGCCGCGGAAGATGTTGCCGCCGCCGATCACGATCGCCACTTGCACGCCCATCGCCGCCACTTCCGCAATCTCGGCCACGATACGTTCGACCACCACGCGGTTGATGCCGTAGTTGTCGTCGCCCATCAGGGCCTCGCCGCTGAGTTTGAGCAGGATGCGTTTATAGACGGGCGCGCTCATATCGATCAACCCTGGGCCGCAGCGATAGTCGCGGCCACTTCCGCCGCGTAGTCTTCGACCTTCTTCTCGATGCCTTCGCCCACGATAAACATCTGGAACGCGCTCACCGACGCACCCTTGCTCTTCAGCAACTGCTCGATGGTCTGCTTGCCGTCTTCGGCCTTGACGAACACCTGGCCCAGCAGCGTCACTTCCCTGAGGAACTTCTGCACCGTGCCTTCGGCGATCTTTTCCAGCATCGCATCGGGCTTGCCGGCTTCGCGCGCTTTTTCGATCGCGATGCGGCGTTCGGTTTCGATCTCCACCGGATTCACGCCGGATGCATCGATCGACCTCGGCTTGCTTGCCGCGATGTGCATGGAGATGTCGCGGCCCAGCGTTTCGTCGCCGCCGGTGAAGTTCAGCAGCACGCCGATCTTGCTGCCGTGCAGGTAGCTGGACAGCTTGCCGGTGGTGGTCGCGTAGCGCTCAAAACGGCGGATCGTGATGTTCTCGCCGAGCTTCATCACCAGCGCCTTGCGGGTCTCTTCCACGTTGCCTGAACCATTCGCCATCGCCATCGCGGACAGCGCTTCGATGTCGGCCGGATTGTTCTTCGTCACGGTTTCGGCGGCATTCTTTGCGAAGGCCACAAAATCGTCGTTCTTGGCCACGAAATCGGTTTCGCAGTTCACTTCCACCACCGCACCGGACTTGCCATCATTCGCAATGAACGCGCTGACCACACCTTCGGCGGTCACGCGTGTGGCAGCCTTGCTGGCCTTGGCGCCGCTCTTGATGCGCAATTGTTCTTCAGCCGCTTTGAAATCGCCGTTGGATTCGACCAGCGCCTTTTTGCATTCCATCATGCCGAG
>JAVHQS010000079.1:0-13192 GCA_036171255.1 Gallionella sp.
ACAAGGCGAGCAAGGGCGCATGTCTGTGGAAGAAACTGGAAGACGTTGCATGAAGATGAATAATTGGAAACGCCGCATCGCGGTCAGCGTTGGCGTGGTGCTGTTGCTGTATGTGTCGGCCTGCGGTTATATGTGGGCGACACAGTTGGAGCATATATTCGAGCCGGATTCCGTGCTGCAAACTACGCCGGATCGCATGGGGATGAAGTTCGAGGAGTTGCACATCCCGGTGGGCAGCGGTGCGGATCAAGGCGAGCTGTATGCATGGTGGGTTCCGGCGGCAGCGGCCAATGTGCCGACTTTTCTTTATTTTCACGGCAATAATCGCAACCTCGCCAACAACCTCGACCACACACAACGGCTGCATGACCTCGGCTACAACGTGCTGGTGGCGGATTATCGCGGCTATGGCAAGAGCAGCGGCGGCAAACCGAATGAGGCTAAAGTGTACGAGGATGCCGAAGCCGCCTGGCAATATCTGCTCAAGGTGCGTGGCGTGAAGCCGCAGCAAGCCTTCATTTACGGGCATTCGCTCGGCGGGGCGATCGGTATCGATCTGGCGCTGCATCATCCGGAAGCGGCGGGTCTGATCGCGGAAAGCACCTTCACGTCGATGCGGGCGATGGCTGAACTGGAGTACGGTTTCCTGCCGGTCGGCTGGTTGCTGAACCAGCGCTTCGAGTCGCTGCAAAAGATACCCAAGCTGAAGATCCCGGTGCTGTTGATACACGGCACCTGGGACAAAAAAGTGCCGGTCGAGATGGTCAGACAGCTTTATGCGGCTGCCCCGCAGCCCAGGACACTCACCCTGGTCGAAGGCGGCGAACACAACAACAGCGGTATGGTGGGTCTGGTCGAGTACCGGGCGGCGGTGTCCGCTTTTGTCAAGCAATACGCGCATTAACCAAATAACCGCTCACCCCGAGCTTAACGGAATAAATATGAAGACTGATGTAATCATTATCGGATCAGGCGCGGCAGGTCTGATGTGTGCCCTGCAAGCCGGGCAGCGCGGGCGTTCCGTGGTGTTGCTCGACCATGCCAGGAAGCTCGCGGAGAAGATCCGCATCTCCGGCGGCGGGCACTGCAACTTCACCAATCTCAACATCAAACCGGAAAACTTCATCTCCGGCAACCCGAACTTCTGCCGCTCGGCGCTGGCTCGCTATTCACCGCAGGATTTCATCGCGTTGCTGCAAAAGCATAACATCGGCTACCACGAGAAGACGCTGGGCCAATTGTTCTGCGATGATGAGTCGGAAGCGATCATCGCGATGCTGCGCGGCGAATGCGACGCGGCGGGCGTGAAGCGCTTCATGAACTGCGAGATCGGCGAGATCAAGTATGACCCGGCCCCGGATGACTGGCAGGAGAAGAGGGTGGGGCACAAGTTCCACGTCAGCACCTCGCGCGGCGAATTCAACTCCACCTCGCTGGTGATCGCCACCGGCGGTCTGTCGATCCCCAAGACCGGCGCGACGCCGTTCGGTTATCACGTCGCCGAACAGTTCGGTATCCCCATCGCCAAGCTCAAGCCCGGCCTGGTGCCGCTGAGTTTCGCGCCGGACGACTGGAAGCCATATGCCGATCTGACCGGTGTCTCGCTCGATACGGTGGTCAGTTTCGGCAAGCAGTCGTTCCGCGAAAACATGCTGGTCACCCATCGCGGCCTGAGCGGCCCGGCGATCTTGCAAATCTCTTCCTACTGGCAGCATGGCCAGCCGTTGCACATCGACCTGTTGCCCGATTGCGATATGGCAGCCTTGCTGGATGAGCAGAAGGGCAGCAAAAAACTGCTGAGCAATTATCTGACGCAATGGTTTCCCAAGAGCTTTTCCGAGGTGTGGTGTGCGCAGTTGGCCGGGCATAAGAAAATCGAAAACAAGCCGCTCAATCAATACAACGACAAAGAACGCAAACTGATCGCCGCGCAACTGCACGATTGGCAGATCACCCCGAGCGGCACGGTCGGTTACACCAAGGCCGAAGTGACCTGCGGCGGGATCGATACGCGTGCGCTGTCGTCGAAAACCATGGAGTGCAACGAGGTGCCGGGACTGTATTTCATCGGCGAGGTGGTCGATGTCACCGGACAACTCGGCGGCTACAACTTCCAGTGGGCATGGGCTTCGGGCTATGCGGCCGGGCAGGCGGTGTAATCGGTAAGCCGTGAGCGCGATCTTTTCCAGGCTGTTCAGATGGGGCAATGTCGCACCCGCTTTGGATGAGGAAGCTTGGCGGGCGGCCATGGAACTGCCGCTGTTCGGCGGGCTGAACGCGGAGGAGATCGCCCGCTTGCGGGAATTGGCGGGCCAGCTGCTGGCCGACAAGGCGTTCTCCGGGGCCGGAGGGGCGGAGGTGGATGCCGGTATGGCAACCGTCATCGCAGCCTTCGCTACCCTGCCGGTGCTTAATCTGGGTTACGGCTGGTATGAAGGCTGGAACGAGATCGTGGTCTATCCGGGCGAATTTATCCATGACGGCGAACAGATGGACGAGGCCGGCATCGTCCACCATGTCCGCCATGCTCGCAGCGGCGAGTCCTGGGAGGGCGGCCCGATGGTGTTGTCCTGGCAGGATGTCGAGCAGTCGGGACAGGCAGGGGGCAACGTGGTGATCCACGAATTCGCCCACAAGCTGGATATGCGGAACGGGGTCGCGAACGGCCGTCCGCCGCTGCACTCCGGCATGAGCCCGGAGGCTTGGGCGCACGACTTCCAGACCGCCTGGGATGACCTGTGCCGCCGCGTGGACGGCGGCGAAGAGACGCAGATCGATCCCTATGCAACGGAAAGCCCGGCGGAATTCTTCGCCGTGCTGTCCGAATACTTCTTCGAGGCGCCCGACGTGCTGCATGCAGTCTATCCGGCGGTGTACGGGCAGTTGCAGCGCTTCTATCTGCAGGACCCGCTGTCGCGTCTGCCGGTATCCTGATGGGTAGCGCTGCGCTTAACCCATCCTACCGGCTTAGTGCTATAGTTTCCGCGCATTTTTCTATCTAACAGGAGTCGACGATGCGTATCGTATGGATGATCTTGCTGGCTACGCTGTTGAGCGGTTGCGGCTACAACACCTTTCAAACCAGTGATGAACAGATCAAGGCGAGTTGGGCGGAGGTGCTGAACCAGTATCAGCGGCGTTCCGACTTGATCCCCAATCTGGTCAACACCGTCAAGGGTTATGCCGCGCAGGAGCAGACCGTGCTGTTGGGTGTCACCGAGGCGCGCGCCAAGGTGGGCAGCATCCAGGCCACGCCCGAGCTGATCAATGACGCGCAGGCATTCGCCAAGTTCCAGGCCGCACAAGGCGAGTTGACTACCGCTTTGAGCCGCTTGCTGGTGGTGACGGAGAATTACCCGCAATTGAAGTCCGATCAGAATTTCCGCGATTTGCAGGCGCAACTGGAAGGCACGGAGAACCGCGTCACCGTGGCGCGCAACCGCTACATCAAGGCGGTGCAGGAATACAACGTCGCGGTGCGTTCTTTTCCGAGCAACCTGACTGCGATGCTGTTCAGCTATACCGTGAAGCCGTCGTTTACGGTGGAGAACGAGAAGGAGATTTCTCGCGCGCCGACGGTCGATTTTGCAGCACCCAAGGCCGCGACACCTAACACTCCCGCACCGGCAAAATAAAATGAAAAATGCATGGGCTGTTCTGCTTGCGCTGCTGCTAAGCGGAACGGCACAGGCCGAAGTGGCCGTGCCGCCGCTCGTGCATCGCGTCACCGATCTCACCGCCACGCTGGATGCAGGGCAGACCCAAACCCTTGAAGCGCGTCTCGCCGGGTTCGAGGTGAAGAAGGGCGCGCAGCTGGCGGTGCTGATCGTGCCGACCACCCAGCCGGAAACCATCGAGCAATTCGGCATCCGCGTCGTCGAGGCATGGAAGCTCGGGCGCAAGGGCGTGGATGACGGTGCGCTGCTGCTCGTCGCCAAGGACGATCGCACCCTGCGCATCGAGGTCGGCTATGGTCTGGAAGGTGTGCTGAACGATGCGACCGCGCACCGGATCGTCGATGAGATCGTCGTGCCGCATTTCAAACGCGGCGAGTTTTATCCGGGCATCGAGTCCGGTGTGGCGGCGATGATGCGGGTGGTCGATGGCGAACCCTTGCCGCCACCACGGCGTGCCGCCGCAAGCGGGAAATTTGATATCGAATCGCTGTTGTTCGTCGCCTTCGGGCTGGTCGTGGTGGTGGGCGGCATGCTGCGCACGCTGCTCGGGCGTTTCCCGGCTGCTATGCTGATGGGCGGTGTACTCGGCGGGCTGGCCTGGTTGACGGTTGCGCCGATGTTGGTCGCACTGCTGGTCGGACTGATGGCGTTCGTGTTTGTGCTGCTGGGTGGCGCAGGACGCGGCTTCGGCGGCTATGGCGGTGGCGGGTTTGGCGGTGGATCCGGTGGAGGGAGCTTCGGCGGGGGCGGCGGAGGGTTTGGCGGCGGCGGTGCGTCGGGGCGGTGGTGAGATGAATTTGAAACGAATCATGCGGCATTTATCGACCGGCCGTGCGGCGGTGCGGCGCGTCTTTCCGCCGGCTACGCTGGATGCGGTAGCGCATGCGATCCGCGCAACCGAAGCGCAGCACGACGGACAGATCCGCTTTGCGGTCGAGGCCGCGCTGGATATATCGCCGCTGCTGGCGGGGCAGACGGCGCAGCAACGCGCCATTGAAGTGTTTTCCAAATTGCGCGTATGGGATACCGAACACAACAACGGTGTGTTGATCTATTTGTTGCTGGCGGATCGCGACGTGGAGATCGTCGCCGATCGCGGTATCCATATCAGGCTGGGTCAGGAATCGTGGGAATCGATCTGCCGCGAGATGGAAGCGGCGTTTGGCGAAGGGAACTTTGAAGCGGGCGTACTTGCAGGGATCCGCGCCGTGGGGGCTCATCTGGCGCGCCACTTCCCGCTGGTTGGTGAAAAGACCAACGAGCTACCGGACCGGCCGGTGTTGATCTAGGCAAATTATGTCGATTGAAACCGAACTCAAATTACGCATCGCGCCCGAGCAGCTTGCCAGGCTGAAACGGCACGCGCTGCTCAAGACGCACCAGGTCGCGCGTCCGGTCACGCACCGTCTCCACAATATTTATTACGACACGCCGAAGCTCGATTTGCATCGCAAGGGAATGGCATTGCGTCTGCGCCGTGCCGGAGGGAAATGGCTGCAAACGCTGAAGGGCGGCGGTTCGGTCAAGGCCGGGTTGCATCAGCGCAACGAGTGGGAAGTGCCGGTGAGCGGCCCGGTATTGGAGTTCTCCGCGCTGCAAGTGGCAGAGTGGGACGTGCATCTGCCGCCGTCGTTGCGCAAAAAATTGCACCCGGTTTTCGTGACGGATTTTTTCCGCTCCAGCCGCATGTTGTTGTGGCATGGCGCGCAGATCGAGTTGTGCATGGATCAGGGCGAGGTGCGCACCGGGCAGCACAGCACGCCGATCTGCGAGGTGGAACTGGAATTGCAGTCGGGTGAGCCGCAGCAATTGTTCGACTTGGCGTTGGCGATACTGGAGATCGTGCCGTTCGAGGTCGAGGTGACCAACAAGGCGGAGCAGGGATTCCACCTGTTGTCCGGATATGTCGAACAGCCGGTCAAAGCCGTGGTACCGAATCTTGCAAAATCAGACACGCTGGCAGAGGTGCTGCAAACCCTGATCTGGTCATGCCTGCTGCATTTGCAGAAGAACCTGCGCGGGGCGATGCGCAGCGATGATGCGGAATATCTGCACCAGATGCGCGTGGCGTTGCGGCGCCTGCGCGTGGTGTTGCGCATGGCTGAAAAAGTCCGTGCCGATGAGCAGTTGGCTGCGTTGAACGGCGAGGTCGCCGCATTATGTGTCGCGTTGGGGCGGATACGCGAATGGGATGTGTTTATCGCCCAGACGGTCCAGCCGATGTGCGCGCGGATGGCAGGCCATGCCGGCATGCAGGCATTGCTGGCGGTCAGCGAGCGGCAACGCGATGGCTGTTATGCCGCGCTGCGCGGCGAGAAGCAGGCGCGTGAATTGCAGAGCCTGATGTTGCGCTTTGCGATCTGGATGAACGGTTCATATTGGCAGCAGCAGGCAGAGAGCGAGCCGCAGCCGCGCGAGTTCGCTACCCGCCGTTTACACAAGTTGGCCACACGCTTCACTGAATCCGGACTGCAACTGAACGGACCCGATGCCGGGCGATTGCACGCGTTGCGTATCCTTGCCAAGAAGTTGCGATATAGCGCGGAATTTTTCGTGACCCTGTATCACAAGCAGAATGCCAGGTCGTTTCTGTCCGCGCTCAGCGAGGTGCAGGAAGTGCTCGGGCAGATCAACGATGTCGCGGTGGCGCATCGCCTGCTGGATGAACTGGCGGTGATTGTGGAGATGTCTTCACATCAGGAGGCCATCGTCCTGGCCAAGGGCTGGATCGCACACGATCTGTCCCATCAGCTCACTGCGTTGCGCAAAGCCATTCAGCGTTTCGCCAAGCAGAATGAATTCTGGAACAAATAAGTTTGCTGGTACGATAGCTCCCGCTACCCAATCAGATCATCAGGCTAACGGAGTCAGTCCTTTGGAACAGATCACCCAGTCCACACCACCCGCGAGCGAGCCGATCGGCACGATCGAGGAGGTGCATGGGCCGGTGATCGATGTCGTCTGCGGCCGGCTGCCTCCGCTGCATCAGGCGCTGTTCTGCGCATTCGACCGCGAGCATTACACCTTCGAAGTCTATCGCCATCTCGACGAGCGCCGTGCACGCGCGATCGCCCTGCATCCCACCGCCGGACTCAAGCGCGGACTGCCGGTATTCGACAGCGGCGGGCCGTTGCGCATCCCGGTTACGCCGGATTGTCTGAACCGCTTGCTCGACGTGTTCGGCGCGCCGCTCGACGGCGGGCCGCCGCTGGTCGCAAAGGAGATGCGCAACATCATCGCGCGCCCGGCATCGCTGGCGGAGACCGTTCCCGCCGAAGGGATCCTCGAATCCGGCATCAAGGTGATCGACCTGCTGTGCCCGTTCGTCAAAGGCGGCAAGACCGGGTTGTTCGGCGGCGCGGGGGTGGGCAAGACGGTGCTGATCATGGAATTCATGCACGCCATCGTCAGCCTGCACCAGGGCGTGTCGGTATTCGCCGGTGTCGGCGAGCGCATCCGCGAAGGCCACGAGGTATGGCATGAAATGCAGGATGCCGGGGTGATGCCGCACACGCTGATGGTGTTCGGCCAGATGGACGAATCGCCCGGTGTGCGTTTCCGCGTCGGTTTGTCGGCGGTGGCTTACGCGGAATATCTGCGCGATACGCTGGGCAAGGAAGTGCTGCTGTTGATGGACAACGTGTTCCGTTTCGTGCAGGCGGGCAGCGAGATTTCCGGTCTGCTCGGCCGTATGCCGGCCACGGTCGGCTATCAGCCGACGTTGATGAGCGAAGTGGCGGAGTTGCAGGAGCGCATCATCTCCACGCGCAGCGGCGACATCACTGCGGTGCAGGCGGTGTACGTGCCGGCGGACGACATGACCGACCCGGCGGTGAGCACCATCCTGTCGCATCTCGATACCATGGTGATCCTGTCGCGCAGCCAGGCGGCCAAGGGGATCTATCCGGCGGTCGATCCGTTGCTGTCATCCAGCAAGATGATGGATCGCAGTTTCCTCGGCGACCGCCATTACAGTATCGCCGAAGGGGTGCGCGAGCATCTCGCGCGCTACAAGGAACTGGAGGACATCATCGCGATGCTGGGGCTGGAGGCGCTGTCCGAGAAAGACCAGCGCATCGTGCTGCGCGCGCGCAAGCTGCAGCGCTATCTGTCCCAGCCGTTCCATGTGGTGACGTCGCATACCGGGATCAAGGGTGCGTCGGTGACGCTGGCGCAAACCCTGGCCGATTGCGAGGCTTTCCTGCGCGGCGATTACGATGCCATTCCAGAGGAACAATGCTACATGCGCGGTGCGATGCAGGAGGCGCCGGCATGAGGACTTTCAGCATGCATGTGCAGAGCGCGACGCAATACGAGCGCATCGAGGGCGTGACCAGTTTCGTCGGCGAGGACGAGTCCGGCAGTTTCGGCATCCGCGCACACCACGAACGCATGACCACGGCGCTGAGTTACGGCCTGGCGCGTTACCAGTCGCAGCAGGGCGGTTGGCGTTACCTTGCGTTTCCGGGAGGCATCCTTTATTTTGTGGACAATGCGCTTTACATCAGCACGCGGCGCTTTCTGCACGATGCCGACTATGAGCGCATCAGCGCCGGGTTGCTGGAGCAGTTGCTCAAGGAAGAGGAGGAACTGCGGACGATCAAGGAAAGCCTGTATCGCCTGGAGCAGGAGATGTTCCGGCGCTTGTGGCAGATGGGACGACGCGGAGCCGGAACGTGAACGACGAACGATTGCGCAAATCGGTGGAGCAACAGGTGAGGCGCATGCGGCGTGCGGACAAGGAACGCTCCTCGCTGCTGGCACAGTCGGTCTATCTGGGTACGCTGACCCTGCTGTTCGTATTGCCGGTCATCGTCGGCGCTTATCTCGGCAACTGGCTGGACGACATGGCAGAGGGCTATTCGATGCGCTGGACGCTGGGTCTGATCTTTGTCGGTCTGGTCATCGGGGTGGTCAACGTTTACATATTCATCCGGGAGCGTAACTGATGGAATCGTCGGTGGTGCTGTTTCAGTTCGGCCCGTTCGCGATCACCTCCATCGTGGTGACCACATGGGGGATCATGCTGGCGCTGGCCTTGTTCAGCTGGCTGGCCACGCGCCGCCTCACGCTCGATCCGGGGCCGGTGCAGACGGTGCTGGAAGGCGCGGTGTCCGCGATCGAGGCGGCAATAGACAACGTGCTGCCGGATCGCGCGCAACTGTTGCTGCCGTTCATCGGCACGCTGTGGATCTACATCGTGGCCGCCAACCTGCTGGGGTTGATACCCGGTCTGCATTCTCCGACCGGAAACCTGTCGGTGACCTCGGGTCTTGCGCTGCTGGTGTTCTTTTCGGTGCACTGGTTCGGCATTCGCAGCGAAGGGTTGCGCCGTTACATCAAGCATTACCTCAGCCCCAGCCCGTTGCTGCTGCCGTTCCATCTGCTCAGCGAAGTGACGCGCACCGTTGCGTTGGCGGTGCGTTTGTTCGGCAACATCATGAGTCTGGAAATGGCGGCGCTGATCGTGTTGCTGGTGGCCGGGGTGCTGGTGCCGGTGCCGTTATTGATGTTGCACATCGTCGAGGCCATGGTGCAGGCCTACATTTTTGGCGTGCTGGCGCTGATCTACGTGGCGGGCGCCATGCAATCGCAACAGAGTCTTGAACAGGATGAGGAAGGGGAAGAAGCATGAATGACATGACATGGTTTACGATATTTTCCACCGTGGGCGCGGCCCTCGCCATCGCGATCGGCGTGCTGGGGCCGGCCGTGGCGATGGGCTGGGTCATCGGTCAGGCGCTGGATGCGCTGGCGCGCCAGCCGGAAGCGGAAAAGTCCATCATGCGCACGATGTTCATCGGCGTCGCCATGATCGAGTCGCTGGCGATTTACGTGCTGGTGATCGTGCTGATCGTGCTGTTCCGCAATCCGTTGTTGCAGTATCTCCTCAAGTAGGACGCGGGCGGATATCGTGGATTTCGACTGGTCGACATTCTTTCTCGAGATAATCAACTTCCTGATCCTGGTCTGGATCTTGAAGCGCTTCCTGTATCGCCCTGTTCTGAAAGTCATCACCCAGCGTCGTGCGGATATCGAGCAGGCGATGGCCGATGCCAAACGCATCGAAACCGAGGCGGGCGAACTCAAGCAGCAGAGCGAGCGCGAACTGGCACAGTGGGAACAGGAAAGGGAAGCGGCACAGGCGCGTTTGCGCGAGGAATTGGCGGCTGAGCGCGAACGCCTGATGGCCGAGCTGGAAACTTCCGTTGCCGAAGAGCGCGAACGGCGGCGCGTGCTGGATGAGCGGCACCAATACGATTTCAGGCGCAGCATCGAGGAGCAGGGCATCGCACAGGGTGCGGCGTTTGCCGCCAGGTTGCTCGGCCGCGTCGCCACGCCGGAACTGGAAGCGCGTTTGTATGCGTTGTTGCTGGAGGATTTGCGCGGTCTGCGCGCCGAGGACCAGCGTGCCGTGGCGGATGCCGCCGTCATGCCCGGTGTGCAACTCAAGGTGCAATGCGCGTTTCCGCTCGACGCGGACAAACGGGCCGAACTCGAGTACGCGCTGGCCGCAGTGGCGGGCAAAACGCTGCCGGTCGAATACCGCGAGAATCCCGAATTGCTGGCGGGATTTCAGGTGAGCATCGGGCCGTGGATCCTGCACGCGAATCTGCGCGACGAACTGAAGTTCTTCAGCGGCGCGTTGCGTCATGCTGGATAAAGGCTTGATGGCTGCCGTTTCGCCGCTCGCCGCACAGGCGAAGTGGCTGGAGCGTTATCGCTACGGCCTGCGTTTGTCGGAGCAGGGTACCGTGGTGTCGGTCGGCGACGGTATCGCCTGGATCACCGGCCTGCCTTCGGCAAGCATGGAAGAGGTGGTGCAACTGGAAGACGGCAGCAGCGCGCTGGTGTTCCATCTCGCGCGCAACCAGATGGGGGCGATCCTGTTGCGCCAGACCGAGCGGTTGACTGCGGGCACGTCGGTCTTCCTGACCGGCAGACGCCTGAGTATCGGGGTCGGCGATGATTTATTGGGGCGCGTGATCGATCCTCTCGGCGCACCGCTCGACGGCGGCGGGCCGCTCAATCCCGGTGTGCGCCGTTTGCTGGATGTGCGTTCGCCGCCCATCATCGCGCGCGACTTCGTGGTGCAACCGATGTATACCGGCAACAAGATCGTCGATACGCTGATTCCCATCGGGAAGGGCCAGCGTCAACTGATCATCGGCGACAACGGCACCGGCAAGAGCGCACTCGCCGTCGATGCGGTGATCAACCAGCGCGGCAAGAACGTCTATTGCGTCTACGTGCTGATCGGACAGAAACGTTCCGCCGTGGTGAACACCATCGAGACCTTGCGGCATGCCGGTGCGCTGGACTACACCACGCTGGTGGTGGCGGAGGCCACGGCCATGCCCGGCCTGAAATACCTGGCGCCGTTCGCCGGCTGCACCGTGGCCGATGCGTGGACCTGGCAAGGGCGGGACACGCTGGTAATCTACGACGACCTGACCACCCACGCGCGCAGCTATCGCGAACTTTCCCTGTTGCTGCGCCGTCCGCCGGGACGCGAGGCATATCCGGGGGATATCTTTTATCTGCATGCGCGCCTGCTGGAACGCTCCACCCGCTTGTCGCCGAAACATGGTGGCGGCAGCATGACCGCGCTGCCGATCATCGAAACCGAACAGGGCGAAATCTCGTCGTATATTCCCACCAACCTGATCTCGATCACCGACGGCCAGGTCTATCTGGATCACGATCTGTTCGCACGCGGCTTCTTGCCGGCGATCGACGTGACCCGTTCGGTGTCGCGCATCGGCGGCAATGCCCAGCATCCCAACATCAAAAGGGAAGCGGGGAGGATGAAGCTGGACTATCTGCAGTTCCTCGAACTGGAGGTGTTCACCCGTTTCGGTTCGCGGCTGGAAGCCAGCATGGAGGCGCGTATCCGCCGTGGACAGGTACTGCGCGAGATGCTCAAGCAGGATTTGCTCGCGCCCCTGAGCATCGAATTCCAGATGGCGTGGCTGGTGGCCTACAACGAGGGGCTGTTCGACAACGTCGAATTGCGCCAGGTGAAACAGCGCATGGAGTTGCTGCAGCGGCAGGTCGAGCACGCACGGGTCAGCATCGATGAGGGAAGAGACCAGTGGAAGAGCCTGGTGCATGCGTGGTTGAGCGAGGAAGGAGGTTCCACGGGTGAGCAAGCGGCGTGAAGTGCAGAATCGTCTGGCGACGCTGGACGAGATCGACGGCATCATGGTTGCGATGAAGAATCTGGCCTTGCTCGAAACCCGCCGCCTGTCTGTTTTTCTTGATACGCAGCGTCGCGCCGTGTCCAGTATCGATGCGGCTGCGCAGGACTTCCTGAGTTTTTATCCGCAAGCGCAGGCGCGCATGAGTGGCATACAGCAACTGCTGCTGGTGATCGGCTCAGAGCGGGGGCTTTGCGGTAACTTCAACGAGACGCTGCTGGAGCCGATCAATTCCGCCGTGCAGCAGGGTACGTTGCTGGTCGCGGTAGGGCACAGGTTGGCAGCCAAGCTGCAAGACGATAAACGCATCGCCGCGTTCGTCGAAGGACCCAGCGTGGCCGAGGAAGTGCAGGCCACGCTGGTGCGGCTGACCAAGGTGTTGAGCGAATTGCAGCAGCGCCCGGAACCGGCGTGGCGCCTGAGTGTGCTTTACCACGACGACGAAAGCGGCGAACCGCGCGTGCGCCAACTCCTGCCGCTCGCCGCACCGGCCAAGCGGTCAGACTATCCCCATGCGCCTTTGCTCAATCTGGAGCCGGCGCGGTTCCTGTTGCAACTCACCGATCAATATTTTTATGCCGCGCTGCACGAGGTTTTTTACGCTTCGCTGATGGCGGAAAACCGCAAACGGCTGGAGCACATGGACAGTGCCATCCGCCGACTGGAGAAGGACGAGGCGCGGTTGCGGTTGCGCTTTAACGCGTTGCGCCAGGAAGAGATCATCGAGGAGATCGAGATCATCATGCTGAGCGCAGAAGCTTTGGCGGGTACAGATGATTGACCGGCCTTCAACTGCCCTTTAACAGGGGGCGGCAGATTAATGCGCACGGTCGACCGCTGGTCTTGGTTGCGAATGACCATGTTCGCATCCGCAATCGATGCGATGTTGAACGGTTGACAATTTCATGCTTTAATTGCGCCTGACATTTTAATAATTGTTTAACAATGGAAATATAAAATGATGAAACCGGCCCAAGTGGTTAAGGCATTGGCGGCTTTGGCGCAACCCACGCGCCTGGCGATCTATCGCCTGCTGGTGGCGCGCGGGCCGGAGGGGGTAGCGGCGGGGCAGGTGGCCGAAAAGCTGAAAGTGTCCCCGGCGACGCTGTCGTTCCATTTCAAGACATTGAGCCACGCGGGATTGGTGGAGAGCAGGCAGGACGGGCGTTTCATCTATTACGCCGCAAATTTCGCGGTGATGAACGGCATGTTGGCCTACTTGACGGAGAACTGCTGCGGCGGCAATCCAGATGCCTGCAAGCCGACAAGACAATAGCCCGGAGAGTTATGACTAGCCACATGAAAACTTTTTTG
>JAVHQS010000080.1:0-13181 GCA_036171255.1 Gallionella sp.
GCCAGCAATTCGCGATGCGCGCCGCGTTCGACGATACGCCCCTGGTCCATCACCAGTATCTGATCGGCATCCACCACAGTAGACAGGCGATGCGCGATGACCAGTGTGGTGCGGTTTTGCGCGATCATGCGCAGCTCGGCCTGGATGGCTTTTTCCGATTTCGAATCCAGCGCCGATGTCGCCTCATCGAAGATCAGTATCGCCGGATTTTTCAGGATGGCGCGCGCGATCGCCACGCGCTGCTTCTCGCCGCCGGACAATTTCAGGCCGCGTTCGCCCACCGTTGCGTCATACCCCTGCGGCAACGATTCGATGAAGTCATGGATATGTGCGGCTTGCGCGGCGGCGATCACTTCCTCGCGCGACGCATCGGGACGGCCATAGGCGATGTTGTAATAGATCGTATCGTTGAACAGCACGGTGTCCTGCGGCACGATGCCGATCGCGGCGCGCAAACTGGTCTGCGTCACCTCGCGGATATCCTGGCCGTTGATGCGGAGCGCCCCTTGCTGCACATCGTAAAAGCGGAACAACAAGCGTGACAGCGTGGATTTCCCGGCGCCGCTTGCGCCCACCACGGCCACGGTATGTCCTGCCGGGATCGCAAAATCCACGTCGAACAATATCTGCCGGTCCGGCGCGTAGCCGAAGCTGACCTGCTCGAATCGCACTGCTGCGCTGCCGACTTGCAAGGCCTTGGCATCCGGCGCATCGGCGATCTCGCGATGCTCGTGCAACAGACGGAACATCTTTTCCATATCCGCCAGGGCATGGCGGATCTCGCGATAGACGAAACCGAGAAAATGCAACGGCATGTACAACTGCAACATGAACACATTGACCAGCACCAGATCGCCCAGCGTCATGGTTCCCTTGACCACTTCATCGGCGGCCAGCAGCATCAGCGCGGTGATGCCGATGGCGATGATGACACTCTGGCCCGCGTTCAACAGCGCCAGCGAGGTGGTGTTGCGCACTGCGGCGTTCTCCCAGTGCTCCATGTTGTGGTCATAGCGGCGCGCTTCATATTGCTCGTTGCCGAAATATTTCACCGTCTCATAATTCAGCAAACTATCGATGGCGCGGCTGTTCGCCTTGGAATCCAGGTCGTTCATGGTGCGTCGCACCACCATGCGCCACTCGGTAATGAACAGAGTGAACAGGATGTAAATCACCAACGTGATGAAGGTGATCACGGCGAACCACACGCTGTATTTCTTCAACAATATTGCCGCGACCAGGCCGATCTCCAGCAGCGTCGGCAGGATGTTGAATAGCGTGAAGTTCAGCAGAAAACCGATACCGCGCGTGCCGCGCTCGATGTCGCGCGACACCCCGCCGGTCTGCCGGTCCAGATGAAAGCGCAAGCTCAAGCTGTGCAGATGCTCGAACACCTGCAGCGCCACGCGCCGGATCGCGCGCTGCGTCACCTTGGCGAACACCGCATCGCGCAATTCGCCGAACAGCGTGCTGAACAAACGCAGCAAGCCATAGCCGATAACCAGGAACACCGGGATCACCAGCACCGCGTGCGACTTGTCCAGCGCGTCGATGATCTCCTTCAATACCAGCGGGACCGCCACATTGGCGAGTTTGGCCAGCACCAGCAGGCTCATCGCCAGAATCACGCGCCCTTTGAATTCCCACAGGTAGGGCAACAGCGAACGGATGGTTTGCCAATCGCCGCGAGTCGCGTTATCGGAGGGAGGGATCGAGGAAGGTCGCATATTCGGCAGGTAAAGATATCGGACAGCGATTATAACTGTGCGCACTGACGAAAACGCGCCCAAAAAACGGGCATCCGCACAGGATGCCTAAAATGCAGGCTTGGTATCGCAGCGTAGCGCTGAAGCAGTTCCGGCACCATGCCTGTTCTGAGCCTTGCCAAAGGACCGGTGCGTCATTTCGGCAAGTTCCTGACATCTAGACAACGCGTTTACCGAACCCCATCACCCCGATCGCCATGCGCACCACGGCATAGCTGAAGCGGGCGACCAGACGCGCGCCCCAGCCGAGCCTGCTCCAGCGCGCCGGTTCGATGCGCAATGCATCCCGCGATATCGCCGCAAACAGACTGGCGCGCAAGGCTTCGGCAAAACCGGCGTCCTGCACGACGAGATTCGCCTCGCGCGCCAACAGCAGGCTGAACGGATCGATGTTGGAGGAGCCCACCGTCGCCCAGCCTCCGTCCACCACGGCGACCTTGGCGTGCATGTAGCTGGCCTGGTATTCATAGATCTCGACGCCCGCCGCCAGCAATTGATCGTAGAGCGCATGCGTCGCGTAGTGCTGCAAGCGGTATTCCACCCTGCCCTGCAACAGCAGCACCACCCGCACGCCGCGCTGCGCCGCCTGCGCCAGGGCGCGGCGGAACACCCGCCCGGGCAAAAAATAGGCATTCGCGATCATCACTTCGCGTTGTGCGCCGGCGATCGCCCTCAGGTAAGCGCGTTCGATATCGCGGCGATGGCGCACATTATCGCGCAACAACAAAGTGATGCCGGGCGAAGTCGTGTGCCTCAGCATATCCGGCATGAGCAGCCCGATCTTCTTGCTGCGCTTGCGAAAATTGGCCCATGACACCACGCTCCACAGGTGGCGCGTGACCGCGTGTATCTCACCGGCCACCCCGCCTTGCACGCGCACCGCATAATCAAGGCGCGGCGCACTGAACTCATCATGCCCAGGAACATCGTCGATGATATTGATGCCGCCGACGAAAGCGACCTCGCCATCCAGCACCGCCAGCTTGCGATGCAGGCGATACAGGCGGCGGCGGCGGCTGCGGCGGAACGTGAAAGGGGATATCTCGCGCCGGAACCATTGCACTTCGACCCCCGCCGCGCTCAGCGCGTCCACCCGATGTTGCGGCAATTCTGCCGAACCGTAACCATCCAGCAACACGCGCACCACCACCCCGCGCAAAACGGCACGCCGCAATGCAGCGGACACCCTCTGTCCGGTTTGGTCTGCGGCGAAAATATAGGTTTCCAGATAGATCGAATGCTGCGCCGCATCGATATCGGCACACAGTTGTGGAAAATACTCCGCGCCATTCTGCAACAGCGTGAGTTGATTCCCGCCGACCTCGTAGCGATCACTCATGCCGCATCAATTTTGCAGAAAGCGCGGCGTGATCGGACAGGCGTTGCCAAGCTCCGCCGGAATGCACGCTGCCGTTCAACACGCTGAAACCGCGCATGTAGATGCGATCCAGACGCAGCAGCGGCAAGCGCGCCGGAAAACTGCGTGCAGGCTGTCCGCCATGCAGATGGAACACGTCATATACGCCCAGCTCGCTGGACAGGGTACGGCTCATCTGATTGCGCCAGTCGTTGAAATCCCCCGCGATGATCAGCGGCGCATCAGGCGGAATCTCGTTGCGCACGTATTCGATCAGTGCCGCAGTTTGCGCGCGCCGCCCTTTGGCGAACAGACCGAAATGCGCGCACAGGCAATGGATGGTTTCCCCCTCGGCAATGGCAATCTCGCAATGCAGCAGACCGCGGCTTTCGAAACGATGCGCGGAAACGTCCTTGTTCAGCGATTGCAGGATCGGAAAGCGGCTGAGTATCGCGTTGCCGTGATGCCCCGCCTCATACACCGAGTTCTTGCCATAAGCGGAATGCGGCCAAATTTCTTCAGCGATGAATTCGTGCTGCGCCGCTTCGGGATAGTTGTGGTAACGCTCGGCATGGCGCGTATGCTCGCCCTGCACTTCCTGCAGGAACACGATGTCGGCATTCAGTTCGCGCAGACGGTCGCGCAGTTCATGTACCACCACGCGGCGGTTGAAATGCGAAAAGCCTTTGTGGATGTTATAGGTCGCGACGGAGAGCGTTTGCATGATGCGCCATTCTACCCAATCAGCGCGGCGAGCACAGGACGCGGCACGCCCGACACTCCGTTGCGTAGCGAATCAAGCGTTGCCGATGCCGCGCGTCGGCAGGTTGATCTGTTTCGCGAAGTTGAGCATGCGCCGGATCGGCAGCACGGCGCGCGGGATGATCGCCGGGTCGACAAGAATCTCGTTGTGCCCGCGTTCCAGCACTTCCGCCAGATTGAGCAAGCCGTTCATCGCCATCCACGGGCAGTGGCTGCAACTGGTGCAGTTCGCTCCCTGCCCGGCGGTCGGCGCTTCGATGAACAGCTTGTGCGGCGACAGGGTGCGCATCTTGTGCAGGATGCCGTTGTCGGTGGCGACGATGAATTCCGGCGCAGCCAGTTGTTGCGTGGCCTTGATGAGTTGCGAGGTGGAACCGACCACATCGGCCAGCTTGACCACTGCGCGCGGCGATTCGGGATGCACCAGCACCTTGGCCAGCGGATGCTGTGCTTTTAGCTCAATGAGTTCTTTCGCCTTGTATTCGTCATGCACGATGCACGAGCCTTGCCACAGCAACATGTCCGCACCGGTCTGTTCCTGCACATAAGCACCCAGATGCCGATCCGGTGCCCACAGTATCTTCTCGCCGCGTTCGTGCAGATGCCTGACGATAGGCAACGCGATGGAACTGGTCACCATCCAGTCGGCGCGCGCCTTCACTGCCGCGCTGGTATTGGCATACACCACCACGGTGCGGTCGGGATGCGCATCGCAGAACGCGGCGAACTCATCCGCCGGACAGCCCAGATCGAGCGAACATTCCGCCTCGAGGTCGGGCATCAGCACGCGCTTCTCCGGATTCAGTATCTTCGCCGTCTCGCCCATGAAGCGCACCCCCGCCACAACAATCGTTTTGGCCGGATGCTGGTGGCCGAAGTTGGCCATGTCCAGCGAATCGGAGACGATGCCGCCGGTCTCCTCCGCCAAATCCTGCAAGTCAGGATGCACGTAATAATGCGCCACCAGCACCGCATCCTGCTCCTTGAGCAAGCGCTTGATGCGCGCGATCAGCTCTGCCTTCTGCTGCGGAGCCGGTTCCTGCGGACGCTTGGCCCATGCGTGCGCCGTGCTGCAACCCGTCTGTGCCGTGTCGGGGTGTTCGTAAGCGATGGAGATGATGTTCTCAGCCATGTTGGATACGTTCCGGTAATTGCAGGATTGCCGCGCGGTTGCTCGGCGAGAAGACTTTGTCTGCCGCATCCTGCCACGCCAGCCACTGGAAGTTCAAGTGTTCGCGCGGCGCGAGTCGGACGGCGACAGTGTGCGGCAGTTGCAGGCCGAACACGTGCTCGGTGTTGTGGAAGGTATCGGGCGGATAGCGGTGCCGCCAGTGCGGGTAGATCTCATAGACGTTCTGCGACTGCCAGTCGGTCAGCTTATATTGCCGCGCATCCAGTCCGGTCTCTTCGCGCACCTCGCGCAGCGCCGTGTCACGCAACAGCTCATCCGGCTCACAACTGCCGGTGACGGATTGCCAATAACCGGGATGGTCGGCGCGCTCCAGCAACAGCACCTTCATGTCCTGAGCCTGTCCTGAGCCTGTCGAAGGAGCGGTGTAGATCACCACCAGCACCGAGACCGGCTGTTTGTATTGCTTCATGCCCTAGGCAAAGAAGATCCAGAATGGCTTGTTGCGCTGACGCCAATACAGCGACGTATCGGCGAAGATGTCCTGCGCGATCTCGCGGTCGTGTGCGGACAGGCCGAGGGTATTGCTGGCATTGCGCAACAGCAGCACATAGCCCGCCACATCGCCGTGCCACGACAGGTCGCACAGCGCGTCGGCCAGCGCATCCCAGTTCGCGCCGAACCCGGTCGGCAAACTGGCCGCCCGCGACAAGGCATTGAGCAGGTTCTGCTTGCCTTTGACGCCCTTGAGGTCGGCATCGAACAGTGTGAAACCCGCTTCGGCTGCCGCATCGCGCAAGGCGCCCACACTGCATCCCAGCGTATAGCTGCCCGCAGCTTCCCGGTTGCCCAGTTGTTGTGCCAATGCGTCCATGGCTACTCCCGAATGCGTTTGAAAGTTTGGTAATGATCGGCGGTGTAATAATACTCGGCGACTTCTCCGCTGATGATACGGCGCGCGCCGCGATTGTGCGCCCTGGGCGTTTTCACCGTGTATTCGTGGTAGTAACCGCGCGGACGTTTCGGCAACACGCGCTCGAAGTTGCCGAACACCACGCCGTCCCGGTCATAGGCGAACGGCCCGCCCTGCTTGATGGCGCGCAAGGTGTCGCGCGCTTCCGGCGGCAATTCGGCAACAGTGATGGCCGTGATGGTTGCAGCATCATGCGCATGGTGGCTGCGCGCCTGAACCACCGCTGGCGTCGAAATAAATAACGAAAAAACAAAGAAGAGAAATAATTTTCTTGCCAACTGCATTTTCATTCCTCAAGGAAATAATCCGAGTCGATTTTCTTGATTTCGTAGGTTGCCGCTACCGAAACTCCTACGGTGTAATCAATCATTAAATTCGCCAGCATGACACCATCAATCAATACCACACGCGGCTCATGGCCTAATTGGCTGACTACGTCTCTTGCCGCCTTCGTAAATTCAGAAGCGGTGACGAAAATACCTTTTTTAGCCTTACGGGTTGCCAGGGCACCGACAAATTGCTGCATATCTGGACCACCAACTGTATTCCCGTCTTTCCATCGCTTAGCTTGTATGTAAATTACATCCAAGCCAAGCTTGTCCTCATGTATCACCCCATCAATCCCACCATCTCCACTGCGCCCAGTTACCCAAGCACTACTTTGCTGCGCACCGCCATAGCCCATTTTCACAAAAAGATTGACCACCAGCTTCTCAAAGAAAAATGGGGTACCTGTTCGTATCTGGTCCAATATCTCGCTGACCAAATTATCTCGAATGCTTTTTACACCGCTGGCAATTAACTCATCTGGTGTTGCGCTTTTTATTACGGCGACTTCAATAGGTTGTGGAGACGTTCCTAGATGATTAGAATTTTCTCTAGCAGATATATATTCTGGGAACTGCTCAAGAAATTTTAGGTTAATAGAGTTGGGCGGATTCGTTAATACCTTCTCACCATTAGCAGAAACCTTAAAGTAACCTCGCCGCGATTGTTCAATCAAACCTGCTCTTTTTAAGTAGGTCTTAGCCCAAGCAGTCCGGTTATACATCACCCCTTGCCCACTCACTTCCGACGACAGATTTTGTTCGTCTTCCGTTAACTGAAACTGTTCTGACAATAATGTAGTTACCTCCCGCATGGCATGTTCCTGCTTATCAGCCAATAGCTTCAATAGTGGAAGCATCAATGTCTGAAAGTCCGGGATGGCCATTTGAGCTTACTCCTTCGTTACTTCCACCGTGGCCTGTGCCTGCTGGCGCAAACGGATATGCAGATCGCGCAGTTGGCGTTCATCCACCGCGCTCGGCGCCTGGGTCAGCAGACATTGCGCACGCTGCGTCTTGGGGAAGGCGATCACGTCGCGGATGGATTCCGCGCCGGTCATCATCGTGACGATGCGGTCGAGGCCGAAGGCCAGGCCGCCGTGCGGTGGCGCGCCGTATTGCAGCGCGTCGAGCAGGAAGCCGAACTTGAGCTGCGCTTCTTCCGCGCCGATGTTGAGCGCGCGGAACACCTGGCTCTGCACCTCCTCCTTGTGGATACGCACCGATCCGCCGCCCAGTTCCCATCCGTTCAGCGCCAGGTCGTAAGCCTTGGCCAGGCACTTGCCCGGATCGGTTTCGAGGAACGCCAGATGCTCGTCTTTCGGCGAGGTGAACGGATGGTGGCAGGCGACCCAGCGCTTGGCCTCGTCGTCATATTCGAACATCGGGAAGTCGACCACCCACAGCGGCTCCCATGCATGGCCGTTGGTGTAGCCCTTTTCGTGGCCGATCTTGCTGCGCAACGCGCCCAGCGCATCGTTGACGATCTTGGTCTTATCGGCGCCGAAGAAAATCAGGTCGCCGTTCGCGGCACCTGTGCGCTCGACGATGGCCTTCAACGCGGCGGCGTGGAGGTTCTTGACGATCGGCGATTGCAGACCGGTCTCGTTCAGTTGCGTGACGTCGTTGACCTTGATGTAAGCCAAGCCCTTCGCGCCATAGATCTTGACGAACTCGGTGTAGCCGTCGATCTCGCCGCGCGTCAGGCTGGCCCCGCCCGGGATGCGCAGCGCCGCGACGCGGCCGCCGGAGGTGGCCGGACCGCTGAATACCTTGAACGCGACATCCTTCACCGCATCGGTCACTTCGGTCAGTTCCAGCGTCACGCGCAGATCGGGCTTGTCCGAACCGAAGCGCGCCATCGCCTCGGCATGGGTCATGCGCGGGAATGGGTTGGGCAGATCGACGTCCAGCGCCTCCTTGAACACGGTGCGCATCAGGTCTTCCATCAGCGCGGTGATCTGCTGCTCGTTCAGGAACGAGGTCTCGATATCCACCTGGGTGAATTCGGGCTGGCGGTCGGCGCGCAAGTCTTCGTCGCGGAAGCACTTGGTGATCTGGTAATAGCGGTCGAAGCCCGCCACCATCAGCATCTGCTTGAACAGCTGCGGCGATTGCGGCAGCGCGAAGAACTCGCCCGGATGCACCCGCGACGGCACCAGATAGTCGCGCGCGCCTTCCGGCGTGGACTTGGTCAGCATCGGCGTTTCGATGTCGATGAAGCCGCGGCTGTCGAGGAAGCGGCGGAACGCCATCGCCACCTTGTAGCGCAGCATCATGTTCTTCTGCATCTGCGGACGGCGCAGGTCGATCACGCGATGGGTCAGCCGCACCGTCTCGGACAGGTTCTCGTCGTCCAGCTGGAACGGCGGCGTGACCGACGCGTTCAGCACCTCGATCTCGTGGCACAGGATCTCGATCTCACCGCTGCCGATGTTGGGGTTGGTGGTACCTTCCGGGCGGCGGCGCACCTTGCCGGTGACGCGCAGCACGAACTCGTTGCGCACCGACTCGGCGATCCCGAACATTTCCGGGCGGTCCGGGTCGCACACCACTTGCGCCAGACCTTCGCGGTCGCGCAGGTCGATGAAGATCACCCCGCCGTGGTCGCGGCGGCGGTGCGCCCAGCCGCAGATGCTCACGGTCTGGTCGAGTTGGTCGGTGTTGAGGAGTCCGCAGTAATGAGTTCGCATGATTCGGTTTCTAATAAAGATCGGGATTGTTTGATCAGGGATTCGGGATGTGAGCGCGGTGCTTCCCGGTTTCGGAATCCGCCGCCGCGCCCATCGACACGATGGAGCGCAACGCCACGTCCACCGTCATCTCCAGCTCGATGGTGTCGGCCTTGCGCACGAAGAAATAAAAGCCGTTCACCGGGCTGGGCGTGGTCGGGATGAATACCGCGACGTAGGGTTCGTCGAAGCGGTCGATCACCTCGCCCGGCACGCTGGTCTGGAACGCCAGCGACCATGCCTGCGGATGCGGATAGCGCACCAGCAGCACCTTGCGGAAGGAGTTGCCGCTGCCGGACAACAGGGTATCGCTGACCTGCTTGACCCCCTTGTAGATACTGCCGACGAATGGGACATGCAGCATCGCCTTTTCCGAATTCGCCCACAGCCGCTGACCGAACACGTTGCGGATCAGCAAGCCGGTCACCAGCACCACCGCGAAGGTCAAAATGATGCCCAGTCCCGGAATATGGAACGGCAATAACTTATCGGGATGCCATTCCGCCGGCAACAGCAACAGCGTCTGATCCATCGTAACGATGGTCAGGTTCAGCACCCACAGGGTGATGCCGAGCGGAACCCAGACCAGCAGGCCGGTGATCAGATATTTTTTCATGCGTCAGGCGTTGCCGCCGGCCATCGGGCACGAACCGGCGCTGGCGCAAGGCGCGCACTCGGCCTTGGGCTTGTCCTTGAAGTCGGTGGCGTAATAGCCGCTGCCCTTCAGATGAAAACCGGGCGCGGTCAATTGCTTGGCGAACGTCGCTTTGCCGCATTCGGGGCAAGTATCGAGCGGCGCATCGCTCAGTTTCTGCATCACGTCTTTCTGCAAACCGCAACTGGAACAAGCGTAAGCGTAAATAGGCATTTCATTCTCCTGTCGGGGAATTTTCAAAGGCGCGCATTATACATTAGGGAAACGCTGAACAAGTCCTCCGTTCGTGGTGATAACCAGCGACTTGGCTATCGTACTTTGATGGCCTGGTCGAATGGCTGGTTGCTTCATCAGCTTATCGAACCACTTGATGCAAGCCCTTCGATACCTCAGGACGAACGGCTCTGTACTAAGTGAACAGCATTAGGTACATTCCAAGCTTGCCGATTCGGGCTGCCGCAGATCGCCCGGCGCCTGCAGAGGCAGGACAACCGAAAGAATAAATGTTCAAAGCACTTTCCGAATTGCCGCGTACCGTCTGGCTGCTGGGACTGGTGAGCCTGTTCAACGACTCCACCAGCGAGCTGGTCTATCCGCTGGTACCGCTGTTCCTCGCCTCGGTGCTGATGGCCGGGCCGCGTGCCTTGGGCTTGATCGAGGGCATCGCGGAGGCGACCGCCAGCCTGCTGAAGCTGTTTTCCGGCGTACTGATGGATCGCCGCGGCCACGCCAAGGGCTGGGTGGCAGGAGGCTACGGCCTCGCCGCGCTGTCGCGGCCGCTGTTCTATCTGGCGGCGAGCTGGCCGGCCGTGCTGGTGCTGCGCTTCGCCGACCGGGTGGGCAAGGGGTTGCGCACTTCGCCGCGCGATGCGCTGCTCGCCGGATCGGTGGATGAAAGCCGCCGTGGGCTGGCGTTCGGCCTGCACCGCGCGATGGATAACGCCGGGGCAGTGATCGGGCCGCTGCTGGCAGCCTTGCTGCTGGCGCGCGGCGTGCCGCTCAAGGATGTGTTCCTGTGGTCCATCGTGCCGGGCATCATCACCGTCGCGCTGGCGCTGTCCATCAAAGAGCCGCCGCTCGTTCCGGCAGAACAACGCCAGCCCTTCTCCTGGCGGATGGAAGGCTTCCCGCCCACCTTCAAACGCTACCTGCTGGTGCTGGCGCTGTTCACGCTGGGCAACTCGTCCAACATGTTCCTGCTGCTGCGTGCCAGGGAACTGGGGCTGTCCGATTACCAGATACCGCTGCTGTGGGCGCTGGTGTCGGGAGTGGCGATGATGTTTTCCGTACCGCTGTCCGCGCTGTCCGACCGGCTCGGGCGGGTGCGCCTGATCCTCTCGGGCTGGGTGATTTACGGCCTGTTCTATCTGCTGCTGGGGATCAACGGTTTTCACGCGCTGCTGCTGTGGCCGCTGTTCGCTTTCTACGGCCTGTTCCTCGCCGCCACCGAAGGCGCCGAAAAAGCGCTGGTGGCCGACCTTGCTCCCCGCGACCGGATGGGCACGGCCTATGGCTGGTTCAACCTGGTGGCGGGCGCGATGTTGCTGCCAGCCTCCCTGCTGTTCGGCTGGCTATGGCAAGGTGTCGCCGTCCAGGCGGCCTTCGGTTTTTCCGCCGCCTGCACGTTGCTGGCGGCGCTGCTGCTCAAATTCTGGGTGATCCGCGCACAGCCGGTGCAGCTACCGCCAGCAACTTAATTGCGTTCGTCTTGCCATTCCGTCCCTGCGACGGTTCAGTGCAGGTATAATGCGCGCCGCCCCGCGTCAAACCAATCAGCGCAGGGTCTCTTGAATTCACTCCCGATCTCTTCGATCGCTTAATTCGTCTGCCCCGATTGGTGCCGCTCTGCTTGAGCGGCAGGCCGCCGCAGGAGTTTGCTTTGTCTGATAATAAAATTACTTTCGCCAGTTTGAATCTGGCTGAACCCTTGATGCGCGCGATTGCCGATGCCGGCTACACGACCCCTACACCGGTCCAGGCGCAGGCGATCCCGCTGGTACTGGCGGGCGGCGATTTATTGGCCGGCGCACAGACCGGCACCGGCAAGACCGCCGGCTTCACGCTGCCGATCCTGCATCGCCTGTCCGAAAAACCCGCCGCGAATCATCGCCCCGGCAAGCCGCGCTGCCTGATTCTCACGCCGACGCGCGAACTCGCGGCACAAGTCGAGGAATCGGTGCAGACCTACGGCAAATACCTGCCGCTGAAATCGATGGTGATGTTCGGCGGCGTCAACATCAATCCGCAGATCAAGGCATTGCGCGGACAAGTGGACATCCTGGTGGCGACTCCGGGACGCCTGCTCGATCATGCCGGACAGAAGACGCTGGATCTGTCCGGCGTCGAGATCCTGGTGCTGGACGAAGCCGACCGCATGCTGGACATGGGCTTCATCCGCGACATCCGCAAGATCCTCGCGCTGCTGCCGAAGCAACGCCAGAACCTGCTGTTCTCGGCGACCTTCTCGGACGAGATCAAGACGCTGGCCGACGGGCTGCTGAACAACCCCGGCTTCGTCGAAGTGGCGCGCCGCAACACCACTTCCGAACTGGTCGAGCAGAGCGTCCATCTGGTGCCGCAAAAGCTGAAGAGCCATCTGCTCGCGCACCTGATCAAGCACAACGGCTGGAAACAGGTGCTGGTGTTCACCCGCACCAAGCACGGCGCGAACCGGCTGGCGGAAAAGCTGGCCGGCGATGGCATCCCCGCTGCGGCGATCCATGGCAACAAGAGCCAGCCGGCACGCACCAAAGCACTGGCTCAATTCAAGGACGGCTCGCTGCCGGTGCTGGTCGCGACCGACATCGCCGCACGCGGACTGGACATCGACATGCTGCCGCATGTGGTGAATTTCGAATTGCCGAACGTGCCGGAAGATTATGTGCACCGCATCGGACGCACCGGACGCGCGGGCAGCAGCGGTGCGGCGATCTCGCTGGTGGACAACGAAGAGTTGCAGCACCTGAAAAACATCGAGCGGCTGATCAAATGCGAGATACCGAAAATAGCGATCGACAGCTTCGTGCCGCCGGCGCATATTCCGGCTGAAGCCCCGCGCCCACCGCGCCCGCAGCACGGGCAAAGACGCCACAGCAACACGACAGCAGGCGGCAATCGCAACCAGCCATCGCGTGAAGGTCAAGGTCAAAGACCGCGCAACCCTCAACAACGCGACCAACAACCACGCAATCCGCAACAGCGCGACCCGCAATCACGTACTGGTCAACAACCCAGGAATAGCCAGCAACCCGCCAAACCGCGTCCACCGCAAAAACCGCCTGCCGACCAACAACATTTGTCCGAAGCGGCACGTCATCAGGCCATGCCGCAACCCGCGCTGTTCTCACCCAGACCGGCGGCAAGACGAGGCAAGTAGAACGATTGATTCAGTCAGTTCATGTGTGCGATCCGCTCACATTGAACCGGTCAGAATCAGCAGATCACCTGATAATGGATAGTCGTGACGCGGTGCAACCGACAC
>JAVHQS010000081.1:0-13021 GCA_036171255.1 Gallionella sp.
AGAAACGTCCCAAGATCGACGCACACCAGTTCGACCTGATGCGCAAGATGGCGGAGAAAGGGCTGGAGATCAAGGAGACGCACGAACCGATGCGCGGTACTTGCAACTCGAACGTCGCGGTGCACAACTTCGACAACCGCTCCGACCGCTACATCATTCCGCACGACAAGTTGTTCCTTGGACACTTTTCCTATGTGCCGCGTAACCAGCGCGAGATTGTTACGCTGAACAAAGAAAGCGCGCTGGGTAATTTCGAAGAGCGCCTGGTGGCGCTCGTTCAGGAACGAGCCGTCGCCGAGGCCAAGCGTTGCATGAGCTGCGGTATGTGCTTCGAGTGCGACAACTGTGTGGTGTATTGCCCGCAGACCGCCGTGTACCGCGTCAAGAAAAATCAGGCGACCACCGGGCGTTACGTGGATACCGATTACAACAAGTGTATCGGCTGCCACATCTGTGCGGATGTGTGTCCGACCGGATACATTCAAATGGGTCTGGGCGAGTAATGAAGCTGTTCGTCTCCCTGTTGCTTTGTCTGTGTATTCCAGCGGCGTGGGCCGCGGCATCGAATACGCCCAAGCCGGACATCGGCAAGGGCGGGCAGTGCGTGAAAGACCCGCAGTGGATGCGCGAGAACCACATGCACTTGCTCAAGCATCAGCGCGACGAAACGGTGCGCAAAGGCATACGCGATGAGAAGATCAGCCTCAAGAACTGCATCGAATGCCACGCCAGCACCAGGGATGACAGCGTGATCGCGCGCGACGACAGTTTTTGTGTCGCGTGTCATCGTTATGAAGCGGTAAAGATCGATTGTTTCGAATGCCACTCCGGCATGCGCAAGACCGCCTGGTTGCAGAGGAACGCAAAATGAGTGACATCGACATCCGGCGCAGAAGCTTCCTGAAGACTTCGCTCGGTGCGGCGGCGGTCGCCATCGCGCCCGGCATGTTGTTGTTCGATGTGGCGCATGGCAATCCGCTGGCAGTCACCGGGAAAGTGCGCTGGGGGATGCTGATCGACACCGCGCAGTGCAGTCCGGGTTGCAATGATTGCGTGACCGCCTGCAACAAGGAGAATGGGCTGTCCGGCGGAACCAGCGCGACCGACTCGCAATGGATACGCAAGATTGAGATCAAGGACATCAGCAGCGGACGCGAGCTGTCGCTGCCGATGATGTGCCAGCACTGCGAGCACCCTCCCTGCGTCGATGTGTGTCCGACCACGGCTTCGTTCAAGCGCGCCGACGGCATCGTGCTGGTAGACAAGCACCGTTGCATCGGCTGCCGCTATTGCATGATGGCTTGCCCGTACAAGGCACGTTCCTTCGTGCATGAACCGCTGCACGACCAGAATCCGGATGTGCCGCGCGGCAAGGGTACCGTGGAAAGTTGCACGCTGTGCGTGCACCGGATCGATCAGGGATTGCGGCCGGCCTGTGCCGAAGCCTGCCCGAACAAGGCCATCCTGTTCGGTGACCTCAATGACCCGGGCAGCGAGATCGCCAAGAAGATACGCACTGTCGCATCCGTTCAGGTGCGCGCCGATCTGCAACTCAATCCGGGTGTCCGTTATCAGGGTTTATAAATCAAATGGCCGCTAACTATTCGTCACAGCCCAGAAGCCCGCTCTATTACGCATTGTTGGCGACCGGCGCGCTGGTCGTGCTTGCCGGAATGATATCCGTCCTCATGATGGAAGAGCACGGCCATATCATCACCGGGATGAACAACCAGATCGTATGGGGCATCCCGCACGTGTTCGCGATCTTTCTGATCATTGCTGCTTCCGGTGTGCTCAACGTGTCATCCATCGGTTCGGTGTTCAACAAACCTGCCTACAAAGCGAGAGCGCCATTGGCGGGGTTGCTTTCCATCGCCATGCTCGGCGGCGGCCTGACGGTATTGATGCTGGATCTGGGCAGGCCGGACCGCATCATCGTGGCCGCCACCAACTTCAATCCCACTTCGGTGTTCGCCTGGAATATCTTTCTCTATTCGGGAATGTTCTCGACAGTGGCGTTGTATCTGTGGACGATGATGGAACAGCGCATGTATCCGTTTTCCAAGCCGGCGGGGTTTCTGGTGTTCATCTGGCGCTTCGTGCTGACCACCGGCACGGGCGTGATCTTCTCTTTTCTGGTGGCGCGCCAGGCCTATGGCACGGCGATCCTGCCGCCGATGTTCATCGTCATCTCTTTCGCCTGGGGTATGGCCGTGTTCCATGTCGTCCAGTCCACCATCTATGCATGGAATCAGCTCAGTCTGGATGAGTATGTGCAGAAGCGCATGCGCAACCTGATGGGGGTGTTTGTGATCGCCGCGCTGTATTTCGTGGTGGTTTATCACTTGACCAATTTGTATTTTGCACGACAGATCGAGTTTGAACGGTTCATTCTGGTCAGTGGTGGCATATATCCGATGCTGTTCTGGTTTGGATACGTGGTTCTCGGAAATCTGCTTCCGTTGTTGCTGATCTATCACCCTGCATTGGGAAAGACCAAATGTGTGATCGCGGCCTCTTTGCTGATCATCATGGGCGGCTTTTGCTTGCTGTATGTACTGATCATCGGTGGAGAGGCATTCCCGCTATCCATCTTTCCGGGTTTCGAGGTGAAGAGCAGTTTCGGCGACGGCGCAATCGGCATTTATCATCCCTCCTTGCCCGAGTTCCTGCTGGGCTTGGGCGGTGTCGGGATCGCTTTCCTGATCACCGCGATCGGCATTCATGCACTGGATTTCGTGCCACACGAGATACCCAAAAAAGCCGGGAACCATTGAGCGGATCCATTATGAACCGCTCCGGAGGTTCCTTGACATGACCAGCCGGATGCTCATTTCGGCAGCACACAAGTCCTCCGGGAAAACCATGGTCAGCATCGGCCTGTGCGCCGCGCTGAAGGCGCGTGGCCATGTCGTGCAGCCGTTCAAGAAAGGCCCGGATTACATCGACCCGATGTGGCTATCACAGGCAGCCGGACGCGCCTGCCGCAACCTCGACCTGTACCTGATGGAGAGCGACGACATTGTCGCCACCTTTGCGCGCCACAGCGCGGAAGTGAATCTGGTCGAGGGCAACAAGGGCTTGTACGACGGCCTCGCGCTGGACGGCAGCAACAGCAACGCCGCACTGGCGAAGCTGCTCGACCTGCCGGTGATGCTGGTGATCGACGCGCGCGGCATGACGCGCGGCATCGCGCCGCTGATCCTGGGTTACCAAGCCTTTGACAAGGACATCAACATCGCGGGAGTCATCCTCAACAACCTCGGCGGCTCGCGGCACGAAGCCAAGTTGCGTGCCGTCATCGAGCATTACACCGATGTGCCGGTGATCGGCGCGATCCATCACGACGAGCGGCTCGGCATCGTCGAACGTCATCTCGGCCTGATGCCCAGCAATGAGTCCCATGTCGCCACAGCCAAGATCAAGCAGATCGGCGAGGCCATCGCAGAGCAGGTCGATCTGGATAAATTGCTCGCGCTGTCGCAAAAGCCACCGCTGGATGTTCCGCAAAGCGCCCCTCTCCCCAACCCTCTGGAGGAACAACTAGCCAATCGACTAAGCCCGCAAGCGGGCAAGTCGCTGGTTATCCCGCAAGCGGGCGAGGGGGCAAACGTGAACAACATTATTCAATTCCCTGCCGAAGTGAGTCCGTTGCCTTGCGGCGACAAGGTGCGCATCGGCATCGCCCGCGACCGCGCCTTTGGCTTCTATTACGCCGACGATCTCGACGCGCTGGAAGCGGCGGGAGCGAAGCTGGTGCCGTTCGATGCGCTGCGCGATGCGCATCTGCCGGAAGTCGATGCGCTGTATATCGGCGGCGGCTTTCCCGAGACCTGTGCCGCCGAGCTGGAGGCGAACGCGACGTTGCGCGGCGAGATCAGGCAGGCCATCGCGGGCGGCCTGCCGGCCTACGCCGAATGCGGCGGGCTGATGTATCTGTCGCGCAGCATCGAATACGAAGGGCGCACCTTCGAGATGGCCGGCGCGATCCCCGGAGACGTGAAGATGCATGCCAGACCCGTCGGGCGCGGTTATGTGCATCTCAAGGAAGACGAGGCGCATCCTTGGCCGCGTCCTAATAAGTTAACTGAAATACCCTCTCCTCAATCCTCTCCCGCAAGCGGGCGAGGAAGCAAACGAGAAAATCAGCCTTTGATTTTCGCGCACGAGTTCCACTATTCCAGCCTGGAGAACCTTCCGCCCGACAGCCGCTTCGCTTACCATGTCGAGCGCGGTTACGGCATCGACGGCGAGCGTGACGGATTGGTCGTCAACAACTTGTTGGCGTCCTACACGCATCTGCGCACCATCGGCAGTTGCTACTGGGCCACCCGCTTTGTCGCCTTCGTCCGGCGGCAACAGGAACAGCAACACAAATCAACATCAATCAACAAGAAAGCAATATGACACAGCAACATTATCGAGCCGCCATCGCGGCCTTCGACAAAGCCAACGCAGAAGACCCGAACAGGGAGATGGTTGACGGCAAGGAATATCCGAAGGAATTGCTGTATGCGCGGCGCATGACCGAGATGCAGGAGCGCTATGCGCCCGACGCATCGGAAGCCGTGAAGCTGGCCTGCCGCGCGCAGCACATCCGGCGCTGGAAGAGTCCGCGCAGCGACTATCCGATGGACAAGAAGGGCTACATGCTGTGGCGCACCACGCTGTACGCGTTCCACGCGGAAACCGCAGGGAATCTGATGAAGGAAACCGGCTACGACGACGGGATGATCGCGCGCGTCAAGACCATCGTCGGCAAGAAGGAACTGAAGACCAATCCGGAGACGCAGCTGATGGAAGACATCGCGGACCTGGTGTTCATCGAACATTACATGCTGGCATTCGCCGGGCAGCACCAGGAATACGATGAGGCGAAGTGGATCGTCATCATCAGGAAGACCTGGAACAAGATGTCGGATCATGCACATGAATTCGCACTGGCCGGCAAGATCAAACTACCGGAAGCGCTGGTGCCGTTGATACTTAAGGCGGTGAAGTAATTAAAGACTTACTCCGCAGATTACGCAGATTCACGCAGATTGGTACGTGAATGTTGGTGGGGTTTGATCTTGCGTAATCTGTGTAATCTGCGGACAACGGGTTTCAGGCTCAATGGACTACTTACCAATTTTTGCAGATGTCAGGAACAAACTGTGTCTCGTCGTGGGCGGTGGCGAAGTCGCGCAGCGCAAGGCGGGCGTGCTGCTGGACGCGGGAGCGCAGGTGCGCGTGGTCGCGCCGGAGATCGCCCCGGAATTAGCCCGGCAGAAAAACATTGAAAGTACCGTCGCGCATTTCGAAGAGAAATATCTCGATGGTGTGACCCTCGTCATTGCCGCGACCAACGACCGCGCCGTGAACAAGCAAGTCTCGGAACTGGCGCAGGCGCGCAACATCCCGGTCAACGTGGTGGACGATCCCGAACTGTGCAGTTTCATCATGCCCGCCATCCTCGACCGTTCGCCGCTGATGGTGGCGTTCTCCAGCGGCGGCGCCTCGCCGGTGCTGACGCGCATGCTGCGCGGCAAGCTGGAGACCATGATCCCGCAAGGTTACAGCCGCCTCGCCGCGTTCGCCGAACGCTTCCGTGAGCTTGTAAAAAAACGCGTCACCAACCCGGCCAAGCGCCGCATCTTCTGGGAGAACGCGCTGGATGGCGTGGTCGCCGAGAAGGTGCTGACCGGCGACGAAAACAGCGCAGAGGCGATGCTGCAACAGATGCTGGCGAGCGAGGACAACATCGTGCGCGGCGAGGTGTACCTGGTCGGCGCCGGGCCCGGCGATCCGGATCTGCTGACCTTCCGCGCGCTGCGTTTGATGCAGAAGGCGGACGTGGTGGTGTACGACAATCTGGTGTCCAAGCCCATCGTCGAGATGACGCGGCGCGATGCGCAGCGCATCTTCGTCGGCAAGAAGCGCGCGGACCACACACTGCGCCAGGAAGAGATCAACGAGCTGCTGGTGCGGCTCGCCAAGGAAGGCAAGCGCGTGCTGCGGCTCAAGGGTGGCGACCCGTTCATCTTCGGGCGCGGCGGCGAGGAGATCGAGACGCTGGCGGCGGAAGGCATCGCCTTCCAGGTGGTGCCCGGCATCACCGCCGCTTCCGGCGTGGCTTCCTACGCGGGCATCCCGCTGACCCACCGCGATCACGCGCAATCCTGCATGTTCGTCACCGGCCACCTCAAGGACGGCACGATGAACCTCGACTGGGATGCGCTGGCGCGACCGAAGCAGACCGTGGTGGTGTACATGGGGCTGCACGGGCTGGATACGCTGTGCGCCGAACTCATCAAACACGGCCTGCCTGACAGCACGCCCATCGCCATCGTGCAGCAGGGCACCACGCCGAACCAGCGCGTCATCACCGGCACGCTGGCGACCTTGCCCGCCATCGCCGAACGCGAGCAACCGCAGGCGCCGACGCTGATCATCGTCGGCGGCGTGGTCACGCTCAGGGAAAAGCTGGCCTGGTTCCAGCCGCAGAAATCTTAAACCGCAGTCCAACCAACCAACCAACCAACCAACCAACCAACCAACCAACCAACCAACCAACAGGGAGAAGCATGATGGTACGAATGACGATCAAGAGTGTGTTGCTGTCCGCATTGTTACTGTTCGGCGGCGCCAGCGCGCTGGCTGCCGATGCAATCCTCAAACCCTTCGTGCTGGCTTCAAAAGGCGCGGGGACAGTCGCCGAAAAATCAGCGCGGGTGAAGACGGCGCTGACAGGCGCAGGCTTTACCGTGGCCGGAGAATATGCGCCCTTTCCCGGAGCCGACATCATCATCGTCACCAACGATGAATTGAAGAAGAACGCCGCCGCTTCGGAAAACGGCGGCTATGGCGCGGTGCAACGCATCTCGGTCACCGAGGCGGGGAAAGAAGTGCAGGTTAGCTATACCAACCCGGTGTATATGGCGAACGTGTATCGCATGAAAGACGATCTGGGCGGTGTGGCAGCCTCGTTGGCGGGTGCATTGGGCAAGGTGGAAGAGTTCGGCGCACAGGGCATGACCGCGACGCAGGCGCGCAAATACCATTACATGATCGGTATGGAATATTTCAATGAGCCCAGCAAACTGGCCGAATACGGCAGCTACGAAGAGGCGGTGCAGGCGGTTGATACGAAGCTGGCGAGCAACCGGAACGGCGTGTCCAAGGTCTATCGCGTCGATATTCCGGGCAAGCAGGAGAGCGTGTTCGGCGTGGCGATGAAAGGGAGCGGCGAAGGCAAATATATGGACGACCAGTTCATCATGAGCGAAATCGATTTCCACGACGTGAAGTCCACCGCGCATCTGCCTTATGAGGTGCTGGTTTCGGGCGGCAAGGTCTATGCGCTGTATGCGCGTTTCCGTATCGCCATCAACTTCCCCGATCTGAGCATGATGGGCAAGAACAGCTTCATGAACATCATGAAGACGCCGGATGCGATACGCGGAGCCTTGCAAAAGACGGTGCAGAAATAACCGGTGGGGAGGCGCTGATGTCTACGGCATTATTCGACGCGGTAAAGGCGGGCGACGCAAGGTCGGTGCAACAAGCACTGTCCGCCGGGGCGGATGTCAATGCATGCGATGAGGCGGGCTGGACGCCATTGGCGAGGGCGGTCTACAACCCGGAGCAGGGACACGGTTTCCTCGATGTCGTGCAAACGCTGATCGACGCGGGCGCGAACCTCGAAGCGGCCATCGGCTATGGCGTGCGCCCCTTGATGATGGCTGCGGGCTATGGCGAAACAGCCATCGTCGACCTGCTGATCCGGTCCGGTGCGGGCGTGCTGGCGAAGAACGAGGGCGGCTATACCGCGCTGATGATGGTGAAGCAGAAGCACTATGTGGATGTCGTCAACCTGCTGCACGAGGCCGAGCAGTTGGCGGGCTTGGGTGAGGGCAGTTGCGCCAGCAAGAACGCACCCAATTCCAGCGTCATCACCTTCATGAAACGCAACTGACAAGAGAAGCGAAGACTCGATGGCCTATTTCATCTACCGCATCAGAACGCAACCGATCAGGTTGCTGGAAAAGCTGGAGCAGCACGACACCTACCGTGAGGCTTCGGCAAGGGCCAAACAATTGCGCGCAGGACTTGCCGGTGGCTCACCCGCCTTGATTAAAATGATCCATGCGGAAACGGAACTGCAGGCCGAGGATTTGCTTAACCAGCTGCGTGATCCCGTTCCAGAATTGGGTGACGACTAAGCTGTAGTCTTCTAACGACACGCAACCGTCATTCGCGGAATTCCACTGTCTGGTGACAGATAATCCGCCCCATCGGGGATACAGCAGCCTCCCCGCTTCAAGACACCTCATCGTCCAAGGCCTGCTCTGAAATTGGAAATTCCAAGGAGGAGTCATGGACGCATCGCGCAATCTGGTTGATGGTGTTTACCCCATGGATCGCTTCCAAGCCAACCTTGGTTTTGAATTCCGCCCCAAATACTTTTCGCTTCGTCCCGCTCATAGCCCGCTTCCTTCTCGCTTCGGACTACAGCTTAAACTACTGTCTCAAATTCGGGGTCCCCTATAAGGCGACGCTCCATCAGAGCGTCGTCACTGCCCAAAAGGGTTATTGCCTATTACCCGATATATTTATTGTGGCTGGCATGAGGCGGGCGTAGGATACCGCGCTGGATCAACGAGCACTTTAATAGTCATGGAGTATCCGGATGAGCAATGAGGTTTTGAGCGATAGTGATCGCCGCGATTTTCTGATCAAGCTGACTTCGGTCGTCGGTGGCGCGGGAGTGGCAGCGACCTGTGTGCCGTTCGTGGCGAGCATGAATCCCAGTTCCGATGTGCTGGCAAAGGCCGAGACCGAAGTGGACATTTCCAACATCCCTCCGGGAGGAATGCACACCGTTGCCTGGCAGGGTAAGCCGGTGTTCATCCTGCACCGTACGCCGGAGGAGATCAAAGCGGCAGGCGCTTCCGAAGGCGGCCCTGATCCGGAGCCGGATAGCAAGCGCGTGCAACACCCCGAGTGGCTGGTGGTGATCGGTGTCTGCACGCACATGGGTTGTGTGCCGAACAAGGAAGAGCCGGGTTGGGTATGCCACTGTCACGGCAGTCAATATGACGACAGCGGTCGCGTCACGCGCGGCCCGGCGCCGAAGAATCTTGAAGTTCCGCCGTACCACTTTGTGGCGGAGAACAAGATCGTCATCGGCAAAGCATAGGAGAAGACCATGCCCGGACGCATCATCAAATGGATCGACCAGCGTTTCCCGCTCACCAGCTTCGTCAAACATGAATTGACCGGCTACCCCACACCGCGCAATCTCAGCTACTGGTGGAATTTCGGCTTCCTCGCCGGATTCGTGCTGGTGCTGCAAGTCGCCACCGGCATCTTCCTGGCGATGCACTACAAGGCCGACGTCGCGCTGTCGTTCGATTCCATCCAGCACATCATGCGCGACGTGAATTACGGCTGGCTGTTGCGTTACATGCATGCAACAGGCGCCTCCGCCTTCTTCTTCGTGATCTTCGTGCATATGGCGCGCACCTTGTATTACGGTTCCTATCGTGCGCCGCGCGAATTGTTGTGGTGGACGGGACAGGGTTTGTTGCTGTTGCTGATGGCGACCGCGTTCATGGGGTATCTGTTGCCTTGGGGACAGATGTCGTTCTGGGGCGCGACGGTCATCACCAACCTGTTTCGTGCCACACCGTTCTTCGGCGATCAGATCGTCATCTGGCTGCGCGGCGATTACACGGTGGGCGATGCCACGCTGACGCGCTTCTTCGCGTTGCATTACCTGTTTCCGTTCCTCATCACCGGCGCGGTGGTGATCCATCTGGTGGCGTTGCATACGGTGAAGAGCAGCAATCCGAGCGGCATTGATCTGGCGCACAAGGACAACATCCCGTTCCATCCGTATTTCACCATCAAGGACCTGTACGGGCTGGGGTTGTTCCTGATCGTGTACAGCGTGTTCGTGTTCTTCATGCCCGACAGCCTGATCGAACCGGCCAACAACATCCCGGCCAATCCGATGCAGACGCCGAACCATATCGTTCCGGAATGGTACTTCCTGCCGTTCTACGCGATCCTGCGCTCGGTGCCCAACATGGTTGGCGGCGTGGTGGCGATGGGCTTGTCCGTGATGATGTTCGCCTTCATGCCATTTCTGGATCGCTCGCGCATTCCCGGCGGTGCACATTTCCGCCCGGTCTATCGCGTGCAGTTTTATCTGTTCCTGCTGGATATGCTGGTGCTGGGTTATGTCGGCTATGTTCCCCCGACCAACCAGACCATGCTGATCGGGCAGATCGCGACATTGTGCTACTTCGGTTCTTTCTTCCTGGTGCCGTTCATCTCCAAAGCGGAGGAGCGCTGGCTGATCGAGCGCGGCTTGCCTGCCGAGGTGATGACCCTGATGGAGAGCGAGTCGCAGGAGATCGAGCAGCGCAAGCTCAAGCAGCATCTCAGCAAGGGAGGCAAGGCATGAATACCTTCCTGAAGATGGCGGTACTGTTCTGCTTCAGCTTGCAAGCATGGGCGACAGAAGTGCCGCTGGAAAAGATCCATGTGGGGACAGATGCGGCAACCGTTGAACGCGGTGCCGATGCTTTGATGAATGCCTGCCATAGTTGTCATGGCATGAAGTACATCAAATACCGCGACCTGCTCAACTTCGGCATGGACAAGCAGAAAGTGGAAGCGTGGCGCGGCGATCAGTCTTTGGATGCACCGCTGCTGGCGCAGATGTCGGAGAACGACGCAGTGCAGGCGTTCGGCAAGGCGCCGCCCGATCTGAGCCTGATGACCAAGGCGCGCGACGGCGGGGTCAACTATGTGTATTCCTATCTGACCGGCTATTACCTCACCCCCGAAGGGATGCCGGGCAACCATGTCTATCCCGATACCAAGATGCCTGACCCGCTGGGTATGATCGGCGTGACGGATGCGGCGCAGCGTACCGAGATACAGGGCAAAGCACACGACATCGTGTCATTCATGTCGTGGGCGGCCGATCCGCGTGAAGGGGATCGTCTCCGGCTCGGTTATTATGTGATCGCCTATCTGATCGTGTTGACGACGTTGCTGTACTTCGTCAAGAACCGGATCTGGTCCGGGTTGAAATGAACTTTTCATGGAGCGCAATATGAAAAAAGGAATATTGCAGTGCGTCGCTGTACTCGCGGGGTTGTCGTTCCCGGCATGGGCTTTTGCTGCACCGGCGCAGCCAGAAACCAGTTACAAGAAAGATGTCAGCCCCATCATCCATGACTATTGTCTGAGCTGTCATGAACCCGGTGGCAAGGGCTATGAAAAAAGCGGGCTGGATATGAGTACCTATCAAAGCCTGATGAAGGGAACCAGGTTCGGAGCGGTCATCAAGCCGGGCGACAGTTTTACCAGTATCTTCATTCAGGTGATCGAAGGGCGCGTCCATGCTTCGATCAAAATGCCCTATGGCATGAGCGGCGGACTTTCCAGGACAAACATCGGCATCCTTAAAAGATGGGTCGAACAGGGAGCGAAGGACAACTGACGCGCGGCTAGCCCGCCAGTTTTTCCTTGGATATATCGTCCGGTTGCGCCGGATTCGCCTTATTGTTCCGGTGATCTTATATTGGGGCAGTTCGCTGCAAAACCTGCATTAGCGGCCTTCCCCGCCGACATGGTAGAATCCGCGCCTTTCCAGTTTTCAATTTTTCAGGAATCGCAGCCATGTTCTCCAGCAAAAACACCATCGCCGTAACCGACCCGGAATTGTGGGCGGCCATCCAGGATGAAAACCGCCGCCAGGAAGATCACATCGAGCTGATCGCGTCGGAAAACTACACCAGTCCGGCAGTGATGGAAGCGCAGGGCAGCAAGCTGACCAACAAGTATGCGGAAGGTTATCCGGGCAAGCGTTATTACGGCGGTTGCGAGTATGTGGACGTGGCCGAGCAACTGGCGATTGATCGCGCCAAGGCGCTGTTCGGCGCGGAGTATGCCAACGTGCAGCCGCATTCCGGTTCGCAGGCCAATCAGGCGGTATATGTTTCCGTGCTCAAGCCCGGCGACACCATCCTCGGCATGTCGCTGGCGCATGGCGGTCACCTGACCCACGGTGCGTCGGTGAACATCAGCGGCAAGTTGTATCACGCCATCCAGTACGGGCTGAACGAAAAAGAAGAGATCGACTACGATCAGGTGCAAGCGCTGGCGACGGCACACAAGCCCAAGATGATCGTGGCGGGCGCCTCCGCTTATGCGCTGGTGATCGACTGGAAACGTTTCCGTGCGATCGCCGACAGCGTCGGCGCGTATCTGTTCGTGGACATGGCGCACTATGCCGGGCTGATCGCGGCGGGCATGTATCCGAATCCGGTCGGCATCGCCGATTTCGTCACCACCACCACCCACAAGACGCTGCGCGGCCCGCGTGGCGGCCTGATCCTCGCCAGGGCGGAATTCGAGAAGGCGCTGAATTCGGCGATCTTCCCTGCCTTGCAAGGCGGTCCGCTGATGCACGTGATCGCCGCCAAGGCGGTGGCGTTCAAGGAGGCGGGCAGCAAGGAATTCAAGGTCTATCAGCGGCAGGTGGTGGACAATGCGCGCGTGATGACGCGCGTGCTGCAGGAACGCGGTCTGCGCATCGTGTCCGGCCGCACCGACAGCCATGTGTTCCTGGTGGATCTGCAAGCCAAGAACATCACCGGCAAGGATGCCGAAGCGGCGTTGGGACGCGCGCACATCACCGTGAACAAGAACGCCATCCCCAACGATCCGCAAAAGCCGTTCGTCACTTCGGGCATCCGCATCGGCAGCCCGGCGATGACTACGCGCGGCTTCAAGGAACCGGAAGCGGAGAAGCTGTCGCACCTGATCGCGGACGTGCTGGACGCGCCCAACGACGATGCGGTGATCGCACGCGTGGCCGGTGAAGTAAAGAAGCTGACTACCCAGTTCCCGGTGTATGGAGCCTGAAACAGTGAAATGTGAAGGTGAAACCGTGAAATGTGAAATGGAGAAACGGTTTTACATTTCACCTTTCACGTTTCACTTTTCACGTTCCGCATCA
>JAVHQS010000082.1:0-12921 GCA_036171255.1 Gallionella sp.
CTCGACCTCAACCTTGGCAAGGTTGCGCTCTACCAACTGAGCTACTCCCGCGAACAGGTGCGCATTATAGGGATATTCGAATCCCTGTCAATAATATTGCCGATATTTTTTCAATTTGAACAGGTGTTCAAAGTTCTCCGTGGTGCTCTGCCCTACTTCAGCCACGCTGATACCGCGCAGCAGTGCGATCTCTTCGGCGACATGCTTCACATAAGCCGGCTGATTGAGTTTGCCGCGGTGCGGTGCGGGAGCCAGATAGGGCGCATCGGTCTCGATCAGCATGCGCTCCAGCGGCACACGCTGCGCCACTTCTTTCAGTTGTTTGGCATTCTTGAAGGTGACGATGCCGGAAAAGGAGATGTAGAAACCCATTGCCAGCACAGCTTCGGCCACTTCCCATGATTCGGTGAAGCAATGCATCACCCCGCCCGCCTCTGCTGCCCGCTCTTCCGTCATGATGCGCAGGGTATCGTCCGCCGCTGCGCGGGTATGGATGATGAGCGGTTTGCCGCATTCGCGTGCCGCGCGGATGTGGTTGCGGAAGCGTTCGTGCTGCCATTCCAGATCGCCGGTCAGGCGAAAGTAATCCAGACCGGTTTCGCCGATGGCGATCACCTTGGGATGCTGCGCCAACTCGACTAGGCGTGCGACGCTGGGTTCCTCAACCCCTTCGTAATCGGGATGCACTCCCACCGAGGCGAAGATGTGCGGGTATTGTTCGGCGAGGGACAACACCTGCGGGAAATTCTCCAGGTTGACCGAAACGCACAGTGCACTGACCACGTCGTTATGGCGCATCTGCGCCAGCACATCCGTGATGTTCTCGGCTAACTCGTGAAAATTGATATGGCAATGAGAATCGACGAATGACATGGTTATCCAAGCATGATCTGACGATAGGAGAACAGCAGCGATTCGAAAAACAGCTTGGGGTTGAGCGTATGTCGCGCTTCGCGTTTCGCGCTTTGCAGGTGTTTTTGCAGGCGCGTGAGGTTCAGAGCGGTGACAGGCTCGACCAGCTTCCGGATGGCGGCTTCCTCGCCCATGTGGTAGCGCAGCTTGCCCGTCAGTTTCATCGAACTCAGGTCATAACACCATTGCTGCAACCACTGCACGACCAGCACCTGTTCGGTCTTTTGCAATACCTCGGCCAGCGCGAACACATCCAGTGCGGCAGGTTGCCGCACCGCACGCAACAGTTTGTCGCGCTCATCTGCGCCGATTTGCTGCTCCGTTTGCGCGGCTTGCAATGGCGCAAATCCGGAGGCGGACAACGCTTCGGCGGGACACTCCACCCCCTGATTTGCCAGCCAGCGTGTGGCGCTGGCCGCATCGGGCGCCGGTAATGTGAAGGACAGGCAGCGGCTCAAAATGGTCGGCAACAACTGTTGCGGTTTGTGCGACACCAGGATGAACAGCAAGCCTTGCGGGGGCTCCTCGAGATTCTTCAGCAACGCGTTCGCCGCATTGGTGTTCATCGCCTCCGCCGGATGGATGACTACCACGCGCCTGCCGCCCTGATGCGCCGACATGCCGAAAAAATCGGCTAAACCACGAATCTGATCGACGGAAATCTGTTTGCTGGGCTTCTTGCCGGATTCGGTTTCTTCGCCATCCAGGCTCAACGATTCCGGTTGCAGAAAACGAAAGTCGGGATGCGATTCCTGTTCGAACCAATGGCAGGAGGGACATGTTCCGCAGGCAAAACCAGATTCGCCCGGATGTTGGCACAACAAAGATTGGGCGAAGCTCATCGCCAGATCGAGCTTGCCGATACCCTTGGGACCTTTGAACAACAGGCCGTGCAGCGGACGTTTGCGCAGCTCCTGCAAGCGCGCCCAATCGTTAATTTGCCAAGGATAAATTTCTTTCATATCAAATTGATGAGACTATTTTATCAAGTTGATGCTTAACGGAATCCATATTCTGCGCCGCATCAATCACGGCATAGCGTTGCGGATTTTCCCGTATGCGGCGGTGGTAACCGGCACGCACGCGCTCGAAGAAGTCGGCCTGCTCCTGCTCGAAACGATCCAGCGAAACATTGTTTGGCCCGGCTCTATCGGACATCATTAGCCGTTGCCGCGCGACCTCGACCGGGACATCGAAAAACAGCGTCAGATCGGGTTGCAGGCCGCCATGCACCCACTGCTCGAGCTGGCTCAACTTATTCCAATCCAGCCCCCTGCCGCCGCCCTGATAGGCAAAACTGGCATCGCTAAAGCGATCCGAGATCACCCACTTTCCGGCGCTCAATGCCGGTTTAATGACTTGCTCGATGTGCTCCATGCGCGCCGCAAACATCAGCATCGCCTCGGTGCCGATACTCATCGGTTGATTGAGCAATATCTCGCGCAATTGTTCACCGAGCGGCGTACCGCCCGGTTCGCGTGTGACGACGACTTCCATGCCGCGTTGCCGCAAGGTATCGGCGAACCATGCGAGATGGGTGCTTTTGCCGGCTCCGTCTACGCCTTCAAAGGTAATGAATTTGCTCATTTTTGGTATTGATTCACCGCACGGTTGTGCTCGTTCAACGTGCTGGAAAAATGCGAGCTACCGTCGCCGCGCGCCACGAAATACAGCGCATCGGTCTGTGCCGGATGCACGGCAGCCTGCAATGCGGCCACCCCCGGCAGCGCAATTGGCGTGGGCGTCAGCCCGGCACGCGTATAGGTATTGTAAGCGGTGTCGGCAAGCAAGTCGCGCTTGCGCAGGTTGCCATCGAACCTGTCGCCCAGTCCGTAGATCACTGTGGGGTCGGTTTGCAGCAGCATCCCCTTGCGTAGCCGGTTCACGAACACGCCGGAGATCATGTCGCGATCGCTGGCCGTGCCGGTTTCTTTTTCGACGATGGAGGCCAGAATCAAGGCTTGATACGGATCTTGCAACGGCAAGTCGGGGGCACGGTTCAGCCACGCCTCCTGCAGACGTTTTTGCATGGTCTGATAGGCGCGCTTGAATATCAGCAGATCGCTGCTGCCCGCCGCAAAGTAGTAGGTATCCGGGAAGAACAAACCCTCTGGATACTTTTCCGCCGCACCGATGCGCTGCAATATCTCGGCATCGGTCAGGTTCAACGCGTCGTGCGCAATATCGGGATTAGCATTCAGCGCGGTGCGGAACTGTTTGAACGTCCAACCCTCGATCACGCTCATCTGGCTCTGGCTGAAATCACCCTTGGTGATGATCTCCAATAGATCGAGCGGCGAAACCGGATGTTCAAGCTCGTAGTTTCCCGCCTTGATCTGTGCCGATTTACCCAGCAGGCGCGCCAGCCAGACGAACAAGCTATCTTGCTCCAGCAACTGCGCCTGCTGCATCTGCCGAGCCGCACTCTTCAGACTGCTGCCTTGTTTCAGCGAGAACTCGAACGGTGTATTTGGCAAAGGCAGCGGGCGATAGGCGTAGTAGCCCGCTCCGGCGGCGAGCAGCAGAATCAGCAGCAGGAAAGACAGCAACTTCGCCATCAGATCATCTCCTCGGCCAACGCCTGCCGTATTTTCATCGCAACAGGAAAGCCCGTCCAGCGGCGGTTCTCCAGTTCGCATATCGGCCACAGACCGATGATGCTGTTGACCACGAACAGCTCTTCGGCATTCAATACTTCATCCAGCCGGACATCGCGTACCCGCAGTGGCATGCTGTGCTGCACTGCCCATGCCATCACGCGTTCGCGCTGCAGCCCCGCCACACCGCAGCGCGACAAATCCGGCGTGACCAGTTCGCCTTGCAAAACCAGAAACAAGTTGCTGCGCGTGCCTTCTATGGTATTGCCATCGGCATCCATCAACAGCCCTTCGGCAATCTCCTGATCATTCCATTCGGCAGCCGCCAGCACATTTTCCAGTCGGTTGAGGTGCTTGATCCCCGCCAAACATGGCTGTTGACTTAAACGCAACCGGCACAACCGCACTTTGATCCCTTGTGTAGCCCGATCGGCCGGGTAATCAGGCGAAGGAGAAACATCCCAGATATGAGTGGGTGTCGCTTGGGTGGGCGGTGCATAGCCGCGTGTTCCCTGTCCGCGCGTGACGATCAGCTTGATTGTGCAGTCAGACCGATCGATCAGCAGGCTGCTTAACTCGGCGGAAAGCAACGCAAACTCCGGGCAAGCGATACCCAGCGCCGTGCAATCGTGTTGGAGTTTTTGGTAATGAAGCGGCCAGTGCAGCGCACGACCGTTGGATACGCGCAGGGTGCGGAACACCCCGTCGCCGTAAAGCAAACCGCGATCACGGATGCTGATCAAATTGCTGTGCGCGCCATTGACCAGCATCGTTGAGCCGACTTTGTTTAGTTAGATTTTACGGAACACCAAGGTACCGTTGGTTCCACCAAAACCGAAGTTGTTGTTGACCGCGACATCGATCTTCATGTTGCGCGCGATATTGGCGCAGTAGTCCAGATCACACTCCGGATCCTGCTCGAAGATATTGATGGTTGGCGGAGAAATCTGATGATGCACCGCCAGCGCACAGAATATCGACTCTATACCACCCGCACCGCCCAACAGATGACCGGTCATCGACTTGGTGGAATTCACCACCAGCTTGCTGGCATGGTCGCCAAACGCCAGCTTGATCGCATCGGTTTCGTTCTTGTCGCCCAGCGGGGTCGAAGTGCCGTGCGCATTGACATACTGCACGTCCTGCGGATTCAACCCGGCATTGCGCAACGCGTTCAGCATGCTGCGTTTCGGACCGTCGCTGTTCGGCGAAGTGATGTGGTACGCATCACCGCTCATGCCATAACCGGCCAGTTCCGCGTAGATCCTGGCTCCGCGCGCTTTGGCGTGTTCGTATTCTTCCAGCACCATGACACCGGCGCCCTCGCCGATCACGAAACCGTCTCTATCCTTGTCCCATGGGCGGCTGGCCGTGGCCGGATCGTCGTTGCGCGTACTGAGGGCGCGTGCTGCGGCAAAACCGCCGATCGCCAGCGGGCTTACCGTTGCTTCCGAACCGCCAGCGATCATCACGTCCGCATCGCCATACTCGATGATGCGCGCCGACTCGCCGATGCAATGCGTCCCTGTCGTGCAAGCGGAAACCATGGCCAGGTTCGGCCCCTTCAGACCGTACATGACCGACAGATTGCCGGAGATCATATTGATGATGGTGCCGGGAATGAAGAATGGCGAGATCTTGCGCGGGCCTGAGGCCAGATAATCGTTATGGGTATCTTCGATCATCGGCAGGCCGCCGATGCCGGAACCGATGTTCACCCCGATGCGCTCGGAATTCCGATCGGTCACTTCCAGACCGGAATCCTTAAACGCTTCAATACCTGCCGCCAAACCGAAATGGATGAACCGATCCATGCGGCGTGCATCCTTGGCGGAGATGAATTGCGTGACATCAAAACCCTTGACCTCACCGGCGACTTGGCAAGCCATCAGGCTCGCATCGAAGTGAGATATCTTGCATACACCCGATTTACCCGCGACGATGTTCTGCCACGTTGCGGGAATCCCGATTCCGACCGGGGATATAATTCCCAGCCCGGTGATAACGACTCTACGTTTAGACAAACTGACTCCGTTTTAGAAACAGAATTAAAGAAGGGAATTACTTTTGATGCGCCAGAACGTAGTTGAGCGCTTCTTGCACAGTGGTGATCTTTTCTGCATCTTCGTCCGGGATTTCGCATTCGAATTCTTCTTCCAGAGCCATCACCAGTTCAACGGTATCCAGAGAATCAGCGCCCAGATCGTTGACAAAGGAAGACTCATTCTTGACTTCGGATTCGTTTACGCCGAGTTGCTCAGCTACGATTTTCTTAACGCGTTGTTCTATAGACATCTTTATTCTCCTACCCTGTTTAAGTTTCGAAAAAGCTGCGGCATTGTATCAAAGTTACCCAAAATTCCAAACAACATCATCCAGGCAACCCGGTTGGCGCAGTAATTCAATACGTCATTCTCCGCGCAAGATCATCAGCGGCGGCAACACCTTGAGCTGGCGAGTGCTAAACCACGCCGCCAGCATCACCACCAGCATCCCGCCGAGTATGCCCACCAGCCAGATCGCGCTGCCCGGCTGATAAGGAATTTCCAGCACGTAGCGCGCCAGCACCCAACCCAACAACACGGCCCCTGCCGCCGCGAACAGTCCGCTGATCGCGCCAATTACGGCGAATTCGCTCAGGTGCAAGCGGCTCAGATAGGCACTGCTCGCGCCCAACGTGCGCAGGATCGCAGCCTCGAAGATGCGCTCGTCCTGCGTTGCGAGCAGCGCGGCATACAGTACCGCGACACCGCTCAACAGCGTGAATAGGAACACCATGCTGACGGCCTGCGCGATCTGGTCCATGATGTTGCGTACCTGGGCGATCACCGCGCCGGTGTCGATCAGCAGCAGGTTGGGGAATTTGCGCGCAAGCTCATCGCCGGTGCGCACCTTGTCCAGCGGCAGGTAGAAGCTGCCGAGGTAGCTCGTCGGGAAATCCTTGAGCAACTCGGGCGTGGCGATGACAAAGAAATTCACCTTCATCGAATCCCATTGCACTTTGCGCAGACTGGTGACGCGCGCGGTGAAGCGGCTACCCGCCACATCGTAGGTCAGCGTATCGCCGAGATGGATGCTCAAAGTCTTGGCGATGCCCTCTTCCACGGAAAGTTCGCCTGTCGTTTTTGCAGTCCACCAAGCACCGCCCACCAACTCGTTCCACGCCGGTATCTCTTCCATGTAGGAAAGATTGAACTCGCGCTCCACCAGCGCACGCGCACGCGGTTCGGGATAACTGTCGCCGTTGATGGCGCGGTCATTGATGGAGATCAGCCTGCCGCGCACCATCGGCTGCAATTGTGGTGAAGGCAACGACTGCCGCGCGAAGAAATCCTGCACCGGCTGATATTGATCGGGCTGGATATTCACCACGAAGCGGTTCGGCGTATCCGGCGGCAGTTTGCCCTGCCATGCCTCCAGCAGATCGGCGCGCACCAGCGTCAGTACCAGTAACCCCATACCGCCCAGACTCAGCGCCACCACCTGCACTGCCGCACTGCGTCCGTGGCGCGCGAGATTGTTGAACGCGTGCCGCCATTGCGATTGAAACAGGAACGCATTGCGCGCCAATCCATGCAGCAGCAACCACGCCAGCAAACCGAACACCAGCAAGCCCGCGAGCAATCCACCCAGCACCGCCAGACCCAGCTTCAGCGAACCCGCATGCCACAGGAACAACAGCGCCAGCACGCCCACCGCCAAGCCATAGATCAGCCAGCCGCTGGCCTCCGGCAAACCTAGTTCGCGGCGTAGCACGCGCAACGGCGATACCTTGCGCAACTGCAACAAGGGCAGGAAGGCGAAACCGAGCAACAACGCAAAGCCGCTGACTGCGGCCTTCAGCAGCGGCAACACACCGGGCTGCGGCAGGATCGCATCGCGCATGGAAGCGATACTCTCGACCAACACCGCTTGCGTGGCATAGCCCAACAATCCGCCGAGCACCACCGCCACCACGCCGAGCAGGATGAATTGAATCAGGAACAGCCACAGCACCTGAGCCTGCTGCGCGCCGAGGCAACGCATCACCGCACAGCCGTCCAGATGGCGCATCACGAAACGCCGCGCAGCCAATGCCATCGCCGCACCCGCCAGGATGGCTGCGGTGAGCGCCGCGAGGCCGAGGAAATGTTCGGCACGCTCCAGCGCGGTACGTATCTCGGGCCGCGCATCGCGCACGTCTTCCATCTTTTCGTTGCCGGAAAGTTTTTCCTGCAGCGCTGCGCGCAGTGCCTTAACTTGCGCTGCATCTCCCGCGATCATCAACCGATAGGAGATGCGGCTGCCCTCTTGCAGCAGCCCGGTTCCAGCCAAGTCTGCATCGTTCATCAACACGCGCGGTGCAAAGCTGGCGAAGCCGATGGACTGGTCGATGTCCTTCACGATACGCGCCGCCACTTTGAAATGTTGCGCACCGATACCTACCTCATCGCCCACCTGCATATCGAGGCGGCGCAACAACCGTTCGTCCACCCACACCGTTCCACGAGCTGGAATCGAACCACTCCCCTCGCCCGATTGTGGGGGATCGTAGGTTGGGTTAGCGGCTTCATTGCGTAACCCAACATCGCCATGTGCCGAAACAACATTTGTCGGGTTACGCCCTAGTGGGCTAACCCGACCTACCGCAGCAACATTATCAATCTCGATCTTGCCGCGCAACGGATAACCCGCCTCCACCGACTGGATCTCGCTCAGCAACACCTGCTCGCGACCTGACACCATGCTCGGGAAGGTGCGGCTCTGCACCACCTGCAAGCCTTTGTCCCCAGCCGCCTTGCGATAGTCCGGTGTGAACGGTCGCGTGGATGTGATGCGCAGATCGGCGCCGATCAGGCTCTGCGCCTGCTGCTGCAACGCCTGCCGCACGCGGTCGGCGAACAAGCCCACGGTGGCAAGACTGCCCACCGCCAGCACCAGCGCCAGCAGCAGCACGCGCCACTCCCCGGCGCGCCAATCGCGGCGCAGCAGGTTGAAGGATAAGCGCAACAGATTCACTGCACCACCCTGCCCGCCGCCAGCCGCAACTGCTTGCCGCAGCGCCGCGCCAGCGCCTCGTCGTGCGTGACCAGGATCAGGGTTGTGCCCTGCGCGCGGTTGAGTTCCAGCATCAGTTCGATGACCTGCGCGCCGGTGGCGGCGTCGAGGTTGCCGGTGGGTTCGTCGGCGAACAGTATCTTTGGGTTGGTGACGAAGGCGCGGGCGAGTGCCACGCGCTGTTGTTCGCCGCCGGAGAGGTGTTTGGGCAGATGGTGCGCGCGGGCGCTCAAGCCGACTTGCTGCAACGAGTCCTCGGCGCGTGATCGCGCATCTCCTGCACCGGCCAGTTCCAGCGGCAGCATGACGTTCTCCAGCGCGTTCAATGCGGGCAGCAACTGGAAGGACTGGAACACGAAGCCCGCCAGTTCGCCGCGTAGTCTGGCGCGTCCGTCCTCATCCAAAGCGAACAGGTCCGCGCCATGCAGCAGCACACTGCCGCTGCTCGGCACATCCAACCCGGCCAGCAGCCCCAGCAGCGTGGACTTGCCGGAACCGGATGCGCCGACAATGGCGATGCTGTCGCCCGCCTCGACCGTGAAACTTACTTCATGCAAGATGGTCAACGGCTGTTCGCCGCTTAACACTTGCTTACTCAGGTTCACCGCCTGCACAATCGCTGCCATGAAGACTTTACCTATAAAGATTATTTTGCTGGTCGCCGCACTGCTGCTGGCCAATGCCGCGCATGCCGCAAAGAACATTCTGGTGTTCGGCGACAGTTTATCAGCCGGATACGGCCTTGCAGTAGAACAAAGTTGGGTGAACTTGCTGCAGCAGGAATTGCAGCACACCCGTTCCCAATATCGCATCGTGAACGCCAGCATCAGCGGCGAGACCGCGCTGGGCGGGCGGCAACGCATCGCCAAGGCGTTGCAGCAACATCACCCCGTTGTCGTCATCATCGAGCTCGGGGCGAACGACGGGCTGCGCGGCTTCAGCACGGCGGATATCGAGGGCAATCTCGGCGAGATCATCGAAGAAGCAAAGCATGCGCGCGCCAAGGTACTGCTGGCCGGTATCAAGCTGCCGCCCAATTACGGCGAGCCTTACATCACCCAATTCCAGAACGTGTTTCCCCGGCTGGCGGACAAACACCGCGTCAAACTGCTGCCGTTCCTGCTGGAAGACGTTGTGCCCGAACAGTTCCAGGCCGACAACCTGCATCCCACCGCCGACGCTCAGCCCCAGATCATGCGCAACGTGATGCAGGCCATCAAGCCGCTGTTGCGCTGACTTGGCCGAACTTATAGGCACCGCATGCCCAATCATCTCGCCCAGGAAACCAGTCCTTATCTGCTGCAACACGCCGATAATCCGGTGGACTGGCATCCTTGGAATGCCGAGACCTTGCAGATCGCGCGCGAGCAGGACAAGCCGGTCCTGTTGTCGATAGGCTATTCCGCCTGCCACTGGTGCCACGTGATGGCGCATGAATCGTTCGAGAACGCGGAAGTCGCGGCAGTGATGAACCAACATTTCATCAACATCAAGGTGGATCGCGAAGAACGCCCCGACCTCGACCAGATATACCAGACCGCTCACTACATGCTGACGCAGCGCAATGGCGGCTGGCCGTTGACCATGTTCCTCAGCCCGGATGGCACGCCGTTCTTCGGCGGCACCTATTTTCCCAAGCAGGCGCGCTACAACCTGCCCGCCTTCACCGATCTGTTGCAGCGGGTGGCGCAGGTCTACGCGGACAACCGCGCAGAACTGGCAGCGCAGGGCAAACATCTCATCGCGGCGCTTGCCGACACCCTGCCCAAAGCCGGTGAAACCGGGGTGCAGTTGCACGATGCGCCGCTGGCTCTGGCGGTGCGGCAACACAGCGAGGACTTCGACCGCGTCAACGGCGGCTTCGGCGATGCGCCCAAGTTCCTGCATCCGGCAGAACTCGATCTGCTGCTGCGGCGCAGTCATGCGACCGATGATGCGCAAGCCCGGCACATCGTGCTTTACACCCTGCAACAGATGGCGCACGGCGGGCTGTATGACCAGCTCGGCGGCGGTTTTTGCCGCTACAGCGTGGATGGACGGTGGGACATTCCCCATTTCGAAAAGATGCTGTACGACAATGGCTTGTTGCTCGGCTTGTATTGCGACGCATGGCAAAGCAGCGGCGATCCGTTGTTTGCGCGCATCGCCGGACAGACCGCCGCATGGGTGCTGCGCGAGATGCAGTCGCCCGAAGGCGGCTACTACTCCTCGCTGGATGCCGACTCCGAACATGAGGAGGGAAAATACTATGTGTGGCAACGCGATGAAGTGCGCGGCCTGTTGAGCGTGGAAGAGTTCGCCGTCGCTTCCCCGTATTACGGCTTGGACAGCACGCCAAATTTCGAACACCACGCGTGGAACCTGCGTATCAGCACGCCGCTAAGCGAGATCGCACAACGCTTGCAGCTCTCCGCACAACAAGCAGCAGAGCGGCTTGGCAGCGCACAGGAAAAATTATTTGCGGCACGCGCGCGGCGTGTCTGTCCCGGTCGCGATGAAAAAATCCTCGGTAGCTGGAACGGCTTGATGATCGCCGGCATGGCCAAAGCGGCGCGTATCTTCCAGCGCGACGATTGGTTGCGCTCTGCACAACAGGCGATGGATTTCGTACGCGACACCCTGTGGCACGACGGCAGATTATTGGCGACTTACAAGGACGGCAAAGCGCACCTGAACGCCTACCTCGATGACCATGCTTTCCTGCTGGATGCCGCGCTGGAATTGATGCAAGCAAAGTTTCTCAACACCGACCTGGATTTCGCCGTGCGACTTGCCGATGCGCTATTGGCACGTTTCGAAGACAAAGCGAACGGAGGCTTCTATTTCACCAGCCACGACCACGAGGCGCTCATCCAGCGCAACAAAATCGGGCAGGACAACGCCACCCCGTCGGGCAATGGCATCGCCGCGCAAGCCTTGCTGCGTCTGGCCTTGCTGACCGGAAAAGTGGAATATGCAGCGGCGGCGGAGCGCTGCCTGAAATTGTTTTTCCCGGCACTGCGACAATCCGCCGGGTATCACAGCAGCTTGTGCACCGCGCTTGCGGAAGATTTGCAACCCGCCAGATTGCTGGTGTTGCGCGGCAGTCCGAATGAAACAGCCGCCTGGAAGGCGGCTGTGCAAAGAACTTATTTACCCGACTTGATGACGATAGTGCTGGCTGATGATGCGGCTGATCTACCCGAGGTGCTCAACAAGCCGCGCGGCGAACGAACCACCGCTTGGCTATGCATGGGCACGCAATGCCTGCCATCGATCACCAGTTTGGATGAACTAATCACCAAATTAGGCTGAATGCAAAATCATCCCGGATCTCAATCGGAACCAGTAATTTTTGTGGGAGCTCGATTCATCGAGGGCGATTGTGTAGAGGTATCGCGCAATAAATTGCGCTCCCACACGGGGGCTGCCATGGATTTCTGGAGTTAGCGCAAGGTCACGCCACCGGTTTGAGTGCTAAAATCGGGCAAGGCGCTCGCCACCCCCGCGCCGAAGCGTTTTGCCAGACGATCCGCGAAGCCTTCCTTGACGGTGAAGTCCACGATGTTCTCTTCCTTGATCACATCGCGCGCCACCGATTCCACGCTGCCGTAGCCGTCCGCCAAACCCATCTCCACGCCCTTCTGGCCGTTCCATACCAGGCCGCTGAAGGTGTCCGGCGTTTCCTTGAGACGCTTGCCGCGTCCCTGCTTCACCACGTTGATGAATTGCTGATGGATCTCGGCGAGCATCTGTTTGGCGTATTCCTGCTGCTCGGTACGTGCGGGAGAGAACGGATCGAGAAAGCCCTTGTTCGCGCCGGCGGTCACCAGACGACGTTCCACGCCGAGCTTCTCCATCGTGCCGGTGAAACCGAAGCCATCCATCAGCACGCCGATGGAGCCGATCAGGCTGGCCTTGTCCACGAATATCTTGTCGGCTGCCGCCGCCACATAATAGCCGCCGGATGCGCAGATGTCCTCGACCACCACATATAAAGGGATGTTCGGATACTGGGCGCGCAGACGGCGGATCTCGTCATTGATCTGCCCCGCCTGCACCGGACTGCCACCGGGACTGTTGATGCGCAGGATCACACCCTGCGTGCCTTTGTCCTTGAACGCATCCTGCAGACTGGGGATGAGGTTGTCGGCGCTCGCCGCACTATCTGCCGAGATCACGCCCTGCATGTCGATCAGCGCGGTGTGCTTGCCGGTGCTCAGCGCGGATTCCTTCTTGTCGTTCCAGCCCATGAACAGGAACAGCAGGATGAACAGATAGCCGAACGTCAGCGTCTTGAAAAAGATGCTCCAGTGCCGCGCGCGTCGTTGTTCCTGAATGGCCGACATCGCCAGCTTCTCCAGCACGCCGCGTTCCCAGTTGTTGTTTTCTTCAG
>JAVHQS010000083.1:0-2713 GCA_036171255.1 Gallionella sp.
CGCCGACCTTGCGTGCCTCGAACGGCGATACCTGTTTGTACAGCGTGCCGACGGTGACGCGCTCCTCGTCGCTCAGCACCGGGCAGTTGATCGCGCCGGGAATGTGATCCTCGGCGAATTCCGCCGGCGTGCGCACGTCGATGATTTCGTCAAACTCACCCAATTGTGATAGGTTCGCGGTTCTGAATAACATTAAAAACCTCTGCAATAAGTGTCGGTGACGGCGCATTGCGGCGTTGCGCGGTACTCGCTCCTTCGTCTATCTGTCTGATATGCCTCGGTCGCTGTGTTCCGCGCGCCTTGCACTGCATCCGCCTCGACGACTTCTGCAAAGGTTTTTGCAAAAATCAAGGAGTAGTTCGTGTCGGAAATCAAATTGACCCAATTGTCGCACGGTGGCGGTTGTGGCTGCAAAATCGCACCCGCCATGTTGCAATCCATTCTGGGCGCGGCAAAAGCAAAGCTGCCGTTCCCCGACCTGCTGGTCGGCACCGAGACCAGCGACGACGCGGCGGTGTACCGCCTCAACGACCGCCAGGCCGTCATTGCCACCACCGATTTCTTCATGCCCATCGTCGACGATCCGTTCGACTTCGGGCGCATCGCCGCGACCAACGCGCTGTCCGACGTGTACGCGATGGGCGGTACGCCGATCATGGCGCTGGCCATCGTCGGCATGCCGATCAACAAGCTGCCGGTCGAGATCATCCGCGCCATCCTGCGAGGCGGCGAAGCGGTGTGCAAGGCCGCCGGCATCCCGCTTGCGGGAGGTCATTCAATTGATTCCGTCGAACCGATCTACGGCCTCGTCGCGCTGGGCATCGTGCATCCCGACCGGCTGAAGAAGAACAGCGGCGCGCAGGCGGGCGACGTGCTGATCCTCGGCAAGGGCATCGGCGTGGGGGTGCTGGCGGCGGCACTGAAGAAGGATATGCTCTCTGCCGACGGTTATGCACAGATGATAGACACCACCACCCGGCTCAACGCGGTGGGCAGCGAACTTTCCAGTTTGAACGGCGTGCATGCGCTGACCGACGTGACCGGCTTCGGGCTGCTCGGCCACCTGCTGGAGATCTGCCGTGGCTCGGAACTGGGCGCGGAGATCGGGTTCGACCGGATGCCGGTCTTGTCCGAAGCCTTGCCGCTGGCGCAGCAGGGCATCGGCCCGGGCGCGATCGACCGCAACTTGGCGAGCTATGGGCATGAAGTGGATTTCGCCGCGCATCTGGAAAACTGGCAGCAACGTCTGCTGGCCGACGCGCAGACCAGCGGCGGGCTGCTGGTGAGCGTCGCAGCGGATGCGGCGGACGAAGTGCTGGCACATTTCCATCAAGCGGGATTTGCGCAGGCGGCGGTGATCGGCACCATGAAAAATGGTGCGCCGCGTGTGGCGGTAGCCTGAACTGCTGTTTGAATTGTTCTTGAGAGGAATGATGTTATTGATAAAAAAGAAACCGACTCCGGTGTTGAGGTCTTCACCGGTACTGAGATCTTCATTTTTTCAGTACGATAAAAGTAAGGGTTCAGTTGACTCTTGCAATACAAGGTGAAACGAACAGGTGTCCCTGCCAACCGCCGTGAATAGTGCGTGCGGCGACAAGCACCCACATCAGACCCAGCACGATGGCGAGCCCCGTGCCGAAGAAGGAGAATGCAGCGATTCCCAGTATCGTCCCCAGCTTCAATGTTGCGACGGTATAAACGCCCAATGGGAACGTATAGCCCCACCAGCCGAGATTGAACGGTATTCCCGCGCGGATGTATCGACTCGTAATGAGAATGGCAAGCAACAGCCACCAGAGTCCGACGCCCCATAGCAATGTGCCTGCAATTACGCCGATACCAGCCGCTACTGTGCCAACACTTCCCATGCCTTGCGCGGCTAGAACCGCAGGGGCATCTGCCCCCAGCACGACCATGCCGAGCGCACCGGTACCGATGGGGCCGAGCGACAACCAGCTCGATGCGGCCATGCTATCGGGCGGCAACCTGTGCAACGCCATGCGCAGAAACAGTATCGTGAGGATGCCAAAGGCAACCGGAATCGAATAGGCCCAGAGCACATAACTGGCGATGAGTGTGACGAACTGGGAGTGCGCGTCGGTCAGGTAAGGTACCAGCAGACCGCCGCTGGCCGCCGCGACCTCTGCCGCGACGATGGGTAGCAGCCATATCGCCGTCATCTTGTCGATGCCGTGCGCCTGCCGCGTGAACATGAAATAGGGTATCAGCACGCCGCAGCTAAGCGACATGGCGACATCGATCCACCACAGCACATGTGCAATCTCAATCATGCTGCCACCCCAACGCGGAACCCCAAAAACCAGAACGCCGTTGATAATTGTCGCCAGCCCCATTGGGATGGTGCCGATGAACATCGATACGATGTTGTGGCTGAAGATCTGTTTGGCCTCATGCCAGAACATGATCCAACGTGCGGAATAGAGCATGGCGAACAGTGTGAACAAACCGATATTGAACAGCCACAGACCTTCGCCAATTGCACGCAACGTCGAACCTGCGCCAGGTACTTGTGGCAAAACCAGCGCAAGGATGCCGGTTCCCATAGTGGCGGCAAACCAATTCGGGGTGAACTGACGGATCATTTCGCGCGGATGATCGAGTTGAGCAAGCGGCTTGAGGCTGGAAACGAATTCGGTAATGCTGTTGCGGGTCATGGGGTATTTTCAAGGAACGAATGCAGACGATAGGG
>JAVHQS010000084.1:0-12485 GCA_036171255.1 Gallionella sp.
CAAAATAATAAATCATGCTGACCCTGCCACTCGAACCGACCGACGACCGCGCCGATCCGATTTTCAAGGATGCGGCGGGTTGCGCGCAGTGGCTGTCGCAACTGCAACTGACCAATCTGCAGCTGGCGCACAGCCTGTTGCTCACCCAAATCAACGAACTCAATCGCTACCCGATGCGCGGCCTGGAACGCCTCAACACCTTGGAGTTGCTGCGCGAGACCGTCGGTTATGTGCAAGACGATTACGCCAAGAAACTCATCGGCAAACCGCTGCCGCTGAATGAAACCGAGCTGATGGTTTTCGTTGCCATCACGCAACTCTGGCAGGCGCTGGTACTGGGCTATCAACGTTGTTTGCAAGCGTACATGGCGGGTGACAAGCAACTCGGCAAACATGGCGCCCTGCTATGCCAACGCTGCCTGCTCTACAGCGGACTGGAAATCTTCGAATACCTGCGTACCGGCTACGAATTCAACGCCAAGTTGTGGCACCAACTGCACGAACTGTATGCGTTCGCCGAGCAGCAAGGATTGCAACTGGCGGAAGTGGCCGACCCGCTGGGCACCCTCCAGGCGCACAGCAGTTGCCGCAGCATCTATGTCAAGACCCAGCTTGCCTGCTATGCGCGCCCTGCCGAACTCACCCGTTCACAATTGCAACTGCTGGATCGCTGCCTTACATTATGGAGCAATACCGTGACCGCGGAACGCAGCTATACCGTCAGCAAGGGGGACGCCCCGCCGCTCGCGGTGGATCTGGCCAGCACGCAAGGCTTGCAGACCGTAAAACAGGTCACCCACAGCGACAGCATGCGCTATCTGGCGATGGTTCCGCTGAGCAAATTGCTGCGCGTCAAGACCATCCTGCTGCAACAAGGACAAAGCCCGCAGCAGGTAGGCCTGGGCAATCACAGCACTAGCCATGACTGCATCGAGTTCCTTACCTTATTGCACCAATGCTGGTGCGAAGATCACAACATGCGCTTTGGCGAGCGGCGTCCGGTCGCCCAACACGCACTGCTTTGCTACAAACCGGAAGGCATTTACGCCCACCTGTCGGGCAAACCTTTCAGCCAGCCCGGGCGTGATACCGGCATCGACAGCGTCGCGCGCCGGCAGATCGAGACCTATGGCCGGGTGCTGAGGGACGCGCACAAGCAAGAACTGTTGGAAATGGGCTTTCCGCTGGAAAACTGGCATCTCGAGAACGAGAGCATTCTGGGTGCACGGCTGATACGCGAGGACGCTTTGGGTGGAAGGCTGAATCACAAGCAGCTGATCGGCTTGCGCCCGAGCGATTCCGAGACTTTCATGCTAGGTGCGACAGCCTGGATACAAGTCACGAGCACCGGCCAGTTACGGATCGGCGTGAGCTATCTGCCTGGCACCGTTGAAACGGTAAGCATCAAGGCAACGGGCGTCAATCTCACCGTCTCGGGCAAATATGTTCCGGCATTTTTGCTGCAGGCCGTTCCGGCACTGCGGATTCCCGCCAGCATGGTCATCCCACGAGAGTGGTTCCAGGTTAATCGCGTAGTCGAGATACTGCACCTGAGCCAGGAGAAACAGAATGTCAAAATGGGCTTCAGCGTCGAGCGCGGCCTGGACTACGAACGGGTCAGCTTCACGCCAGTGTGAAACTGAAGCAAAGGCGCGACACCGGTCAACCGGCAGCTTGCCTCATCTCCCGCTCGATCGATCCGGCTGCCGGCATCGGGTGCGCGATGCCGTTGCCCTGACCGGCCTCGCAACCCATCAGCCGGCTGTGCTGCCAGCGATAGAAACCCATGCCGAACGCCGCCAAGGCGGCCGTCAGGAACACGCTGTTGAGAAAAACGATCTTGTATTTGAGTTGCAGCTCGTGCTCAGCGAACGAATGATTCAGCGACAGCAGATCGAGCAGATTTTTTCTCATGATGCTACAGAACCTCCCCGTCGTCGCCTTCTACCCTTCCGGAACGGCCTGCGGAGGCGATCTACGCTTGCTAATGGCTACCTCTAGCGCACGGTGCGTTTGACCGGGAATACCAGCGAGAAAGTGCTGCCCTTGCCTTCTTCGCTGTATATCTCCAGCTTGGCCTGATGGCGGATCGCGATGTGTTTGACGATCGCCAGCCCCAATCCGGTACCCCCGGTCTCACGCGAGCGGCTGCGATCGATGCGGTAGAAGCGTTCGGTCAAACGCGGGATATGCTGGGCGGCGATACCGATACCGCTGTCCTGTACCGAGAACACCGGTTGCCCCGCACGCTCCGCCCAGCGCAGCAATATCTCGCCGCCCTCCGGGGTGTAACGGATCGCGTTGGAGACCAGATTGCTGAACGCGCTACGCAACTCGTCTCGATTGCCGAACACATTGGCGTTGCTCGCCGCCTCCACGCTCAACCGATGCCGCCCGCCGCTGAGCATCTGCCCATCCTGGTAGACCTCTGCGAGCATCGTGTCCATCTCTATGCTCTCCTCACGCAACGGGCTTTGATCGTTTTCCAGGTGCGACAACGTCAGCAGATCCGCGACCAGATTATCCATGCGGCGCGTTTGCTCGGCCATCAGCTGCAATGCGCGGCGCACTTTGTCATGGTTCAGGTCGGGCATGTCCTGCAGGTTTTCGACAAAGCCGTTCACCACCGTCAGCGGAGTGCGCAACTCGTGCGACACGTTCGCCACGAAATCGCGGCGCATGGTTTCGATGCGCTCCAGTTGCGTGATGTCCTGGCTGATCAACAGTCGTTTATCGCCGCCATAGGGAATCAGCTTGATGGACAGCAACATATCATCGTGGCGCGCCGGACTCATCACCAGCGGGGCGCTGAAATCGGCCTCGTGCAAATAGCCGATGAACTCCGGCTGGCGCACCAGATAAGTGATGTCCTGCATGATGTCGTACTCGGCATTGAGGCCGAAGTGCAGTTCGGCGAGCGGATTGCACCACTTGATGCGATTCGCCGCATCGAGGATCGCCACCCCTTCGGGCAACGCTGCGGTGGCTTGCTCGATGAGCTTCACCTCTTCGGCCAATTCCAGCCTGGTCTGGTTATGCCGCTTGACCATCTTGTATAGCCGGGAAAATATCTCGTCCCAGATACCGCCCGCTTCGGGGATGGTTTCCAGGCGCGCATCTTTCAACCACGCCCCCAATTTATACAGTTGCCGCGCGCGGTATGCCATCACCATCAGCAACACCGCCAGCATGAACCACAAGGCGGCCGTGACCGAGAAGATGCCCCACAACAACAACGCGGCCAGCGCGCTGTACAGTATCGGCAGACTCACGCGCAACCAGAAATCCTGCAAACCATTACCTCTTTAATTCGTGGAAAAACGATAACCGCTGCCGCGCACGGTCTGGATCAGGTTGTCCATCCCGGCCGGCTCCAGGGCGGCGCGCAGGCGGCGGATATGCACATCCACCGTGCGCTCCTCGACGAACACCTGCGTCCCCCACACCTGATCCAGCAATTGCGTGCGGCTGTATACCCGCTCGGCATGCGTCATAAAGAATTGCAGCAGACGAAACTCGGTCGGCCCCAGTTCGATGCTCGCGCCATTTGCCGTCACGCGATGCGAGGTCGGCGACAATTCCAGCCCGCCCGCCGCCACCGCCTCATCCGGCATGGCCGGAATGTGGCGGCGCAACACCGCGCGAATGCGCGCCATCAACTCGCGCGGCGAGAACGGCTTGGTGATGTAATCGTCCGCACCGGATTCCAGCCCCAGCACCTTGTCGCGCTCGTCGCCGCGCGCGGTCAGCATGATGATCGGGATGTCGCGGGTGCGGGCTTCGCTGCGCAGTTGCCTGGCCAGCACGATGCCGCTGGTTTCCGGCAGCATCCAGTCGAGCAGGATCAGGTCCGGGGCGTGATTGCGGATCTGTTGCCAGGCGCTCTCCGCATCGTCTGCGCGCAACGCCTGAAAACCGGCCTGCACCACGTTGAACGCCAGTAGTTCCTGAATCGCCGGCTCATCTTCCACTATCAAAATCTTCGCGCTCATCATCACTCCTTCAATCGAGATTGCAAGGGTATGAAGAATTTGTGACAGGAAGATGACACAGCTTAACTGCTCGCGTGATGGTGGCTGCGCATCAGGTTGGGCGACAACGAACCTGCCAGCATCCCCGCCACACTCATCAGCAAACCGATCAATTGCGGCGGCCAGATACCATCCGGACTGAGCCACTCCATCAGCAGCCAGGAACCCAGACCCAGCGCGATCGATACCAGTGCGCCCTGCGTATTGGCTCGCTTCCAGTACAAACCGAACGCCAGCGGCACGAACGCACCGACCAGCGTGATCTTGTAGGCGTTCTCGACCATCTTGAAGATGCTCGCGTTGGACTGCAACGCAAAAGTCAGCACAATCGCCCCGAAAGTCAGCACGATGATGCGCATGGTGCGCAACATCTGCCGGTCGCTCATGTGCTTGAGCGCGAAGTGCTTGAGGATGTTTTCGGTGAACATCACCGACGGCGCCAGCAACGTCGCCGAGGCCGTGCTCATGATCGCCGACAGCAGCGCGCCGAAGAAGAACACCTGCGCGACCAGCGGCGTGTGATGCAGAATGAGATTGGGCAACACCATCTGCGAGTCCGTTGCGATCATCTCGCCGAACACCAGGGGATCGATCAGCGTCGCGGCATAGGCCAGGAACATCGGCACGAAGGCAAAACCGAAATACAGCACGCCGCCCAACACCGAGCCGCGCACCGAGGTCTTCTCGTCCTTCGCCGAGGTCATGCGCTGGAACACGTCCTGCTGCGGAATGGAACCCAGCATCATGGTGATGCCCGCGCCGATGAACGGCCCCCACTCCTCGTAGCCGCCGCGCGGAAACAGCTGCAGCTTGCCGGCAGCCTGCGCATGATCGACCACATGACTCACGCCGCCCGCATCGCCGCTCACCAGCACCGCGATCAACAGCATCCCCGCCATGATCACCGTCATCTGCACGAAATCCAGCAAAGCCACCGACCACATCCCGCCGAACATGGTATACGCCAGCACGATGCCGGTACCGATATACATGCCGGTCTGCTGATCGACCCCTCCGCCGCTGACCATATTGAACACCAACCCAAGCGCGGTCACTTGCGCCGACACCCAGCCGAGATAGGAGATCATGATGCAGATGGTCATGATCAGCTCGACCACGCGGTTATAGCGCGCGCGGTAATAGTCGCCGATGGTGAGCAGATTCATGCGATACAACAACGGCGCAAAGAACAGCCCGGCGATGACCAGGCACAGGCTGGCACCGAACGGATCGGCCACTACGCCGCTCAGCCCTTCTTTCACGAAAGTTGCGGAAATCCCCAGCACCGTTTCCGCGCCGAACCAGGTGGCGAACACCGTCGCCGTAACGACAGGCAACGGCAGATTGCGCCCCGCCACCACGAAGTCTCTGGAATTGTGTACGCGCGTCGAAGCGTATATGCCGATACCGATTGAGAACAAAAGATAGAGAACGACGAACCAGATCAACATGTCAGGCGCCAACTAAAAACAATGACGCGGATTTTAGCAGCGATGCGCGCTGTAGAGACAACAAAAAAGGCCACCTGACGGCGGCCTTTTCGTCACATCAAAAGCGTGCTTACAGTTCCTTGGCGTGATTGGCCAGGTACTTGGCCACCCCATCCGGCGAGGCGTTCATGCCCGCCTTGCCCTTGCTCCAGCCGGCCGGGCAGACCTCGCCGTGCTCCTCGGTGAATTGCAGCGCGTCCACCATGCGCAGCATCTCGTCGATGTTGCGGCCCAGCGGCAGATCGTTCACCACCTGGTGGCGCACCAGACCGGCACGGTCGATCAGGAACGAACCGCGGTAAGCGACACCGCCTCCGGCTTCCACGTCGTAGGCCTTGCAGATTTCATGCCTGATGTCGGCGACCAGCGGATAGCGCACCTGGCCGATGCCACCCTTCTCGACCGGGGTGTTCTTCCAGGCCAGGTGGGTGAACTGCGAGTCGATCGACACGCCGATCACTTCGACATTGCGCTTCTTGAATTCGTCCAGCCGATGATCGAAAGCGATCAATTCTGAAGGGCAGACGAAAGTGAAATCCAGCGGATAGAAGAACACCACGGCATATTTGCCGGAGATGTATTTCTTCAGGTTGAAAGTCTCGTTCATTTCGTTGTTGCCCATCACGGCGACAGCGTTGAAATCGGGGGCGGCTTTGCCGACGAGTACAGCCATGTTTCTCTCCTAAAGGGTTGGTTGTGTTGGGTGGTGCAATTTAGACTTTTGCCCTTGCCGCGTCAACCTTCTGCAAGATATGGTTTTACGCCACCCCGCCCGACGCGAACTGGATGCGGTGCAACTGCGCATACACACCGTCCTTTGCCAGCAATTCGGCGTGCGTGCCGATCTCGACGATCTCGCCTTTTTGCAGCACCACGATGCGATCCGCCTTTTCGATGGTGGACAGGCGATGCGCGATGACCAGCGTGGTGCGGCCCTGCATCAGGGTCTCCAGCGCGGCCTGCACATGGCGTTCGGATTCGCTGTCCAGCGCGGAAGTGGCCTCGTCGAGGATCAGGATCGGCGCGTCCTTGAGGATCGCGCGCGCGATGGCGATGCGCTGGCGTTGGCCGCCGGAGAGCTTCACGCCGCGCTCGCCGACCAGGGTATTCAAGCCTTCCGGCCATTCGCGGATGAATTCCATCGCATGAGCCGCTTGGGCGGCAGCGACGATCTCCGCTTCGCTCACTTCGCGCATCTGCCCGTAGGCGATGTTCGCCGCGACACTGTCGTTGAACAGCACCACTTCCTGGCTGACCAGCGCGATGTTGGCGCGCAGACTGACCAGCGTGAGATCGGCAAGGTCATGGCCGTCCAGCAGGATCGCCCCGCCGGTCGGCGTATAGAAGCGCGGCACCAGATTGGCCAGCGTGGTCTTGCCGCTGCCGGACGAGCCGACCAGCGCGACATTTTCTCCGGCGCGAATATGCAGTTCGATATTTTGCAGCGCCGGGCGCACCTCCGGCGCATAGGCGAACTGCACATGGTCGAACTGCAACTCGCCGCGCACCCGGCCGATCGCCTCCGTGCCGCTATCGGTTTCGCCTGCGGTATCCAGCAATACGAACACGCTCTCTGCCGCCGCCAGCCCGCGTTGCAGATATTCGCTGACGCCGGTCAGCCGCTTCAGCGGCGCGGTGAGCATCAGCATCGCCATGATGAACGACACGAAGCCGCCCACCGTGGTCTCGTCGGCTTTGGATTGCAGGGTCGCCAGATACACCACTACCGCCAGCGCCAGTGCCGCGACCATTTGTACGATAGGCACGTTCGCCGCACTCGCTGCGGCCTGCTTCATCGCATAGCGGCGCACCCAGTTGGCCTGGTCGTTGAAGCGGCTGCTTTCGTATTGCTGTCCGCCGAACAGTTTGACCACTTTATGCGCCGACACGCTTTCTTCGATCACCTGCGTGATGTCGCCCATCGCCTGCTGCGCATCGCGGCTGCTGGTGCGCATGCGTTTGCTGATGGTGCTGATGATGAAGGCGATGACCGGCGCCATCAGCAAGGTCAGCAGCGTGAGCTTCCAGTTGAGATAGAACAGCCAGCCGAGCAAGCCGGCCATGACGATGCTGTCGCGCACCGAGATCGTCACCACCGTGGTCGCGGCATTGGTCACCTGAGTGACATCGAAGGTCAGTTTGGAGATCAGCGAACCGGTGGCGTGGTCGTCGTAATAGCGGGTCGGCAGCGTGAGCAGCTTGCGGAACATCTCGCCGCGTAGATCCATCACCAGCTTGTTGCCCACCCAACTGATCGCATAAGTGCCGACGAACGTGGCAATGCCGCGCACCAGAAAGATCAGGATGATGACCACCGGCACCATGCGCATCATTGCCTGGTCTTTTTGCACAAACGTGCCATCCAGCATCGGCTTCATCAGCGCGGGAACCATCGGTTCGGTCGCCGCGACCACCACCATGCCGATGATGGACGCCGTGAAAGCGCGCCAATACGGTCTGACGTAATTGAGCAGCCGCGTATAGAGCTGGTAGCTGGTTAAATTCATGGGGCGCACTTTAGCAGAAAAAGACCGTAGCCCAACTACTGCGCTTGGTGATACTTCGTCAAAAAGCGGCTCAAAATCCTCATGTATAAAATATACACTCCGGTTTTTCGCCGCCTTTATCCTCGTCTGACCTTCGCTCGCAACGTTGGACTACGGCCTTTGAAACAATAGGCTTGTTCTTGGCTAGAACTCGATGCCGCTTTGCGCCCGGATCCCGGTGTCGAACGCGTGCTTGACCGGACGCATCTCGGTCACCGTGTCGGCGATCTCGATCAGCGCATCGGGCGCGGCGCGTCCGGTCAATACCACGTGCTGCATCGCGGGGCGGTGGCGCAATGCGTCCAACACCTGTTCGATCTCGATGTAGCGCAATTTCAGCGCGATGTTGATTTCGTCCAGCACCACCAGTTGCAGCCCGGGGTTGCGCAACATGTTGTGCGCCACCTGCCATGCGGCTTGCGCCTTGGCCACATCGCGCTCGCGATCCTGCGTCTCCCAGGTGTAGCCCTCGCCCATCACATGATATTCGACCTCGGGAAAACGCCGGAAGAAAGCTTCCTCGCCGGTGGAAAAACTGCCCTTGATGAATTGCACCACGCCCACCCGCATGTGGTGCCCGAGCGCGCGGGCCATCATGCCGAATGCCGAGCTGCTCTTGCCTTTGCCGTTGCCGGTGTGCACCAGGATCACGCCGCGCTGCTGCGTGGCGGCGGCGATCTTCGCGTCCACGATCTCCTTGTGATGCTGCGTGCGGGCGCGATGTTTGTCTTGCGCAGAAGGCGTTGGTTCAGCGTCCCCCATCGTGCCGGAAGATCAGGCGTGCGCGGAGCGCTTGGAGAAATTCGCTGCGGCAATATGCACGCCGGCGGCGATCGACAGATACAGGAATGCGCTGATCAGATAGGGCGCGTAATACTTGGCCACGCTGCCCGCGTATTGCACTGCGGTCATGTCGGCAAAGCGTCCGGAAAACAGGAAGAAGCTGCCGCTGGAGATCACGAAGGCCACGCTGGTTGCAGCAAACGCGGTCGCCGCGAACAGCGACAGGCTGCGCCAGGTCTGGCTATGGCGCGCGGCGTAGAAACGTCCTGCGTACCACATCACGGCATAGGTCGGGATCAGGAACCAATAGGCTGACGAAACGCACCAGTCGCTCACCCCGGCATAGTTGATCGCAGAATAATCCGCGAAACCCGCGACGAGCAACAACACCGGAAACGCGGCCCACGGCAGATAGAATCCGGCCAGCATGAACGCCGCCAGAGAGGCGTCTGGCAGATGCGTCAGGGAATCGAAATGGTGCGAACGGGTCGTTGCCATCAGGGCGATCAGCGCGACCAGGATCGCGATATTTTTGGTCTGGATGTTGTTCATTGCAGCTCCTTATGCGAGTGCTTGTTTGATGATGCCAAACAGTACACGAAGACGGGACAAAAGCAAAGGCGGGCAAACCGCCTTTGCCGTCAATCCCGCTTATTGCTGGTAGCTCAATCCGACGAAGATTGTACGCCCCGGCAAGGTGTAAGCATTGTACTTGCCCGGCGTGAACTGGCTGCTGACCGCATAGTTGAAATACTTGCGGTCGAACAGGTTGTTCACCGATGCGTTCACCTGCCAGCCCTTCATCTCATGCACCAGCTTGATATCAACCAGCGAGTAGGCTGGAATCTTCATGCCCAGAGTATTGGCTTCGTCGTTTTCCATGAACTGCGAACCGACGTAACTCAGCGCGGCGTTCATTCTGGTCTGTTCGCTCACCGCCCACGACGCGCCCAGATTGGCTTTCTGGCTGGCCACCAGCGGCACCCGCTTGCCCGCGATATTCACATTCAACTGGGTAAATACGCTCCCCGGCATCACCCCAGAGAGGAAGCGCGCATCGGTATAGGTATAGTTCGCATTCAGTGCCAGTTGCGGCAGTGCCTGCCACTTACCATCCAGCTCCACCCCTTGCCTCCGCGATGGCGGCAGATTGGTATTGCCGATGCCGGTGCTGAACGGGTCAAGATGGATCTCGTCGCGTACCTTGTTGCTGAACACGGCGGCACGCCAGTTAGCCGACTGTGTCCGCTGGTTTACACCAAGCTCCAAACCATCCGCCGTCTGCGGGCGCAAAAATTGGAACTGATTGGTGAATGCCGGGCCGGATTCATATATCTCGTCCACGTTGGCGAAGCGGAAGCTGCGCCCGGCCTTGCCGTCGATTGCCAGCCCTGAATCAAGTTGATGGCGCAAAGCAATCTCATATGCGCTCTTCGACGCGGCGAACGCACCGGCAGGAGCCGCCGAACCAAAGAACGCACCGGGAGCAGCAGCATTGTAAATATCGCTACCGCTCATCGCTATCCGCTCGTTGCGTACCCCGGCCAGTAACGTTGTGGCAGCGGAAAGATGGGTGGTGTTTTGCAGATACCATGCATCATTCTGCTGGCTCATGCGGATAGTGTTGATCGGTTGGCCGATATTCGCCGCAGCGTTCGAAATACGCTGGCCGTAGCGCCAGCGATGCGCGTCCACACCGACCACCAGCGAACTGTCGCCACCCAAACCGTGCGGCAACCGAATGCGTGGCGTGAACGAGGTCACGTTGAGATCGCCATCCCGGTAAGTCGGGAAACCACCTTGATCGAAGTACGATTTCTGATTCTTGCCGCGGCTCGCCAAACCGATATTGATGTCGACCGTTCCCAGTGTCTGCTGCCAATCCAGCGCCAATTGATTGCCATCACGGCTAGCATAGTCCAGCGGCGTAGCTGCGCTGCGCGGGTCGGTCGTCACCTGGTCTATACCCAGCGCTGGCTGTACTGTACGCGCGCCCGGCAGCCGGATGGTCTGACTATCCATGCCCAGCTTGAAGGCCAGTTCGCCCGTCCCAGTTAGCCAGCGAAAATTGGCCTGGGCATTGATTTGATCGTTGTGGTTGTTGGAGCGATAGCCCTGCGAACCAAGCTTGCTGGCAGTCATATCCGCACCTGCTTCGCCGGAAAAATAGCCGCCGCTGGCCTGCACTTCAGTTGTGCCATAGCTGCCGCTACGCACGCTGACCTGTCCACTACCGCCCAACTGCTTCGGCGTGCGAGTGATGATGTTGATGACCCCGCTAGTTGCACCGTCGCCGTATAGCACCGCACCACTACCGCGCAGAACTTCGATGCGCTCGATAACCGAGAACGGGATCGCCGCCCACTGCACGCCAGACAAATCAGGGTCAGTAATGCGTCGCCCGTCCAGCAAGATCAGGGTGTTCTGCCCCGCCGCTGCGCCAAAACCTCGCATATCCACGGTAGAGGAAGCTGCATTGTTTCCGAAAAAATCACGCATCGAGATACCCGCCTGACCGGACAGCAACTCCGGCACAGTACGTGCGCTGCTTTGCTGAATGTCGTCGTGTGAGATCACCGTGACGTTGATCGGCTTATCGGCAGATTTATCCTTAAAACGGGTCGCGGTGACCACCACCTCATCGAGTGTATCCGTAGTAGCGTGCGCCAAAGGAGTGACCGCACACAGCAGTGCGGCGATAAGTTGCTTATGTTTCATGAGAAGTTTCCTGAGTAAATTCCAAGCGTCCCCGTTGGAATGTAAAAATTCAGGAAATACGGCGGGCAGTAAAGCAGAATCCGGACAGCGCAGCCGTCCGTTTCCGATGCGCGCCACCCGCAGCATCTCCTGTACCTTCGCTCTCAGGCCGGTATCCGGGCTCACGAGTCTTGATCCGCCGCCTTCCCATGATTGCTCACAGTGGCACCTTGGCTAATCCACACTCGCTTACCGTTGCGGGGGCAGCACAGGCATTGCACCTGTTTCCCGTTTAACTCGTCTGCACGCAGGCGAGCACCTCAAAGCGGCGTGCACTCTACCACAGGCATGCCTTACCCGACAAAGTGGCGATTTACAAACTGCTTGCACAAGGTGGCCTTAGCGTTTGACTTATCAGCACTTTTCAAACTATAGTCGGCGCATGGAAAACGAATTGAACGCACTGGAAAACAAACTTGCGCAGCTGATCCAAGTCAGCGGCAAGTTGCGTGCGGAGAATCATCAGTTGCGCCAGGAGTTGGCGCAAGCCCTCAGCAGCAATCGACAATGCGGCGACAAGATGGCTGTTGCGAAAGCACGCCTGGAAAAACTGCTGACCACCCTACCCGAAGATAACTTATGAGCAGCACCATCAAAACCCTGGACATCAAGCTGCTCGATCGCGAGTTGCGCGTCGCCTGCCCCGAAGAAGAACGCGGCGAACTGCTGGATGCCGTCGCTTATCTGGACAAGAAGATGCGCGAGATACGCGATGCCGGCAAGATCGCCAGCGTCGAGCGCATCGCCCTGATGGCCGCGCTCAACATCGCCCACGAACTGCTCACGATGAAGGTCGGGCGCGGGTTTGACCTCGCCGACTTTAAGCGTAGAATGGACTCCATGCAGGCAGCTATTGATGAGGCATTAGCCGAACAAGA
>JAVHQS010000085.1:0-10050 GCA_036171255.1 Gallionella sp.
TTGCGGGCACAAGCACCTCAAGCTTGCGTGTCTACCAATTCCACCACAACCGCAATGCCACTGCAAAATTATTTTGGAATTTCCCTGGATTTCGAGCTATCCGCAGGATCGAGTACAGGTACGGCAGGCGCCGGCTTTGTCGCAGCCGCATTGACTTTATCCATCACACCCTGCTGTTGAGCGGGATGGGAATAAATATAGGTCAGCAACAAACTGGTCACAAAGAACAGGGTCGCAGCCACCGCCGTGCTACGGCTGAGAAAATTCGCAGAACCACTGGAGCCAAACAGACTACCCGCCGAACCTGTACCGAATGCCGCGCCCATATCGGCGCCCTTGCCATGCTGCATCAGCACCAAACCAATCAACACCACCGCAGTTAAAACATGCACCACCCAAACTAATGTTTCCACTCTCTACCCCAACCACTGAAATTATTTTTGTGCCGCGCGGCATATTGCCACGAAATCTTCCGCCACCAGCGAGGCACCACCTATCAGACCGCCATCGATATCCGGCATCCCGAACAACTCGACCGCATTTGCCGCCTTGACGCTGCCGCCGTAGAGTATACACAAGCTCTGCGCCACCTGGCTATCATGTTGTGCGACGCGCTGGCGAATGAAAGCGTGGACCGCCTGTGCCTGTTGGGGTGTAGCGGTTTTCCCGGTCCCGATCGCCCAGACCGGCTCGTAGGCGATCACCGCCTTGGCCAGAGCCTTTGCACCCGCGTGATTCAGCACCGCATCCAACTGCGTGGCGACCACTTGCTCGGTGATACCGGACTCGCGTTCCGCCAGCGTCTCGCCCACGCAAAAGATCGGTTTCATCCCCGCCTTGATGGTCGCATCGAATTTGGCGGATGCGATCTCATTGCTCTCATGAAACAGTCCGCGCCGTTCGGAGTGACCGATGATCACATAGCTGCAACCAAAGTCGACCAGCATGCCCGGTGCGACCGCACCCGTGAATGCGCCTTCTTCCTGTGGACTGAGATTCTGCGCCCCCCAGGCCACGTTGCTACCCTGCAGCAGCGACTGGGCTTGCGCCAGATAGGGATAAGGGACACACACCGCGTAATCGGCGCCCTTCAGATCACGCACACCCGCCAGAACCCCTTGCAACAAAGCCTGATTGCTTGCCATGCGGCCATACATCTTCCAGTTTCCCACGACCAGTTTGCGGCGCATCTCGTTTCCATCCCATAGACACCAAAGGCTGGAATCCTACCCGCGAACGCAGTTACGGTCAACGATCGAAGGCGTCTGAATAACATGCGCATGGCACGTTTTCTCCGGAACGGCAGTGGCCGGCGACGTTGGCGGCGCGATAATAGAGGCGGGAGCGAGCGTGAAGAGCTTGCTCGGCAACCAATCTTGCCGACAGCAAATCACAATGGCAATGAAAGCTGTTTCTAAGCCGCCTGCACCGGGATCTGATCGCGCTGCGCGAGAATGCGGTTGTACTCGTCCACATAGACGAGTTGCGGGTGGAATTTTTGCAATTCGATCTCGTTATACATGGCGTAAGTGGCGATGATGACGATATCGCCCGGATTGGCCTTGTGCGCGGCCGCGCCATTGACGGAAATCACGCCGGAACCGCGTTGCGCGCGGATGGCATAGGTGGTGAAACGCTCGCCGTTGGTGACGTTGTAAATATCGATCTGCTGATATTCCTTGATGTCGGCGGCATCCAGCAAATCGTCGTCGATCGCGCAGGAGCCTTCGTAGTGCAACTCGGAGTGCGTGACATGCACTCGGTGCAACTTGGCTTTAAGCATGATTCTCTGCATGGGATACCTCCGTTTCGAACAGGGCGCGGATTATATAACAGTCAATCGCCCAAGTAATCAAGACTCACTTCAATGTTATCCAGCAAGCGGGTGGCGCCTAGCCTGGCTGCGGCGAGAATCACCAAGCCGCCCTCTGTGGTGCTTGCCGGCAACAGATCGGACTGGTTGCGTACCGCCACGTAATCCACCAGCCAACCTCTTGCAGCGAGGGTTTCGACCGCTTGTTGCTGTAATCGTTCAAAATCGCGCACGCCTTGCAGGATGGCCTGCCGCATCCCCCGCAGGGTCTGATACAGGACCATCGCCCCGGCACGCTCGGTTTCATTCAAATACTGGTTGCGCGAACTCAGCGCCAGGCCGTCTGCGGCACGCACCGTTTCGCCGCCAACGATGCGCACCGGCAGATTCATCTGCGCGACCATCTGGCGAATGACGTGCAACTGCTGATAATCCTTCTTGCCGAACAGCGCGACCTGCGGCTGCACGATGTTCAACAGCTTCAGCACCACCGTCGCCATGCCGCGAAAATGTCCGGGGCGGGATGCACCGCACAGATCGTTGGCGATCGGCGGCGGCTCGACGAACACGGTTTGTTTTTCCGGATACATCTCGCTGACCGGAGGCGCGAACACCACGTCCGCCAGCCCTTGCAGCTTGACGCAATCCGCTTCCAGCGTGCGCGGGTACTTGTCGAAATCTTCGCCCGGCCCGAACTGCAACGGATTGACGAAGATGCTCGCCACTACGCAACTGCCGTGTTCGCGCGCCAGGCGCATCAGGTCGAGATGCCCCTCATGCAGATTACCCATGGTCGGCACGAAAGCGATGACTGTCTCGTTCGCCAGACGTGCGCGCAGTTCCGCTACGGTATGGACGAGTTGCATCAGAAGGAATGTTCGGAAGTTGGAAACGCGCCTGACTTCACTTCGGCAACGTAGTTCGCCACCGCTGCCGCGATACTGCCCGCCCCCTGCATATAGTTCTTCACGAAGCGCGCCTTCTTGCCGGGGTAGATGTCCAGCATGTCGTGCAGCACCAGCACCTGCCCGGAACAGGCCGCGCCCGCGCCAATGCCGATGGCGGGGATGTTCACTTGCGCGGCGATCTCCGCCGCCAGCAAGGCGGGTACCGCCTCCAGCACCAGCATCCCCGCACCTGCCTGTTGCAGTGCGAGCGCGTCCTGCAGCATCTGCTGCGCGGCGGCAGCGTCCTTGCCTTGCACCTTGTAGCCGCCGAGCTGATGCACCGATTGCGGCGTAAGCCCGACATGTCCGCACACCGGGATACCGCGCGAGGTCAGGAAACGCACGGTCTCGACCATCGCCGCACCGCCTTCCAGCTTGACCATCTGCGCGCCCGCCGCCATCAGTTGCACCGCATAGGCGAAGGTCTCGCGCGGACTGGCCTGCGAAGTGCCGAACGGCATGTCGGCGATGATGAACGCCTGCTTCGCGCCGCGCGCCACGCATCCGGTGTGATAGACCATATCGTCGATGGTGACGGGCAGCGTGGTCTCGTGCCCCTGCAACACCATGCCGAGCGAATCGCCCACCAGCAGCACGTCCACACCCTGCGCTTCGAGCAGCGCGGCGAAACTCGCGTCGTAGCAGGTCAGCACGGCGATCTTCTCGCCCTTGCTGCGCATGGCTTGCAATTTGGTCAGCGTGGTTCTCATCTAAGCCCTCTATTCAACTTTCCACTGTAATACCCTCTCCTCAATCCTCTCCCGTTTGCGGGAGAGGATGCAATCGAGAAAAACAATTTTCAATCCAGCCCCCGGCTAAAAAACTCGCGCGGCCCGCGCATCCCTTCGATGCGCTGCAACAGCAGGGCGAAATCCTCATCGCCATCCGCAAAATTCAGATGCTCGCTGTTCACCATCAACACCGGAGCTTCCGCGTAATGATAGAAGAAATCGCTGTAGCTTTGCGACAACCGCAACAAATAGGCATCGCTGATGGCCTGCTCGTAAGCCTGGGCGCGGCGGCGCACCCGCTCCACCAGCGTCGCCGGTTCGGCTTGCAGATAGATCACCAGGTCCGGCACGGGCGCCTGCAACTGCAAGGTGTGGTAGATCTGCTGATACAATGCGAACTCTTCGTCGCTCAAATTCAGGCGCGCAAACAGCGTGTCCTTGTCGAGCAGATAATCCGCCACCGTGCTCACGCGAAACAGATCCATCTGCGCCAGGTCGCGCACTTCATTGCCGCGCTGGAACAGGAAGAACAATTGCGTCGCCAACGCATAGCGTGCGGGATCCCGGTAGAACTTGGCGAGGAACGGATTCTCTTCGGGCTTTTCCAGCAGCGTGGACGCGTTCAGGTGTTGCGCGAGGCGGCGCGCGAGACTGGTCTTGCCTGCGCCGATCGGCCCCTCCACCACCACGTAGCGATATTTATCGAACAGCATAGTCAAGCCGCTCCAACACTTGATCATGGCATGCCTGCAACGCCCGCGCTGCCCGGCCTACAGCGGGGATGTCGCAATCCGGCGCGATCTCCAGCAGCGGCCGCAGCACGAAGGCACGCAGGTGCATCTGCGGATGCGGAATGGTCAGGCCATGCTCATGGAGCCGCACATCGTCGTACAACAGCACGTCGAGATCCAGGGTGCGCGGCGCATTGCGGAAGGTGCGCTCGCGGCCATGCCGATGTTCGATCTGCAGCAAGGCCTTCAGCAATTCCTGCGGCGTTAAGTCCGTCGCGATCTTCGCGACTGCATTGACGAAATCCGGCTGATCCAGAAATCCCACCGGCGCGCTGCGATACAGCGAGGACTGCGCCAGCAACTTCGTGCCGGGCAACTGGTCGAGGCCGGCAAAGGCTTGTTGCAATTGGCTGCGCGGGTCATGCAAATTGCTCCCCAGCCCGATGAAGGCGAGGTGGGCCATTACTCGCCCAGCTCTGCGGGGACAGCCGATGGCTTCTTGCGCGGTTTGCGCCGGCGACGTTTTTTATCCCCTTCGCCTTCCGGTTGCAACATCTCCGCCTGACGCACCGCACTGGCATCCTGGAACTCGTCCCACCACAAGCCGAGCGCGTCGTCCACTTCGCCGCTGGCGCAGCGCAACAACAGGAAGTCGAATCCGGCGCGGAAGCGCGGCTGCTCAAGCAAACGGAACGGACGCTGCCCGGAACGCTGCTCGAAACGCTGCTGCAACAACCAGATCTCTTTCATCACCGCGTCGTAACGGTGCGGAATCGCGAGCCGCGCCTTTTGCCTGGCCAGCACCTCATCCATCGCCTCGTGCATCGCACCCACCGGACGCCCGCCTTGCTGCACGCGCAGGTTCCACGCCGCCAGCACCTCGTGCCACAGCAGCGCGGCAAACAGGAACGCGGGCGAGACCGGCTTGTCCTGGCTGAGACGATCGTCGGTATTGCGCAACGCCAGCATCACGAATTTCTCGCCCATCGGCTGCCCCAGGATCACATCGAGCAGGGGCAACAAACCGTGATGCAAATTCATCTTGCGCAACTGCTGAATGCACTCCACCGAATGGCCGGACAACAGCATCTTCAATACCTCGTCGAGCAAACGCGCCTGTGGCACATTGTCGAGCAAGTCTTTCATCCTGGCGATCGGCGCAGCGGTGGCCGCATCCAGCTTGATACCCAATTTGGCGGACAGACGCACGGCACGCAACATCCGCACCGGATCTTCGCGGTAGCGCACTTCCGGATCGCCGATCATGCGCAGCAGTTGCCCGCTCGTATCGGCGTAGCCGCCGTGATAGTCGTATATCTCCTGCGTGGACGGATCGTAGAACAGCGCGTTCGCGGTGAAATCGCGGCGCGCCGCATCCTGCTCCTGGTCGCCGAACTGATTGTCGCGCAGCAGGCGGCCATGCTCGTCGGTCTGCGCATCTTCGGCCTCGATCAGGCTGCGGAAGGTGGAGACCTCGACCACCTCCTCGCCGAACATCACATGCACCAGCCGGAAGCGCCGCCCGATGATGCGCGCACGGCGGAACACCCGGCGCACTTCTTCCGGCGTGGCATCGGTCGCCACATCAAAGTCCTTGGGAATCTTGTCCAGCAACAGATCGCGCACCGCACCGCCCACCACATAGGCCTGGTAGCCGGCTGCCTGCAACCCCTCGGTGACCCGGCGCGAACCATAGCTGATCTGCTCGCGTGCCACACCGTGCAACTCGAACGGGATCACCTGCGCATTGCCTGCCGACTTGGTTTTAGCGGACTTGCGAAATACGCGCTTGAGGAATTTTTTGATCATGCAGTCTTTATGAAATAGTCGCGACCCGGTCGCGCAAAAGAGCGCGGATTATACACTCTCGATTTTAGCTCCAACGAAAAACGCGCCTCGCGGCGCGTTCTCGATACAGCGAATAACACCCTTCGACTGCGTTCATAACCAGCGACTTGGCAGGCGTTGTTGCCAGCCTAGTCGATTGGCTATAACCAATGACTTGGCAGCTTGCTGCCTTAGTCAGATGGCTAGTAGTTTCACCAGTAGTTCCATCAGGACAGGCTTAGCCCTTGAGGCAGGAACTCATGAACTTCTTGCGCTCGTCGCCCTTGAGTGCCTTGGTCTTCGCATCGGCATTGCAGGATTTCATCTTGTCCTGTTGCTTGACCGGTGCAGCAGCCGGAGCGGCGGCGCTGGCGGTTGGCTTGGCTTCTGCCTTGGCTGCCGGTGCGGCATCAGCCTTCAGCGTGTAATCCTTTTTCAGGCACTTGCTCATGAACGCCTTGCGCTCGTCGCCCTTCATGCCCTTTGCTTCCTTGTTGCAGCCCTTCATCTTGTCCTGTTGCGCGCCCGCGAAAGCCGGAGCGGAAACAGCAAATGCAAAACCCAAACAAGCCAATGCGATCAATTTCTTCATGGAATTCCCCTTGTTGTGATTCGTTAAATAAGGTTTCCCTTTACGCTGGAAACGGAGGGCATTATAGCCAAGACTGGAAATTGCACCAGCGATGCTTTGCTAAGCGATCAGACCCTTGATCCACTGGCGATACAACTGCGCCGCAACTTCGTGCAAGCGCGGCAGCTCGCTCGCCATTTGCCGTTGCATCTCCGCTGCGGACTGCACCGCCGGACTGCTACGGCTGGCCGCAATCTCGTCCGCACCGACTGCGCACCAGTCGGCGATCATTGCGGCGGTCATCTCGACATGGCATTGCAGCGCGAGATGTTTGCCGAGGGCATAAGCCTGATTGGCGCAATGCGCACTGGACAGCAGAAGCGTCGCGCCTTGCGGCAGCGTGAAGGTTTCGCCGTGCCAGTGGAATGCTTTGAAATCTTTTACCTCGCCGAACCAGTGACGCGCGATGTCATTGTCCGACACGGCCACCTCGCCCCAGCCGATCTCCTTGATCTGAATTTCGCGCAGCAATTCGTTTGCCCGGCTGCGCCCCCCTCGCTGCGCTCTCCCCGCTTGCGGGATAACCAGCGACTTGGCTGCGGTTTTTTGCAGCTTAGTCGATTGGCTAGTTGTTTCACTCAGAGGGTTGGGGAGAGGGCAATTGCGCGACACCACACCACCCAGCGCGCTGGAGATCAGTTGTCCGCCGAGGCAATGCCCGAGCAGCGGGATGTCTTGCGCTGCGGCCTCGCGGATCAGCGCCAGCACCGGCGCGATCCACGGCAGGTCGTCATTGACGCTCATCGGCCCGCCCATGAACACCAACCCGGAATATGCATCTGCGGATTGCGGCACGGCATCGCCCGCATCGATGCGGATCAGTTGCCAGGGAATGCCGTGCGCATCGAGGAACCCGGCGAGGTAGCCGGGACCTTCGGTGGGGGCAAAACGGAAAATGGCGACGGGTTTCATATCTATAAATCAGGATTCAGGATTCAGGATTCAGGATTCAGGATACGGGATACGGGACTCAGGGAAAATCAAAAGCGGCGCAGTGGTTTTTCCGAATCCCGAATTCTTGATCCCGAATCCTGCCTTTTAATCCTGCCTCTTGTCTCTTTCGATCAGCGCGTAAGCCGAGTGATTATGGATCGATTCGAAGTTCTCCGACTCCACGATGTAGGCGTCGATGCGCTCGTCGGCATTCAGCACCGCCGCCACGTCGCGCACCATGTCCTCGACAAACTTGGGATTGTCGTAGGCGCGTTCGGTGACGAACTTCTCGTCGGGACGCTTCAGCAGTCCGTACAGTTCGCACGAGGCTTGTTCCTCTGCAATCCGCACCACGTCTTCGATCCAGACGAAACTGTTGGTGTGCAAGGTGAGCGTGACATGGGAACGCTGGTTGTGCGCGCCGCGCTCGGAGATCTTCTTCGAGCAGGGGCACAGGCTGGTAACGGGCACGACCACCTTCATGGTGAAGCGCGGGTCGCCGCCGTTGCATTCGCCGATGAAGCTGACATCGTAATCGAGCAGGCTTTGCACACCGGACACCGGCGCGGTCTTGTTGACGAAATACGGAAAGCTCATTTCGATGTAACCGGACTGCGCTTCCAGACGCGTCACCATCTTGCGCAGGATGTTGCCGAACGATTCCACCGAAATCTCGCGCTCGTGCTCGTTGAGGATCTCGACAAAGCGCGACATGTGCGTGCCCTTGAAATTGTGCGGCAGATGCACATACATGTTGAACGTGGCGACGGTGTGCTGCACGCCGACGCTCTTGTCCTTGACCTTGACCGGATGGCGGATGCCCTTGATGCCGACACGGTCGATCGCCAACTGGCGCGTATCGGCCGAGCTTTGCACATCGGCAATATAATCGGATTTGCGGGTATTCATAGTTGTGCTTTCTTTCGAGTTGCGTGTAGCCGGGATTATAACCAATCCCGACGAATTTACTTGGTCAAATGACGGCGAATCGCGGCATCCATCCCGGCGGCATCCAAGCCGCAGTCCGCCAGCATCTGCGCGTGCTCGCCCTGCTCGATGAAGCTGTCCGGCAAACCGAGTTGCAGCACGGGAATGACGATGCCGTGTTGCAGCAGGCATTCCGCCACCGCGCTGCCCGCGCCGCCCTGCACGGTGTTCTCTTCCACCGTGACCAGCAGCTCGTGTTCGCGCGCCAGGCGCAATACCAGTTCGGCATCCAGCGGCTTGACGAAGCGCATGTTCGCCACCGTCGCATCCAGTTGTTCGCCTGCATCCAGTGCCGGGGCCAGCATCGTGCCGAACGCCAGGATCGCGACGCCTTTGCCGGTGCGGCGCACCTCGCCCTTGCCGACCGGCAAGGCGCACATCTCATCGGCCACCGCCACGCCCGGCCCGCAGCCGCGCGGATAGCGCACCGCGCTCGGCGTATCCAATTGCATCGCGGTATACAGCATCTGACGGCATTCGTTCTCATCCGCCGGCGCCATCACCGTCATGTTCGGGATGCAGCGCAAATAGGACAGATCGAAGCTCCCCGCATGGGTCGCGCCGTCCGCGCCGACCAGACCGCCGCGATCGATCGCCAGGATCACCGGCAGATTCTGGATCGCGATGTCGTGTATCAGTTGATCGTAAGCGCGTTGCAGGAAGGTCGAATAGATCGCCACCACCGGCTTGTAGCCGTCGCAAGCCATCCCTGCCGCAAAGGTCAGCGCGTGCTGTTCGGCGATGCCGACATCGAAATAGCGTTTCGGGAATCGCTCGGCGAATTCCGCCATCCCCGAGCCTTCGCACATCGCCGGCGTGATGCCGACCACCCGCTCGTCCCGATCGGCCATGTCGCACAGCCATTGTCCGAATACCTGCGTGTAAGACTGATGCGGAGCGGGCTTGGGGATGATGCCGCTGGTGCGGTCGAATTTGCTGACGCCGTGGTACAGCAGGCAATCCTCCTCGGCCAGCGCGTAGCCCTTGCCCTTTTGCGTGACGATGTGCAGGAACTGCGGGCCAGTCAGTTTGCGGATGTTGCTCAGCGTATCCAGCAACGCATCCAGATCGTGCCCGTCGATCGGGCCGATGTAGTTGAAGCCGAATTCCTCGAACAGGGTGCCCGGCGTGACCATGCCTTTGACATGCTCCTCGGCGCGCTTGGCGAACTCCAGCATCGGCGGCATGCCCTTCAGCACCTTTTCGCTGCCGCGCCGCATCGCCGCATAGAAACGTCCCGACATCAACCTCGCCAGATAATTGTTCAGCGCGCCGACCGGACGCGAGATCGACATGTCGTTGTCGTTGAGGATCACCAGCAGATTCGCATCCATCGCGCCGGCGTTGTTCAGCGCCTCGAAGGCCATGCCACCGGTCATCGCACCGTCGCCGATGATCGCCACCGCGCGGCGCTCCGAACCTTGCAGATGCGCCGCGACCGCCATGCCCA
>JAVHQS010000085.1:10150-12469 GCA_036171255.1 Gallionella sp.
GACAGATGCCCGCCGGTCTTGCTGACCGACTCGACCAGAAACTCGCGCAACTCGACCGCCAATTGCGGCAACTGGCCGCGCCCCAGCTTGCGCAAATCTGTCGGGTTGTTGATGGTGTCGAGCAAGGAATACATCAGAACTTTCGCAGCACGATGAAGTCGGCCAACTCGCGCAAACGCTGCGCGCTATCGCCGAACGTTGCGAGACTGTCCACCGCCTCGCGATGCAACCGTTGCGCCATGTCGCGCGCGGCCTGCACGCCCAGCAGCGTCACATAAGTCGGCTTGTCGTTATCGGCATCCTTGCCGGCCGTCTTGCCCAGTGTGGCGGTGTCCGCCTCGCTGTCCAGCACATCGTCCACTACCTGAAATGCAAGTCCCACGCATTTACCGAAGTGATCCAGTTCAGCCAACTGCGTGCTTGATACCGTACCGCAATGGGCACCGAGCAGCACCGCCGCGCGGATCAGCGCGCCGGTCTTGTGGATGTGCATGAATTCGAGTTCCGGCAAGGTCAGCGCCTTGCCGACGCTGTCCAGATCGATCGCCTGCCCGCCCGCCATGCCGCGCGAGCCGGAAGCCGCCGCAAGCAGCTTGACCATTTCCAGCTGGCGCGCCGCATCGCCGCTCAGGCGATGTTCCGCCAGCAACTGGAACGCCAGCGTTTGCAGGCTGTCGCCGACCAGCAGCGCGGTCGCCTCGTCATATTGCACATGACAGGTCGGCTTGCCGCGACGCAGCACATCGTCGTCCATGCACGGCATATCGTCGTGCACCAGCGAATAGGCATGGATCAGTTCGACTGCCGCCGCCGCGATGCCGACGCGCGTTTCAGCCGCACCGGCCAGCTCGCCTGCCGCGAACGCCAGCAACGGACGCACGCGCTTGCCGCCATCCAGCACCGCATAGCGCATCGCCTGATGCAGGCGTTGCGGCGCAGCTTCCGGCTGTGGCAACAAGGTGCCCAGCAATTGTTCGAAACGGGACTGGTGGGCCGCAGCCCAGCTTGAGAAATCAGCGCGCATCAATTATTCGTTCCGGCCTCGCCGGTCGCGGAAAAATCCTTCAGCACGCCATCCTCCAGCACGCGCACCTGCTGCTGCGCGTCTTCGAGGCGGGTACGGCAGAACGACAGCAACTCCGCGCCGCGCTTATAGGCCGCCAGCGAATCTTCCAGCGACAATTTGCCCGCCTCCATATCGGCGACAATCTGCTCGAGCTCGGTCATTGCCGATTCGAAACCAACCGTTTTCTGGGATTTTCCAGCCATAAGAACCTCTGCTTGTGGATGACTTTATAAATTCAAAATCCTAAACGAGACAAGGCGCGAGAGAAATTTTAGCGCGCGGCATATGTTTAATATGCAAGCGATAAAATTTATCGAGCAACGCCGTATCGTGACGGAGTTTGGGTTTATAGAGGCATCCTTGCGAAAGGTTGGCATTTTACCCAAGCACCATAACTTGAGCCAATTTTTGTTGCCCCACCCCTCGATTTCGGGGACAATCCGCCCTCTCTCGCACCGTATTCACTATTAGCAAGGATGATGTGGGTATGTCTGAAATCGCCAACATAAATCAACTCACCCCGGCACAGGTTCAACCGCCGCTCAGCTGGTACTTCGACCCCAATGTATTGGAGGTCGAGCAGCGCGTGCTGTTCGGGCAAGGGCCGAACTACGTCGGCCATGAATTGATGGTGCCCAGCTTGGGCGACTACCAGGTGTTGCGCGACGAGGCGCAGATGCTGGTGCGCAATCCGAACGGCGTGGAGCTGCTGTCCAACATCTGCCGCCATCGCCAGGCGACCATGCTGCAAGGCCGCGGCAACGCGCAACACATCGTCTGCCCGCTGCATCGCTGGACTTACGAGACCAACGGCGAACTGCTCGGCGCTCCGCACTTTCCGGAGAATCCCTGCCTGCATCTGAACAAGTCGCCGCTGCAAAACTGGAACGGCCTGCTGTTCTCGGGCGAGCGCGACATCGCCAAGGACCTGGCCCGCGTCGGCGTGATGCAGGAAATCGACTTCTCCGGCTACATGCTGGATCGCGTGCAAGTCGATGAATATGCCTTCAACTGGAAGACCTTCATCGAGGTGTATCTGGAAGACTACCACGTTGTGCCGTTCCATCCCGGCCTGGGCAACTTCGTCGATTGCGATGCGCTCAAGTGGGAGTTCGGCGAACAGTACAGCGTGCAGACCGTCGGCATCATCAACGGATTGAAGAAAGTCGGCAGCGATGTGTACGGCAAGTGGCAGGAGCAGGTGCTGCGCTATCACGGCGGCAAGCTGCCGAAATACGGCGCGATCTGGCTGA
>JAVHQS010000086.1:0-2431 GCA_036171255.1 Gallionella sp.
GCAACCCCGCCAGCAGCAGCGCAATGCGCGCCACGTTGGTGCCCTGCTCCGCCTCGGGCATCGCGCAACCGACGATCACATCGCCGATGCTCGCCGGATCGAGCGATGGCGCTTGCGCCAGCACGCTCTTCAGCACATGCGCCAGCAGATCGTCGGGGCGCGTGTTGCGGAACATCCCGCGCGGCGCCTTGCCCACCGGCGTGCGGGTGGCGGCAACGATGTAGGCTTCCTGGACTTGTTTGGTCATAATATCCTCCCAATCAGCTATTGTTCGACATTCCCATTTCAAGAATCGAGAATGAGCCAAAATAACTTAGCTCTGTAGGATGGGTCGAGCTCACGATGAACGGAAAATGTATCGAAACACAATCGACACCTGTTAAGCATTTCCTCAACGTTTCGCCGCCACGCGATAAACCGCATTGCGCTCCCGCTTGCCAACCGCAACCACGATCACCAGCAACACGGCATCCCGCACTTCATACACCAGGCGATAGCCCACACTACGCAGCTTGATCTTGTGACGGTCTTTATGACCGGATAGTTTGGCAGATGGAACGCGGGGATGTTGCAAACGTTCGACCAGCTTCTTCTTGAATTGTTCGCTCACCGTCTCATCCAGCTTGCGCCACTCCGCCAGCGCATCGGGATGGAAGCTCAGCTTATAGCTCATCGAGCTTGACCGGCACCAGCTTCTTGCCATCTTTCAAACGCGCATCGGCAATGGCATTCAGCTCCATATCTTCCAGCTTATCCATCAACGCTTCATACGCCTTCGCCGGAACGCAATAGAAAGAAGGCTCGTTGCGATTCAAAATCGCCACCGGGAACCCCTCGCCAGCGGCGACCGTCGCCATCGGATTCTTCTTCAGTTCGGAAACACTCGCGGTCGTTTCCGCCAAAATCACATGTGCCATTTGTCAGACCTCCGTTTAATGGGTTCAAAGATAGCACCCTAAACAGGTCTCGGCAATGATCTCCAGTTTCCGGTGAGGGTAGAGAACAATCGACTCCGACACCCAATCACTCCGAAGAAATACAGGCGGATCGCGTCGCGGCGGTGCGACAACTGGCGCAGCAGTTCTCATGCAGTGTGGTGCTGAAAGGCGCGGACAGCCTGTGCGCTACGCGCGACGGCAAGCTGTACATGAACAAGACCGGCAACCCCCGCATGAGCAGCGCGGGCATGGGCGACGTGCTGATGAATGCGACATGTGCCAGCATTTGCGCGGACAAAAGCCGTACCGCAAGCGTTATGCGAGCGGGCAAGAGCGGCGGGGCGTGATCAAGAACCGCGTCAGTATTGACGAGCGCCCGGAAATTGTCGGCCAGAAGACGCGCATCGGCGATTGGGAGGGAGACACCGTCATCGGCAAGAATCACAAAGGCGGGCTGGTTAAGTGGCTCCGATATTAACGCAGCTCGCCACCTAAATTCTCTTACAAAAGTTGCACTTCAGAGTTGAATCCGCCGGGCAAGTAGAGCTCGTTCTGAGCAGAACCAAAAAATCTGCACGCTGAAGTTCGGCATCATCAAGGATGTCTGCGATAATCCTGCCTGCACTCTGCACACTGGATTCCCGCCTGCGCGGGAATGACAACCAAAAAATGGCCACCCCCATCGACATCTCCGAACAAGCCGGCGTGCGCTACCTGCACTTCGGCTCGACCTGGATACAAGGCGCGATGCGCATCGCGCGGCCGTGGAATCTGGAGCTGGAATACACCCGCGAGATGATGGCCTCGCTGCTGCTGCGCGACGATGCGCGCTGGCCGCGCAAGGTGCTGCTGATCGGCCTGGGCGCGGCCTCGCTGACCAAGTTCCTGTACCGCAATCGTCCGCTGGCGCATCTCACCGTCGTCGAGATCGAGCCGTCGGTGGTCGCCGCCGCACGGCAGTATTTCAAGCTGCCGGAAGACCCCAGACGTATCCATCTGGTCATCGGCGACGGCGTGGATTATGTGCTCGGCGCCGGCAAGAAATTCGACCTGATCCTGGTGGACGGTTTCAACGAGCACGCGCATCCCGGCGCATTGAACACGCTGCCGTTCTATCAGGCGTGCCGCGCCAGGCTGGGCGATGAAGGCGTGCTGGCGGTCAACCTGCTCGACCTCAGCCGCGGCGTGATGGGCGGCTTCTCGCACATCCTCAACGCCTTCGAAGACCGCGCGCTGATGTTCCCTTCCTGCGAAAGCGGCAACACCATCGCCTTTGCCGCCGAGGGCGACCCGATCAATATCTCTTTCGACGAGTTGAAAGAGAACGCGCTGACCTTGAAAGAACAGACCGGATTGAATCTGTTGCCCACGCTGACGCGGCTCGCGCAAGCCAAGACCTGTTTGAACGACACGCTGATCTTGTAATTTCCCCCGGATTGCCCATCGTAATTGTAGGAGCGAGCCCTGCTCGCGAATGGAATACGGTAATCGCG
>JAVHQS010000086.1:2441-9320 GCA_036171255.1 Gallionella sp.
CCCTGCTCGCGATTACCGTATTCCATTCGCGAGCAGGGCTCGCTCCTACATCAGTCGGCCTGCGCGACACGCTGCCAGACCAGTATCACCCCGCGCAAAAGTTTTGGCAGCAACCAGATCAGCACGGCAACGAACACCACGATGAACACCATGAACAGCGCCGGATGAACGAGCGCAAGCCACAAACCTACCATCACCAACCCTTCTTCGCTGAATGAAGCCATCCAGTTGCTGAACGGTTCCGGCGATGTATTGATGAGCGCCCGGCTGCCGGATTTGGCGAAGTGCGTACCGCCTGCCAACGTGCCGCCCAGTAACGCGACCGAGGCGGCAATGAGCGGGTCGCTGCTGTCTATCGCGCCCATCGCCAGCAGCGCCCCCGCCGGAATTCGAATGAAGGTATGGATGCTGTCCCATGCGCTATCCACCATCGGGAATTTATCGGCAAAAAATTCCACGGCGAACAGCACACCGGACAAACCGATGACATAGGAATTGGATAGCACATCCAGCGATGCAGGCAGATGAATGTAGCCGAACTTCGCCAGCAAACCGGTCACGCACACTGTGGCATACAAGCGCAGGCCGCTCGCCCAACTGAGCCCTGTCGCCAAAGCGATACTGGAAATCGCGTCCATGCAATCTCTCCTGCATATAATTTACTTGCCCACCAAACGGTGCTGCATCTATGCCCACATGCTAGCAGTTTTGCTTTACGATGCTCACATTCATCACGTGGAGAAAGTCATGTTGCGTATCGCATTGTTGTGCAGCCTGCTGTCGGTCAATCTGCTGGCGCATGCCTCGGACAGCGACACCTATAACCGCGTGGATTTTCAGGCCGAGGCCGCGCGCGAAGTCGCCAACGATCTGCTGGTGACCAACATGAGCGTGGAGATCCAGGACAAACAGCCTGCCCGTGTCGCGCAACAACTCAACACCGTGCTGAACGACGCGCTCAAGAAGGCCTCCGCGTTCAGCGCCGTGAAAGCCAGCAGCGGCAACCAGAACACCTATCCGGTGTACGGCAAGAATAACCAGATCGACGCGTGGCGCGGCCACGGCGAGATCCGCCTGGAAAGCCGCGATTTCAAGGCGGCGGGCGAACTCATCATGCAGTTGCAAAGCACGATGCAACTGGGCGGCGTGGTATTCACCGTCGCACCGGACACCCGCGCAACGATCGAGAACGCGCTGATCGCCGATGCGATCAAGGCCTTCAGGACGCGTGCCGATGCGATACGCGCCGCCGTCGGCGCGAGGTCATACAAGACCGTGCGTTTCTCGATCAACGGCGGCGGCATGCCGCCGCATTACCCGATGGCGATGATGCGCGGTGCGGCCGTGGCGGATGCGGCGATCCCGGCGCCGGAATTCGCCAATGGCGAGAGCCGCATGGCGGTGCAGATCAGCGGCACGATAGAGTTGCAGTAATCCAGAATGATCTGTTAGGGACAAGCCACCTGCGATTCCATGATTGGCTATCGCCCGATAAATCGGGCTCCTACACATGAGCATCAATCTTTTGTGGCTTTAATTTCTGACTGCTGAGTAATTTACAATCATTTCTCAATCCGGCAAAGGAGCAATCATGTTCACGTTAATTCTTCTCGGCATCGTAGCCGTGGCACTGTTCTACGGCATCAGCCTGTACAACCATCTGGTCAACGTCAAACATGCCGTCGCCAAGGCGTGGGCGAACATCGACGTGCTGCTCAAGCAGCGCCATGACGAGCTGCCCAAACTGGTCGAGGTCTGCAAACAATACAAACAGTTCGAGCAGAGCACGCTGCAAAAAGTCATCGAGGCACGCTCGCAAGTGCATGCGGCGCGCGAAAGCCAGAACATCGGCGCACTCGGTCAGGCGGAAGGCGCATTGCGCGCCGGATTGGGCAGTATCTTTGCGGTGGCGGAAGCCTATCCGGAACTGAAGGCCAACGAGAATTTCATGCAGTTGCAGAACCGCATCACCGGCTTGGAGAACAACATCGCCGACCGCCGCGAGCTGTATAACGAATCGGTGAACATCAACAACGTGCAGATCGAAGTGTTTCCCGCCAGCATCATCGCCCGCATGTTCAACTTCGGCGAAAAGCCGCTGCTGGAATTTGCCGAGGCCGAGAAGGCGGATGCGGATATGAAAGCGCTGTTCGGATAATTTTCCCCACGCCGGTCTGTTTGCGCTGAACGCTCGCTCAACATGGATTTCTCGCTGCGCCGCGAATACCCGCAACTGGTCACCTCCGGTGCACAGTTGCTGCTCGTCTTCATCGCCTTCCAGTTTGACTCCAGTGTCGGCTGGTTGTTCTGCCTTCCGCCGATGGCGCTGATCAGCGTGTTTGCGTGGATGTCCGCGCTGCGCCGTTTGCGTGCGATACGCGACACACCTACTTCCAGGATCGCTTCAGCCGCCCAGGGTTATGTCGAATTGATCGGACGCGGCCGGCAATTCGGCGAGACTCCGCTGCTCAGCAAACTTCGCATGCTCCCCTGCCTGTGGTATCGCTACGAGGTCGAAGAAAAATACCGCACCAAGAACGGCGACTCATGGCGCACCATCGATAGCGGGGCGAGCGACGATTCGTTCCTGATACGCGACGAGACCGGCGAATGCGTGGTCGATCCGGAACAGGCCGAGATCAGCGTCCGCGACAAGGATCAATGGCAAAGCGGCGACCGCCGCTATACCGAGTGGAAATTGATCAAGGAGGATGTCATTTACGTCATCGGCGACTTCCTCACCCGCAGCGGCGCGGTCGAGTTCGACAGCCGGGAGGAACTCAACGCGCTGCTGGCCGAATGGAAGAAAGACATGCCGTCACTGCATCAACGTTTCGACCTCAACAATGACGGCGAGTTGGACATGAACGAATGGATGCTGGCCAGACAGGCGGCCAAACGCGAGGTCGTCAAGAAGCTGCGCGAGGTTCAGGCGCAACCCGACATCCATATCATCAGCCAGCCGCGCGATGGCAAGCTGTTCCTGATCAGCAACCTGACGCCGGATGATCTGTCGCGCCGCTACCTGTTCTGGATCTGGGCGCATCTGGCAATCTTCTTCGGAGCGCTGGCAGGCCTCGGCTGGTTGCTTCAATACGGCGATTTTTAACGCCGGTCATGGTTTGTCAAGGCTCGCTGCCGGCTTGAGATTGATCGTGCGATCCTGCCAAAAATCGGCTTATCGAAAGTCAAGTGCCAAACAGCAAAAAACTGGATTTTTTCTGCAAAAAAACCAAAAAATCATCTTGACAGCATCGAAACAATCCACATCGCAAGGGAATACGCCATTTTCCGGCATGCCGCCTGCCAACCAAACCCGCCACTTACCGTAACGCGCTGTTTTAATTAATAATTATTCATCTCCAAAATATAGGCAAAGTAACAAAAAGCCTTATGGAACACGAAGTTAAAGTGTTAAACAGCGGCCCCATTCACAAAGTTATCCACAGATTTTGTGGGTAAACGGAAATACTCTTTTGCAATGGCAGCTTAGCCAAATATTACATAAGAAACGATAACGGAATATTTGCTGTGGCGCGATTGCATCGGACGTGAAAAAGGGCACCGCAGTGCCCTTTTTACAATAACCTTGATTGCGAAATTCTTTACTTGCGACGCAACATCATGCGTTCCATCAAGCCGTCCTTTATGATGAACTGGTGCTTGATCGCACCGAGGACATGCACGACGACCAGCACGATCAACACGTTCACCAGCACTTCGTGGGCTCCATGGGCGAACACGTGTTCATAGCCATCCTCCTTCGGCAGCAGATTCGCATCGCTTGCCAGCAGAGCCTTGCCGGCGTCGCTGGTGAATATCGTCACCACGCCGCTCACCGGCAGCACGAACAGCACGGTGTAAAGAAAATGATGGATGCCCTTGGCCACTTTATCCGTCAGCGTCTGGCCCACGGCAGGCGGCGTACCGTCCTTGCTGCGGAACAACAGGCGCGTCACGGTCAGCAACAGTACCGCCGCCCCCACTGCACCATGCACGATATATCCGGCCAGTGTCGCCTTGCTCTCGTCGGTCGCATCAGACAACGCGTCGCCCAGTAACCAGGCGGCAACGAGCAGCGCCAAAGTCAGCCAATGAACGATCACCATGCGTTTGCTGTATTGAGTCATCACTATCTCCAAAAATTTCATGACTTGTGGATAACCATAATCCAACAAAGTTCCATTGCAAAAAATGAGCGCGCAATTTACCCGAAACACGTTCGCCGTGCAGCCTTTAATTCTTGCGGGCAAAAATTCAAGGTCTGCGCGATTTACTCGCGAACCGCTATCGCGGTATGCTCACCGTAAAGCAAGCGTGGGATCGACCGGCATGGGCACAGCGCACGACGAACAACTGATTTCCGGGCTGAGCGCGGCAGAGGCGCAGCAACGCTTGGCCGCGTCCGGCTACAACGAGTTGAGCCCGCCCAAACCGCGCCGCGTGTGGCATATCGCCGCCGAGGTGATGCGCGAACCGATGTTCCTGTTGTTGATCGCTGCGGGCGGAATCTACCTGTTGCTGGGCGATGTCGGGGACGCGCTGATGCTGCTGTTCTTCGTGCTGCTCGTCATCGCCTTGACGGTGTTTCAGGAACACAAGAGCGAGCGGGTGCTGGAAGCGTTGCGCGACCTGTCCAGCCCGCGCGCCCTGGTGCTGCGCGACGGCCGGCAGCAGCGCATCGCGGGACGCGAGGTGGTGCCGGGCGATCTGTTGCTGCTCACCGAGGGAGATCGCGTCGCCGCAGATGCCGTGCTGCTTTCCTGCAACGATCTGCTTGCCGACGAGTCCATGCTGACCGGCGAATCGGTGCCGGTGCGCAAACAGGCAGGCAGCGCGGACGTGTCAGTGCGTCAGCCGGGCGGCGACGATCAGCCGTTCGTGTACGCGGGAACGGTGCTGGTACAAGGCAGCGGCATCGGCCTGGTGACCGCCACCGGCAAGTCCAGCGCCATCGGACAGATCGGCAAATCGCTGGAAAGCACGCGCTCCGGCGCATCGCCGCTGCGCATCCAGACCGGCCGGCTGGTGCGCCGTCTGGCGATATTGGCCACGGGGATATGCCTGATCCTGATACTTGTCTACGGCATCACGCGCGGCCAGTGGCTGGATGCGCTGCTGGCCGGCATCACGCTGGCGATGTCGGCTCTGCCGGAAGAGTTTCCGGTGATCCTGTCGGTATTCATGGCGCTCGGCGCGTGGCGCATCTCGCGGCGCAATGTGCTGACGCGGCGGATGGACGCCATCGAAACCCTCGGCGCCACCACCGTGCTGTGCACCGACAAGACCGGCACGCTGACCGAGAACCGCATGGCGATCCGCAAGCTGTACAGCGGAGGCCGGATGCTGCAAGTGGACAGCCACAGCCCGCTGCCCGAACCGTGGCACGAACTGGTGGAATTCGGCATTCTGGCCAGCGAGCGCGATCCGTTCGACCCGATGGAGCGCGCCCTGCATGAATTGGGGCGACGCACCCTGAACGGCAGCGAACACCTGCACGACGAATGGGAATTGGTACACGAATACAGCCTGTCACCCGGGCTGCTGGCAATGTCGCACGTCTGGCGGGGAGACGGGCAGACGCATCATCAGGTCGCTGCCAAAGGCGCACCTGAAGCCATCACCGATCTGTGCCACTTGCCCGAAGCGCAAGCCAAATCTATCGAGCAGGCAGCAGCCGAAATGGCCGATCAGGGCTTGCGCGTGCTCGGCGTGGCACGCGCAGAACTCGAACCCGGCCTGCAATGGCCGCTACGGCAACACGACATAGCGTTCGCTTTCGTCGGCCTGCTCGGACTGCAGGACCCGTTGCGCGCCGATGTGTCCGAGGCCGTTGCGCAGTGCCGCGCAGCCGGAATCCGGGTTGTGATGATCACCGGCGACCATGCGCGCACCGCGCAGGCCATTGCGGGAGAACTCGGTTTGCCGTGCGCGCAGGTGCTGACCGGCAGCGAACTGGACGCGCTGTCCGACGGGGCATTGCGCTCCCGGCTGCACGAGGTGCAGGTGTTCGCGCGCATCGTGCCGCAGCAGAAACTGCGCCTGGTGGAAGCCTTCAAGGCCAACGGGGAGATCGTCGCGATGACCGGCGATGGCGTGAACGATGCGCCCGCGCTCAAGTCGGCGCACATCGGCGTGGCGATGGGCAAGCGCGGCACCGATGTGGCGCGCGAAGCCGCCGGGCTGGTGCTGCTCAACGACGACTTCGCCTCGCTGGTCGCCACCATCCGGCTGGGACGGCGCATCTACGACAATCTGCGCAAGGCGATGAGCTACACGCTGGCCGTGCATATCCCGATCGTCGGCATGGCGCTGCTGCCGGTGCTGTCCGGCGAACCGCTGCTGTTGCTGCCCGCGCACATCATGTTCCTGGAACTGATCATCGACCCCGCCTGCTCGATCTTTTTCGAAGCCGAAGCGGAGGAAAAAAATCTCATGCAGCGCCCGCCGAGACCGGCGGACGAGCCGCTGTTCGGCGGCAGACTGATAGCCGGCAGCCTGTGGCAGGGAGCACTGGCATTCGCGGTTACCGCCGCGATCTATGCCTGGGCGTTGTTGCGGGGGCATGACGAAGACTCCGTGCGCGCGCTGGTGTTCGCCGCGATGGTGACGGGGAACATCGCGCTGATATTCAGCAACCGCTCGCTGGATGCGTCCTGGGATGGCGCATGGTCGCGGCAAAACCCGGTGCTGCGGTGGATCGTGCTGGGCGGCAGTACCGGACTGGCACTGGTGTTGAGCGTGCCGATGCTGCGCGAACTGTTCCACTTTTCCGGCGATGCGCCGCAGATCCTCGGCGTTGGCGTGCTGGCCGCCCTCGGCATATTGTTGCTCAGTGCGGCTGTGAAACGCACACTGCCGTAAGCACTTGGCCCCGGC
>JAVHQS010000086.1:9420-12412 GCA_036171255.1 Gallionella sp.
GCCAGCACTTCCGCGTCGATCTGCTCGTTGCGCGTTTGCAATTGCTTGGCGCGCTTGGGGTCGGTGCGGTAGATCGTGCCGTCCGCCAAGTGCGCAGCAATATCGATCTGCTCATGCTCCAATGCTTCGATACGCTTGGGCAATTCTTCCAGTTCGCGTGCTTCCTTGTAGCCGGGCTTGCTGGCGGGTTTCGGTTTTTCGACAGGTGCTGCGACCGCACGCGGCGTTGCGGCAACAGCAGGCTTGGCGGCCGCAACGCCGGCCTGATATTTTTTAACACGCACCCAATCCTCGTAGCCGCCGACGTATTCCACCAGCTTGCCGTCGCCCTCGAACGCGATCACCTGCGTGACGACGTTGTCGAGGAACGCGCGGTCATGGCTGACCAGGAACAATGTGCCGTCATATTGCGCCAACAGTTCTTCGAGCAGCTCCAGCGTCTCGATGTCGAGATCGTTGGTCGGTTCGTCGAGCACCAGCACATTGGCGGGACGGGTGAACAGGCGCGCCAGCAGCAGACGGTTGCGCTCGCCGCCGGAACAGCTCTTGACCGGAGAACGGGCGCGTTCCGGCGCAAACAGGAAATCGCCGAGGTAGCTGATGACGTGTTTCTTCTGCCCGCCGATCTCGACGAAATCCGAGCCCTGGCTGATGGTGTCGGCCAGTGTCGCCTCATCATCGAGCTGCTCGCGCAACTGGTCGAAATACGCCACCGCGATCTTGGTGCCCAACTTGACGCTGCCGCTGTCCGGCTGTAACTCGCCGAGGATGATCTTCAGCAGCGTGCTCTTGCCCGCGCCGTTCGGGCCGAGCAGGCCGATCTTGTCGCCGCGCTGGATGCGGCAGGAAAAATCGTCGATCAAGGTGCGTCCGCCATAACCCTTGCTGACATCAGACAACTCCGCGACCAGCTTGCCGGAACGCTCCCCGGTCTCGACACTCATTTCGACCTTGCCGACCTTTTCGCGGCGTGCCGCGCGCTCGCGGCGCAATTGCTCCAGACGCAGCACGCGTCCCTCGTTGCGGGTACGGCGCGCCTTGACGCCCTGGCGTATCCACACTTCTTCCTGCGCCAGCACCTTGTCGAACTTGGCATTCACCACCGCCTCGTCGCTCAACATGCGTTCCTTGATCGCCTGATACGCGGAGAAATTTCCCGGGAAACTCGCCAGCTTGCCGCGATCCAGTTCGACGATGCGGGTGGCGACGTTGTCCAAAAAACGCCGGTCGTGGGTGACGAACAGCACGCTGCCGATAAAATTGTTGAGCAAGCCTTCCAGCCATTCGATGGAGGCGAAGTCCAGATGGTTGGTCGGCTCGTCGAGGATCAGCACATCCGGCTCGGACACCAGGGCCTGCGCCAAGGCCACGCGCTTGCGCTGCCCCCCGGACAGGTCGCCGACGCGCTTGTCCGGCTCCAGATCCAGCTTGGCGATGGCGGTCTCGATGCGCGCCTGCACCGACCAGCCGTCCTGCGCTTCGAGTTGCGTTTGCAAGTGCTGCATCTGTTCCAGCAGCTTGTCGAAATCCGCGTCCGGCTCGGCAAGCTGATGCGACACACGATGATAATCGTGCAGCAACTCTTGCAGCTTGCCCAGCCCTTTCGCGACTGCATCGAACACCGAGTCATCGGCATCCAGCACCGGTTCCTGACTGACGAAGCAGATACGCGCGGTCGGCGCGCGCCATACCAGCCCGTCATCCAGCGTGCCTTGAGCAGCGAGCACGCGCATCATGCTGGACTTGCCGCCGCCGTTGCGCCCGATCAGGCCGACGCGCTCGCCCTCATCGAGTTGAAAATCGGCATGATCCAACAAGGCAACGTGCCCGAATGCAAGGCAGGCCTTGTCCAGAGTGATGAATGGCATGGCGGCTTACTGCTTTTGCGGTATGGAAGATTGATACAGGAAGGAAAATCCCACCACCCACAGCGCCATCGCCCAGTAGCCAAACGCATCGGTGAAGCCGTCCAGCAGTAACCTCACATCGTGGTTCGCAATCAGGCTGTAGGTGAATTGGAAGATGCAGAACAGCGCAGCCAGCAAATTTCCCGCGAGCACCAGACGCTGGCCGAACTGAAAACCTTTCCCTTCAGGCTTGCCTTCGGGCGGCAAAGAGCGGCGAAAATGCAGCACCAGATAGACAGCACCAAACAGCAACACCGCACCGACAAGACGCCCCGGAATATCCCCCTCATGCGTGGCGACACCCAACGACTCCAGCACGATACGCCCGGCAGCAGCCACCCAGCCCATCGCCAGCGTCTGCGGAATCAGGAACCATGCAACGAATAAATTGATACGAGCCTGCATTACAACTTTCCTTCCACCGTTAGTTTCTTCAGATCTTCGATGATCTCTTTGGAGTGGCGCGAGGTTTCCACGCTCAAGTACACCTTGCCGATGTTGCCTTGCGGATCGATCAAAAAGGTATAACGGCGCGCCAGTTTCAACACCCGCAGATCCATCAACGCGCCATAACTCGCGGCGACTTCACCGCTCTTGTCCGCCAGCAACGGGAACGGCAGATGATACTTTTTCGCGAACCCGGCATGGCTGCTGCTGTCGTCCACGCTGACACCCACCACCTGCGCACCCATCCCGGTCAGCAGGTGCAGGTCGTCGCGGAATGCGCACGCCTCTTGCGTGCAGCCCGGCGTGTCGTCCTTGGGGTAGAAATACAACACCAACCACTTGCCGCGATAATCTTTCAGCGCATGTGTCTGTCCATCCTGGTCTGCCAGTTTGAAATCCGGTGCAGCCTTGCCCGCTTGCGGCAACTCACCCGCCCGCGCAGCTCGCGCCACGAACAATGCGGCGCATACAATCAATGCGGCGACTATCGCCAACCACTTCATTCTTCCTCCTTAAAATGGGGGAGTCCCATCATGCGCGCGCATGATACCAGCCAAGCAGTTTGGATTACAGCGTATTTCCGCTAGAATGCGCGCCGCTGTCCTCGTAGTTAAATGGATATAACCGCCCCCTCCTAA
>JAVHQS010000087.1:0-12137 GCA_036171255.1 Gallionella sp.
TTGCGGCACACGGACCTGAACCGTGCGCGTCTACCAATTCCGCCATCTGGGCTTAGATTTGCCGAAGGCGCGCAATTTAATTGTTAAAGGATTTATTGTCAATGAAAAAGAAAAATAATTTACGTCTGCAAGACCCGCATCTGGAACGCGAGCGCGAGAAATACGAGCATCCGCTGCCGAGCCGCGAGCATATCCTGCATGTCCTCGCCGAGCAGGGCGGCCCGGTCGGCGACGATGAGCTGTTGCAATTGCTGCATATCGATCCGCACGAGGAAGACCTGTTTTCCCGCCGTCTGCGCGCGATGGAGCGCGACGGACAGATCATGCGCAACCGCAAGCGGGCGATCTGCGTGGTGGAAAAGCTCGACCTGGTCAAGGGCAAGGTGCAGGGGCATCCGGATGGTTTCGGTTTCCTGATCCCGGAAGATGGCAGCGCCGACATGTTCCTCGGCGAGAAGGAGATGCACCAGGTGCTGCACGGCGATGTGGTGATGGTGCGGCAGAGCGGCGTGGATCGGCGCGGGCGCCCGGAGGCCAAGATCGTCGAAGTGCTGGAGCGCGCCAATAATCGCGTGGTCGGACGATTGTATGAAGAGCACGGCATCCAGTTCGTGGTGGCGGAGAACCGCCGCATCACCCAGGACATTCTGGTCGCGCCCGGCCAGGCGGGCGGTGCCAAGGCCGGTCAGGTGGTGGTGCTGGAGATACTGCAGCAGCCTGACAAGTATGCGCAGCCGATCGGCCGCATCGTGGAGGTGCTGGGCAACTATGCCGATCCCGGCATGGAGATCGAGATCGCGTTGCGCAAACATGATTTGCCGCACGAGTTTCCCAAGGACGCGGAAAGACAGGCCCAACAATTTTCTCCCGAGGTTTCGGCGCAAGACTGGGCAGGACGCGAAGACATCCGCAACTTGCCGCTGGTCACCATCGATGGCGAGACTGCGCGCGACTTCGACGATGCGGTGTATTGCGCGCCGGAAGAAGGCGGCTACCGGCTGGTGGTGGCGATCGCCGACGTCAGCCACTATGTGCAGACCAACGACGCGCTGGATCGCGAGGCGATTTTGCGCGGCAACTCGGTGTATTTTCCGCGCCGCGTGATCCCGATGTTGCCGGAAGAATTATCCAACGGACTGTGCTCGTTGAATCCGCAAGTGGATCGCCTGTGCATGGTATGCGACATGCATATCAGCAACAAGGGCGATATCGGCAAGTACCGGTTCTACCCGTCGGTGATGTATTCCCATGCGCGGCTGACCTACACGCAGGTCGCCGAGATGCTGGCGCAGCCAGACGGTGCGTTGGCGAAGAGCAACGCGGCCATCGTGCCGCATCTGCAACATCTCTATGAGTTGTTCCAGAAGCTGTTGCACGCCCGGGCAAAACGCGGCGCGATCGATTTCGAGACCGTCGAAACGCAGATGATCTTTACCGATCAGGGTAAGATCGAGCGCATCGTGCCGGTGGTGCGCAACGATGCGCATAAATTGATTGAAGAGTGCATGCTGGCGGCGAACGTCTGTGCGGCAGGCTACTTGCACGAACACCAGCACACCGTGCTGTACCGCATCCATCAGGGGCCGACACCGGAAAAACTGGAAGCGTTGCGCGAGTTCATGAAGGAGTTCGGTTTGCAACTAACCGGCGAGGACGAACCGCAAGCCGCCGATTATTCCAAACTGCTCAAACGCATCAAGGGGCGTCCCGATGCGGGCCTGTTGCAGACCGTGATGCTGCGTTCGCTGCGTCAGGCGAAGTATGAGCCGGAGAACATCGGCCACTTCGGTTTAGGCTACGAAGCCTATACCCACTTCACATCGCCGATCCGCCGCTATCCCGATCTGCTGGTGCACCGCGCCATCAAGGCGGTGCTGCACGGCAAGCAATACAAGCCCGCGCAGAAATGGGCCGAGTTGGGTGTCCATTGCTCGATGACCGAACGCCGCGCCGACGATGCCACGCGCGATGTCGAGGCATGGCTCAAATGTTTCTACATGCGCGACCATCTCGGCAGCGTGTTCACCGGCACGGTTTCGTCGGTCACCGGTTTCGGCATGTTCGTGTCGCTGGACGATCTGTATGTCGAAGGGCTGGTGCACGTCTCCGAACTCGGCAAGGACTATTTCCACTTCGATGCCGCCAAGCATCAATTGCTCGGTGAACGCACCGGAAATCGCTACCGCCTGGGCGATCGGGTGCAGGTGCGGGTGGTCAAGGTGGACATGGAAAGCACCAAGATCGATTTCGTACTGGACGATAGCGCCGCAGAAACTGTGCAGACTGATGCGCCGAAGCCGGCGAAGAGATTGGCGAAGAATGCCGATGGAACGGATGCCAATTCCGGCAGGCAGCCGAAAGGCGGCAGCAAAGCGGCTGGGCATGCCAAGGGAAAGAAGAAACATCATGGCTGATCTGCGTCTGATCTACGGCTTTCATGCCGTGACCTCGCGCATCCGCCAGAACCCCGACGGCGTGCTGGAGATCTATCTGCAAGCGCAGCGCCAGGATCCGCGCATGCGCGACCTGATCAAATTGGCTGAAGCGAACGGCGTGCGCATCATTCCGATCGAGGCGGCGCGCCTCGATGGCATGGCGGGCAGTGCACGCCATCAGGGCGTTGCTGCACGCGTGGATGCGGCACGGCGCGTGCAGCATCTGTCCGATGTGCTGGATACGCTGAGCGAACCGCCGTTGCTGCTGGTGCTGGATGGTGTGCAAGACCCGCATAACCTGGGGGCGTGTCTGCGCAGTGCCGACGCGTTCGGCGTGCATGCGGTGATCGCGCCGAAAGACCGCGCCGTCGGTATCACCGCCACGGTGGAGAAGGTCGCCTGCGGCGCGGCGGAGACCGTGCCTTACATCACCGTGACCAATCTCGCGCGGACATTGCGTGAATTGCAGGAACGCGACATCTGGGTGGCCGGAGCGGCGGGCGAGGCGGAACAGGACTTGAACGGCTTCAAACACTCCAGGGCATTGGCTTGGGTGCTGGGTGCGGAAGGCGAAGGGCTGCGCCGCCTGACGCGCGATACCTGCGATGAACTGGTGCGTATCCCGATGCTGGGTAGCGTGGAAAGTCTGAATGTCTCGGTGAGCGCCGGTATCTGCCTGTTCGAGGCGAGACGACAACGCGCCCAGGTTTGAACGTTGTATTTCTGCAACAATTGGACTGCGTCCGCGCCTGCCGTGTAGAATCCGGCCAGCAGGATAGGGAACGGATGGGTGCAATGGCACTTGGATTTCGATTTTTTATGAGGAATGGAAACAGATGAAAAAAAGCACGATGATGATCGCCTTGGCAGCCGCGCTGCTGGGCATGACTGCCGCACAGGCCAGCGAATTCGACGGTGGCTGGATCGGCGGCAAGCTCGGTTCAAATAGCTCCAGCGCGACGGGCGTCGATACCAAGAGCGCGACCGCCTACGGCCTCGAAGGCGGTTACAACTGGAACATGGGCAACATCCTGCTGGGCGTGGACGGTTTCGCCGATTCCAACGGCAAGGCTACCCATAACCCGGGCGCCGTGAATTACGGCAGCCGCGCATATGGGCTGGACGCCAAGCTGGGTTTGCCTTCCGGCAACTGGTTGCCTTACGCCAAGTTGGGCTATGCGCGCACCAATGGCAATGGCGCAGCCGGCGCGATCGGCAGCGGCGACGCGCATCTGGGTCTGGGTGTCGAGTACAAGTTCGCGCCGCACTGGAGCGTGGCGGGTGAATACACCACGGCCAGCGCGAAGACTGCGGGCGTCAAGCTGAACAACAACAATTTCACGCTGGGCATCAATTATTATTTCGATACGCCTTATGTTGCGCCAGCGGTGATTGCCGCAGCGGCGGCACCAGCAGCCAAGGCAGCCGAGCCTGCGCCTGCCCAGGCAGAAACTTGGAAGACCTTGCTGGAAGACAAGCCGGTGCGTATCGAGGGTGCCAACTTCGACACCAATTCAGCCAAACTGCATGGTGTCTCCGTCAAGAAGCTGGATGAGGTGGTGGGTTTTGCTGACAAGTACAAGGATGCGAAGCTGGAAGTGACCGGGCATACCGACAGCCGCGGTGCCAAGGCTTACAACCAGAAGCTGTCCGAGCGGCGCGCCGAATCGGTCAAGGCCTATCTGGTTAAGAAGGGTGTAGCCGCAGCACGCATCACCACCAAAGGATATGGATTCGATCAACCGATGGCGGACAACAAGACGGTTGATGGCCGCGCGCAAAACCGCCGCGTGGAGATCCGTTCCGTGCTGCAGGAAGAAAAGAAGGTTCGCGTAGTTCAATAAACGAACACGCAACCATGCAAAAGCGGGCTGGCAACAGCCCGCTTTTTTGTTGCCTGCAACAAGTATCAATCACGATGTTAAGATGCGCGCTACTTACCTCTTCACGGCATGACAATGAAACTGGCAATCGCACAAATCAACTGTGTATTAGGCGACCTCAAGGGAAATTGCGCAAAGATAGTGCAGCAGGCAGAACTTGCCATGCAACGAGGTGCGCAGTTGCTGCTGACGCCCGAATTGAGTCTGTGCGGTTATCCGCCTGAAGACCTGTTGCTGCGTGACGGTTTTTATCATGCCTGTGCGCAAGCCTTGGTCGAGCTTGCCGAAAACATTCCGGGTATTGCCGTGGTGGCCGGGCATCCGCACGAACAGGACGGCAAACGCTATAACGCCGCATCGCTGTTGCGCGACGGCAAGGTGGTGGCGACTTATCTCAAGCATGAACTGCCGAATTACGCGGTGTTCGATGAGGAGCGTTATTTCGATCACGGCAGCGAACCGTGCGTGTTCGAACTGGAAGGGATCCGCTTTGCGCTGAATATCTGCGCCGATGTCTGGGAGCCGGAAGCGGCGCGCCGTGCGTATCAAGCAGGCGCACAAGTGTTGCTGGTGCTGAATGCTTCGCCCTATGCCATGCAAAAGCAGGCAGCGCGCTATTACGTCATTCGCGAGCGGATCGCCGAAACCGGCATGGCGGTGGTCTATGCCAACCTGGTGGGCGGGCAGGACGAGCTGGTGTTCGATGGCGGTTCGTTCGCGATGGATCGGCACGGCAACCTGACGGCGCAGTGCGCGCATTTTGAACAGTCGTTGGCGCTGCTGGAGATAACGGCTGATGCACAACCGGGCGGCGAAATAACCGAGCTGCTTGAACTGGAGGCGAATGTCTATCGCGCCTTGTGTCTGGGGGTGAAAGATTACATCGGCAAGAACCGTTTTCCGGGCATCCTGCTGGGGATGTCGGGCGGGATCGATTCCGCGTTGACGCTGGCGGTTGCGGTGGATGCGCTGGGTGCGGACAAGGTCCATGCGGTGATGATGCCGTCGCCCTATACCGCGCAGATCAGCCTGGATGATTCGCGCGAGATGGTGCGGATACTCGGCGTGCGCTACGACGAATTCTCCATCGAGCCGATGTTCCAGAGCTACCTGTCCACGCTGGCCAGTAGTTTCGCGGGATGTGCCGCAGATACCACCGAAGAAAATCTACAGGCGCGCATTCGCGGCACCATGCTGATGGCGATGTCCAACAAGTTCGGCTCGCTGGTGCTGACCACCGGCAACAAGTCCGAAATGACCGTGGGTTATGCCACGCTGTATGGCGATATGGCGGGCGGATTCGCGGTGCTGAAGGATGTCAGCAAGATGCTGGTGTACCGCCTCGCGCGTTACCGCAATACGCTGGGGCAGGTGATTCCCGAGCGCATCATCACGCGTGCGCCGAGCGCCGAACTGCGTGCCGGCCAGACCGATCAGGACAGTTTGCCGCCCTACGATGTGCTCGATGCCATCATGGAATGCTATGTGGAAAAGAACTTGGCGATCCCCGAGATCATCGCGCGCGGCTACGCGGAAGCCGACGTGCGCCGCGTGGTGCATCTGATCCGCATCAGCGAATACAAGCGCCGCCAATCCGCGGTGGGTATCCGCATCACCGAGCGCAGCTACGGCAAGGATTGGCGCTATCCGATCACGGCGTGGTATCAGGACGGGTTTTAATCGTATCGCTCAAGATTCGAGTTGTGAAGGACAGGTGTTTGTCGGAAGCGGAAGTTCGTATTTTCAACCTTAATATATCAACTCGATTTGAGAGGTGCATGGAGCTACACCCCTTGCTTCAAACTGGCCGAGATAAAATCGTCGAGGTCGCCGTCCAGCACGGCTTGGGTGTTGCCGGCTTCGTGGTTGGTGCGCAGGTCCTTGATGCGCGACTGGTCGAGCACGTAGCTGCGGATCTGGTGCCCCCAGCCAATGTCGGATTTGCCGTCTTCCAGCACTTGCTTGGCTTCGTTGCGCTTGCGCAGTTCCTCCTCGTACATGCGTGACTTGAGCATGGACATGGCTTCGGCGCGGTTCTTGTGTTGCGAACGGTCGCTCTGGCACTGCACCACGATGCCGGTCGGGATGTGGGTGATACGCACTGCCGAGTCGGTCTTGTTGATGTGCTGACCGCCCGCGCCGCTGGCGCGATAGGTGTCGACGCGCAGGTCGGCAGGATTGATGTCGATTTCGATGGAGTCGTCCACTTCCGGGTAGACGAACACGCTGGAGAACGAGGTGTGGCGGCGGTTGCCGGAGTCGAACGGCGACTTGCGCACCAGGCGATGCACGCCGGTCTCGGTGCGCAGATGGCCGTAGGCGTATTCGCCGATGACCTTGATGGACGCGCCCTTGATGCCCGCGACTTCACCGTCGGATTGTTCCAGTATCTCGACCTGGAAACCCTTGCGTTCGCAGTAGCGCAGGTACATGCGCAGCAACATCGAACCCCAGTCCTGCGCTTCTGTGCCGCCGCTGCCTGCCTGGATGTCGATGAAGCAATTGTTCGGGTCCATCGGGTGGGAGAACATGCGGCGGAATTCCATCGCGGCAACGCGCTTCTCGATGTCAGCTATGTCGGCGGCGGTGGCGTGCAGACTGTCTTCGTCGCCTTCCTCTTTGGCCATTTCGAACAACTCGCCCGCGTCGTTCAGGTCTTGCTTGATCTTGTCCAGACCCAGTACCACGCCTTCGAGCAGCTTGCGTTCACGCCCCAGTTCCTGGGCGCGCTTGGCATCGTTCCAGATGTCCGGGTTTTCCGAAAGTTCGCAGACCTCGACTAGGCGTTCCTGCTTGGTATCGTAGTCAAAGATACCTCCGTAGTTCTGCGCTGCGAGCAGACAAGTCGCTGAGCTGATTGGAGAGGGCGTTGAGTTGTTCGGCTTCCATGGTTTATCTCTGTAAATTTGTTTGGGCGAATGCATCCGGCTTGTAGGAGCGAGCCCTGCTCGCGATAGCGTGATGAATCGCGAGCAGGGCTCGCTCCTACAAAAGGGCGCGATTATAGCGCAAACAGCCCCAGCAACACCCCGCACGCGATTGCGCCGAAGCCGATGGCGACCTGTTTGGCGAGATTCCGTCCGCCGATGAAAATCACCATGCCGAACTTGAAGGCGAGGTTGGAGAGGAAGGCGAGCGCGATCGCCGTAACGGTCTGGAGTTCGTTTAACTGTCCGAGATTGAACAGGCGCAGGCTGGACAGCGTGATCGCATCCACGTCGGTCAGCCCGGAGACCAATGCGACGGCATACAGGCCCTGGCTACCGGCGATGTCGGCCATCCATGCCGCGCCCAGCAACACGGCGACATACAGCGACCCGAAACCGATGGCGGTATGCAGTTCGGCAGGGTTGGTGGTTTCCGGCACATAGAGTTCTGTGGCATGGCTCATCTTGCGCCAGTTGTACAGCGCGACCAGCAAGCCGAACATCAGGCCGCCCGCCAGAACCGGCAGCAGGCCGGGAAGTTTGCCATAGGCGACTACGGAGCTGACCACCAGCAGGCGCAGCGCGACCACCATGCTGGCGATCACGATCACCGAGGCGGCCAGGTTCAACATGGTCTGGTTGGCCTTGCTGTGTTTCGCATAGATCAGCGTGGTGGCGGTACTGGAAACGAGGCCGCCGAGAAAGCCCAGCAGCGGCGCGCCATAGCGGGTTCCCACCAGATGCAGCGCGGCATAACCGGCCAGGCTGATGCCGGAGATCAGCACCACCATCAGCCAGGCCTGATGCGGATTGAAGGCATGGTAGGGGCCGTAATCCTGATCGGGCAGAATCGGCAATACGATGAAAGTCAGCACGGAAAATTGCAGCACGGCGACCAGATCGCGACGCGTCAGACGCTGGGTGAGGCCGCGCAGTTCGGGTTTGAAATAGAGCAGGGCGGTGATTCCGATCGCCAGCATCACGGCGAGTTTGGCGAGGCCGTACCAGATCATCGCACCCAGCCCGTAACTCAGCAGCAAGGCGATGACGGTGGTGGTGCCGGGATCGTTCTCTTCGCCGGGGTTGTTGATGTAGGCGGTGACGATCATGCCTGCCACGGCCAGCAGTCCTGCGATCAATAGCCAAGGAGAACCGGCCTTGGTTGAGATCAATCCCGCGAGCGTGCCGAACACGGCGACCAAGGCGAAGGTGCGCAAGCCTGCTTTGGCAGACGGGTTGCGCTCGCGCTCCAGCCCGATCAACAAACCGATGGCGAGACTGGTGAGGAACTGCGGTAACGCCTCGATGCCATTGCCTTGCAGGAAACCGGTTTCCATTGGTTCACCTCTTCGCTATCAGTAGGTTGGGTTAGCGGCCTTATCGCGTAACCCAACAGCTCTTTATTAATGATGTTGGGTTACGCAAAAAACGCTAACCCAACCTACAAAACTAAACAACTCCTCCCTTGATAAGGGGAGGTTGGGAGGGGTTATATTTTTCCTCGCTCATCAATTCCATGCCAATGCCGAACAATGAGTTGCAGGCTTTGTATGCCATTGTATTCATTGACGCTCAGGCTGTACACGGCATGCACCCGTTCGGGCAACGGTTCGTTATGCCCGAACAGTATCGCCTCGACGAGCTTACCTTGAATGTTCAATCGCAATTTAAGGTGCTTCTCTCCTACGACACGCTGGTTCTGTACCGTGAAGTCATCGTTGAACTGCGGCGCGGGGAAGCCTTGTCCCCACACTTGTTCGTCCAACAGGCGCGCCACTTCCAGATTCATCGCGGCCTGCTCCAGTGCACCATCGGTTTCGATGCGATGCGCCAAGTCGTCCGCACTGAGCAGCTCGCTGGCGACTTGTTCGAAGACAGCAACGAAGTTCTCGAAGTCGGCCTCGGCGATGCTCAGGCCTGCCGCCGCCGCATGACCGCCGAATTTTTTGATCAGCGCGGGATGGCGTTTACTGACCAGATCCAGTGCATCGCGCAGATGCAGCCCCGCGATGGATCGCCCCGAACCTTTGATCTCTCCGTCGTTGGCGCGGGCAAAGGCGATCACCGGACGGTGGAATTTATCCTTGAGGCGCGAGGCGAGGATGCCGATCACGCCCTGATGCCAGGTCTCGTCGAACAGCGCGAGGCTGAAGTTGCCGGAAGGATTGATGGTTTCCAGCACTGCTTGCGCGCTGTCCTGCATGTCCGCTTCGATGCTGCGCCGCTCGCGATTCAGGGCGTCCAGTTTTGCGGCGATCTGCATCGCAGTCGCGGCATCGCCGGTCAACAGGCAGTTGATCCCCAGGCTCATGTCGTCCAGGCGGCCCGCCGCATTCAGGCGCGGCCCGACGGTAAAGCCCAAGTCCAGACTGGAGGTTCGCGCCGGCTCTTTTTTTGCGACGCGCAACAGCGCATTGATCCCGGCGCAAGCCCGTCCGGCGCGGATGCGTTGCAAGCCCTGTTGAACGAGGATGCGGTTGTTCTGATCCAGTTTCACCACATCGGCGACCGTGCCCAGCGCAACCAGATCGAGCAGTTCGGCGAGCCTGGGTTCGGGTTGCGTGGCGAATGCGCCGCGCGTGCGCAGTTCGGCGCGCAATGCCAGCAGCACATAGAACATCACGCCGACCCCCGCCAGATGCTTGCTCGGAAACGTGCATCCGGGCTGGTTGGGATTGACGATGCACGCCGCTTCCGGCAGCGCGTCGCCGGGCAGGTGGTGATCGGTGACGAATACCTGCATGCCCAGCCGGTTGGCTTCGGCCACGCCTTCGACGCTGGCGATGCCGTTGTCCACCGTCAGCAAAATATCGGGGTGCTGTTGCGACACGTTACTGGCGTAGCCAGCCGATTGCGGGAGCAACTGCTTTGCCGCTTCTCTCACAGAGATTGGTTCTTCGGAGCCGTATCGAAGCGGCAAGTGTGAGGCTAATTGAACGATCTCGGGCGTCAGGCCATAACCGTATTCGAAGCGGTTCGGCACGATGAAATCGATCTGCGCACCAAAGCCGCGCAGCCCGCGCACGGCCACCGCACAGGCGGTCGCGCCGTCGGCATCGTAGTCGGCGATGACCAGCAGTTTTTTCTTTGCCGCGATCGCATCGGCCAGCAGGCGCGCCATTTCGTGGACGCCCTTCAGGCTGTCGAACGGCAGCAGTTCGGCAAATGAGGTCTCCAGTTGCTTGCTGTCGGTGATGCCGCGTGCCGCGAAGATCTTTGCCAAAGCGGGCGCATAGCCCGCATCCAGCAAGTGCTGCACGGCTGAAGCGGGAATGCTGCGCGGAGTGATTGTTGTCATGGGGGATGCATAAGCAACTCAAGTGATTTAAGTTTAGCAAACCACGCCATGTTGCCGCCTCGTTTTTTTCAGTCAATTGCGCTAGAATCGCGCCCACTTTTTAAGTCGGGCGTAAAAATCGTGGCATTGATAGTTCAGAAGTACGGCGGTACATCGGTTGGCAACCCGGATCGCATCAAGAACGTGGCGCGGCGCGTCGCGAAATTCAAGGCACAGGGACATCAGGTCGTGGTGGTTCTCTCCGCGATGAGCGGCGAGACCAATCGCCTGATCGGCCTTGCCAAAGAGATACAGAAACATCCAGACCCGCGCGAGCTGGATGTGATCGTTTCCACCGGCGAGCAGGTCACCATCGGCCTGTTGGCGATGGCGCTCAAGGAGCTCGGGCTCAAAGCCAAGAGCTATACCGGCGGGCAGGTCAAGATTCTTACCGATAACGCCTTTACCAAAGCGCGCATCGTCAGTATCGACGAACAGAACATCCGTGCCGATCTGGCGAATGACTGCGTGGTGGTGGTGGCCGGTTTCCAGGGCATGGATGAGGACGGCAACATCACTACGCTGGGGCGCGGCGGTTCGGATACCACGGGGGTCGCGATCGCGGCCGCGCTGCGCGCCGACGAATGCCAGATCTACACCGATGTGGACGGCGTCTACACCACCGACCCGCGCATGGTTCCCGAGGCGCGCCGTCTGAAGAGCATCACCTTTGAGGAAATGCTGGAGATGGCCAGTCTGGGTTCCAAGGTATTGCAAATTCGTTCGGTGGAATTCGCCGGAAAATATAAGGTCAAGCTGCGCGTGCTTTCCAGCTTTGAGGAAGAAGGCGAAGGCACGCTGATTACTTTTGAGGATGAAGACAAAATGGAACAAGCCATTATTTCCGGGATCGCGTTCAATCGCGATGAAGCCAAGATCACCGTGATGGGTGTGCCCGACAAACCCGGTATCGCGTATCAGATTCTGGGGCCGGTCAGCGATGCCAACATCGACGTGGACATGATCATCCAGAACGTTGGCGTGGATGGCACGACGGACTTTTCCTTCACCGTGCATCGCAACGATTTCGCCAGGGCGATGGACATCCTGAAGAACAAGGTGCAACCGCACATCGGCGCACGCGACGTGGTCGGCGATAACAAGACCGCCAAGGTCTCGGTGGTCGGTGTCGGGATGCGCTCGCACGTCGGCATCGCCAGCAAGATGTTCCGCACCTTGGCGGAAGAGGGCATCAACATCCAGATGATCTCCACATCGGAAATCAAGATTTCCGTGGTCATCGACGAGAAATATCTGGAGTTGTCCGTGCGCGTATTGCACAAGGCATTCGATCTGGATCAGGAAGACGCATAATCGTTTGACCTTTGGGGGCGACTGCATTATTATGCGCGGCCTTCGGAGAGGTGGCCGAGAGGTCGAAGGCACGCCCCTGCTAAGGGCGCATACGGGCCAAAACCTGTATCGAGGGTTCGAATCCCTCCTTCTCCGCCAAGGTAACAGTTTCACGCGCGCCCGTAGCTCAGCTGGATAGAGTACTTGGCTACGAACCAAGGGGTCAGGAGTTCGAATCTCTTCGGGCGCACCAATAAATCAA
>JAVHQS010000088.1:0-2529 GCA_036171255.1 Gallionella sp.
AGCCCGATTTATCGGGCGATAGCCAATCATGAAATCGCCCGATAAATCGGGCTCCCACACAGATGCATCTATCTTTTGCAGCTTTAATTTCCGACTGCCGAATAACCAGAGGTTCCTTGGCGTGTCGGCAGGACCGGTTTGCCACCTTGCGAGAGAATCTCCATCACCTGCTGCACGCAGTCATGCAGGTCATGCTCCGAGGTGTTCACCGCCAGTTCCGGATGTTGCGGCGCTTCGTAGGGAGATGAGATTCCGGTGAAGTGGCCGATCTCGCCGGCGCGCGCCTTCTTGTACATCCCCTTCACGTCGCGCTGTTCGCACACTTCGAGCGGACACCGGCAGTAGATCTCGATAAATTCTCCCGGCTGCACCATGCCGCGCACCTTGCCGCGCTCCTCGCGGAACGGCGAGATGAAGGCTGTCAGCACGATCACGCCCGCCTCCATGAAGAGCTTGGCGACCTCGCCGATGCGGCGGATGTTCTCCACCCGGTCTGCCGCAGTGAATCCCAGATCGCCGCACAGCCCGTGGCGCACGTTGTCGCCGTCCAGCACGAACGTCCGGCATCCCCGTCGATGCAGATACTCTTCCACCTCGTGCGCCAGGGTCGACTTGCCCGCGCCGGACAGGCCGGTAAACCACAGGATCGCGCCGCGATGCCCGTTCTGCGCCTCGCGGCGGGCGCGCGTCACCGTGGCGTGATGCCACACCACATTGTCGGAAATTAATGCCCCGTTCTGTTCTGTCATTTGAATCATTCCTGTCAATTTTCTGCCAGCACGACCAATTGGTCTGGCCGCGCATCACGCACTACATCAAGCCCAATACGTCGATCGAGCGTAACCAAACGTCCGCCATGTCGCACGGCCAACGCCAATAAATAAGCATCCGTCACCTGCCGGTGTCCCAACATCCGCTGCCACTCCACCACCCCGTTCCCCAACAGGTTGACATCGGCAGGCCAAAACACATGGTCTGCACTTGCCGAAGCCTCCGCCAGTCGTTCTGCAACTTGGCTGACCGGCAGCACTGCGGGATAGTTCGGCTGCGACATGATGCGTATGCAGCCATTCTGGGTTATCGGGCATGATGCCCATCCATGCCTGACCTCGCCTTCAAGCCAGGACATCGCCAATTCATGGTGGATGTGTCCCGCATCAAGCAATGCGATCAAGACATTCACATCCAGCAAGGCGCGCATCAAACCCCTTCTTGGTCGCGTAATTGATCGACTTTGTCGTCGGTGACTATCGACCCGCGTGCCGGGAATGGCCTGAATCCGCCAACTTTCCGGGAATCAAGTCGATCTTGCGGCTGCCCCCCCGCTAAAGCATTCCTCAATAATCTTGAAACGATCTGTCCGGCGGAAACATGCTGCAGTCGCGCCAACTCTTTGGCCGCTGCCAAGACATCGTCTTCAATATCGATCGTGGTACGCATGGTGCTCTCCCTATAATTAAACGCATCTTGATGCTATCGCATCAAGATGCGTTTAATCAAGCGACTTTTACCATTTCCAGACCTTGATCCTTTCCAGTAACGCTTTGCCGGCCGCCGCCAACACCACGAACGGCGGGTTATGCAGATCCGCCTTGTTGTAGCGCAATGCCGCGCCGTGGCTATCGCAGACGATGCCGCCCGCTTCCAGCACGACAGCGTGCGCGGCGGCGGTGTCCCACTCCATCGTGGGGCCGAGCCGCGGATAGAGATGCGCGCTGCCCTCGGCCACCAGACAGAATTTCAGCGAACTGCCCATGCTCTGGAACTCGCCGCCGCCCAGATGCGCCACCAGATCGTCCTGGCGCGCATCGCTGTGCGAACGGCTGCCCACCATCTTCATCTTCTCGCCCGGCGCGTGCAGCGCGACCCTGATGGCGACCGGCGCCTCATCACCGCATTGCTTGAACGCCCCGCTGCCCTGTTCGGCGAAATAGCTCAGGCCGAGCGCCGGTGCATGTACTACCCCCAGGATCGGTTTGCCGCCCTCGATGAGCGCGATGTTCACGGTGAATTCGCCGTTGCGCTTGAGGAATTCTTTTGTTCCATCCAGCGGATCGATCAGCCAGAACCGTTGCCAATGCCGCCGCACCTCATAACCCTCCGCGGCCGACTCCTCGGAAAGGACCGGCCACTCCGGCGTCATTCTCTTCAGCCCCGCCACGATGGCGTGATGCGAAGCCAGGTCCGCAGCGGTGAGCGGCGAACCGTCCGCCTTGCTCTGTTCCCCGGCCTCTCCGGCATCGTAGACCGCCATTATTTTTTGGCCCGCGAGGCGGGCCAGCGTCAAGACTTCCTGCAACATATCGGCCTTTACATTAATTGAAACGCATCATAAATCCGGTTGGCACATCAGATCGCCGCGCCTTGCGGGAGCCCGATTTAACCGGCCGCTTAGCCATCGTTCTTTGATGGGTAAGCGGAATGGCTATGCAAAGCTGGCCGGGCGATTGCTTCGCGCCATGAAAATCCATCGCGCAATAAATTGCGCTCCCACAGGTGATGGGACACGCGCCAATGTAGGAGGCCGAT
>JAVHQS010000089.1:0-6322 GCA_036171255.1 Gallionella sp.
TATGACCTTCGGGTTATGAGCCCGACGAGCTACCGAGCTGCTCCACCCCGCGTCTGAATTTTGGACTATAGCAAAGCAGGCCATACTCGTCAAACATTATCTGCAATAATATTCAGATTAGCGGTGATTGAACCAATGCGCTGCACGCATGTCTCCTTGTACGGCGGCACAACGCTGATACTCGTATAGCAAGATCACATCCACATAAGAATGAACCAGCGCATCCAACGACTTCTACTCGTTATATTCTCGTTACTGCAGTGCATATCGCCGCTTGCGCACGCGCATGCCGACGGAATGCATATCGGTTCTGCTACCTATGCGCATTCAGTAGACGCTCATTCATTGACGAGCGATGCCTACGCAGAGAATCATGAAGGCACGATTATTTCGATGCCGCATGGCTATCTGCATAACACCAGCCTTTCGCTGCCTCCGCCAGCGATCTGCGCAATCAACTCATATAACCTTTCCAATACGGGTGAGGCCACATCCAGCCCGCGAGGGGCACTTGGCTTTGACATCGCTAACATCCGCTATTCTTTCCCCTGGGCGCAAGCCCCTCCGCGCAGCACACTCTCCGTTTAAGTAGTTAGCTTTTCCTTCGCAACAAGTTAAGATTGCGCCACATCACGCGCAATCCGGAGTTCGTTATGAAAAAGGCGTCCCACGTTTTCGGACTTATTGTCCTGTCCATCACTCAAGCCGCATGGGCGGGTGATAACATCGCGCTTAGCGCAAAACAAGTGCAAGCGCTCGGCATCACGACAGCTGCGTTGCCTGGCAAGCAATCCGGCGAGGTATCGGGATTACCCGCGCAAGTAGTCATTCCCGGCAATCAAATGTTCGTTATCAGCACGCCACTTCCGGCGATGGTCGAACAGACTCTGGTTGGCGTAGGCGATAGCGTAAAAAAAGGGCAGCCGATCGCACGCCTGCAAAGCCCAGCCTTGGCCGAGGCGCAGCGCGGCTTGTTGCAGGCCAGCGTGCAAAGCCAGCTCGCCAAGGAAAATCTGACACGCGACGAATCATTATGGAAGGATGGCATCATCGCCGAGAGCCGCTATCGTGCCACCAAGGGCTTGGCACTCGAAGCTCAGGCGGCATTATCGGAACGCAAACAGATGTTGCGTATTTCCGGCATGTCCGATGGTGCGATTGCACAATTACAATCCGGCAAAAACTTGAGCAGCCTGTTTACCATGATCGCTCCGATTGATGGTGTGGTGTTGGAGAAGTCTGCCAGTGCGGGGCAACGCCTCGATGCTTCCGTGCCGATTTTCAAAATTGCCAAGCTCGATCCGCTCGCTCTGGAAATCCAGGCTCCGCTGGCCACCATCCGCGATCTTAAGATAGGCGCAACGATCACCATCCCGGCTTATGCGGCCAGCGGCCAGCTGACCGCGATCGGCCGCAGTCTGACCGGCACCAACCAGACTATCCTGTTGCGCGCTGTGATCCGGCAAGGTGCAGAAAATTTGCGTCCCGGCCAGTTTGTCGAGGCCAGCATCAGCATCAGTGCAAACAGTACTGCGCAATGGGATATTCCCAATAGCGCGATCTCGCACATCGCCGACAAGACCGTGGTATTCGTGGAAACCCCGCAAGGATTCCGTGCGCAAGCCATCAACGTGCTCAACGAGGGCGCACAAAACAGCGTCATCAGCGGCACTCTCAAGGGTGACGAGAAAATCGCCGTGCGCGGCGTTTCGGCCCTCAAATCGAGCATGATGGGTATCGGCGGGGGCGAATGATGTTTTCCAAGCTGGTTGAATTCGCGCTGACGCAACGCCTGCTGGTTTCCGTGCTCACCCTGCTGCTCATCGGCGCAGGCGTCATTTCTTTCCACGAGTTGCCTATCGACGCCTTTCCTGATGTCTCATCCACACAGGTCAAGATCATCATGAAGGCGCCCGGCATGACGCCCGAAGAAGTGGAAGCGCGCATCGTCACGCCGATCGAACTGGAGATGCTGGGCATCCCCAACCAGCGCATGCTGCGCTCCACCTCTAAATACGCCATCGCTGACATCACCATCGACTTCGACGATGGCACTGATATCTACTGGGCGCGCCAACAAGTCGCCGAGCGATTAAACAACGCCTTGCGCGACTTGCCCGGCGGAATGAGCGGCGGACTCGCACCGATCACCACGCCGCTGGGCGAAATGTTTATGTTCACCGTGGAAGGTGAAAGCATCTCGCTGGAGCAACGCCGCACGATCCTGGACTGGACGATACGCCCCGCGCTGCGCACCTTGCCCGGCGTGGCCGATGTCAACTCGCTCGGCGGCCTGGTGCGCAGCTTTGAGGTCGTGCCGGATCACACCGCACTCGCCGCGCGCGGGCTTTCCATGCTCCAGTTGCAACAAGCACTGGAAGCGAACAACCGCAACGACGGCGCCGGCCGCCTGAGCGATGGCGATGAAGGATTACTGGTGCGCGCCGAGGGCAGCATCAAGACGCTGCAAGATGTGCGCAACATCGTTATCGCCAGCCCCGGTAACAATCCCATCCGCGTCAGCGACATCGCCCAGGTTCGCATCGGCAGTCTGACGCGTTATGGCGTCGTGACCATGGACGGGAAACGCGAAGCGGTGGAAGGACTGGTGCTGGGATTGCGCGGCGCGAATGCGCAAAAAGTGGTGGAAGGCGTGCGTACCAAGCTCGCCGAACTTGCCCCCACCCTGCCGAAGGGCGTAACCACCAAAGTATTCTACGATCGCGGCAGTCTGGTACAACGCGCCATCGGCACGGTCTCCAAAGCGTTGACCGAAGCCATCGTGCTGGTGGTCATCCTGCTGGTGCTGTTCCTCGGCAATCTGCGCGCCGCACTGGTGGTGGCACTCACCTTGCCTCTCGCGGTGCTGATCACCTTCATCCTGATGCAACGCTTCGGCATGTCCGCCAACCTGATGTCGCTGGGCGGCCTCGCCATCGCCATCGGCATGTTAGTGGATGCGGCGGTGGTGGTGGTGGAAAATATCATCAGCCATCTCGGCAGGAAACGACAGCACATCCCGCATCTGCACGTCATCTACCGCGCCGTGAAAGAAGTCATCACACCGGTCGCGGCCGGCGTCGCCATCATCATCATCGTGTTCTTGCCGTTGATGACGCTACAGGGACTGGAAGGCAAGCTGTTCATCCCGGTCGCACTGACCATCGTATTCGCGCTGGCGGCCTCGCTGCTGCTATCGCTCACCGTCATTCCGATGCTGGCCTCTTTCCTGCTGAAGAGCGCCCATCACGGCGAACCATGGCTGGTGCGCAAGGCACTGCAAATCTACATCCCCTTGCTCAACCAGGCGCTGCTCAAAGAACGCATGGTGCTCATTGCCGCCGTCGCCGCGCTGCTGCTGACCGGCGTCGTCTACGCCTTCATCGGCAAGACCTTCATGCCCGAGATGGACGAGGGCGACATCATCATGCAAGTCGCCAAACTGCCTTCCATCAACTTGGCGCAGACCGCCGAGATCGACCGGCGCGTGCAAGCGGCCATTCTCAAGGCTGTGCCCGAGGTGAAAGGGATCGTCTCGCGCACCGGCGCCGACGAACTGGGCCTCGACCCGATGGGGCTGAACGAGACCGACAATTTCCTCGTGCTCAAACCGCAGGAAGAATGGCGCACCCAGGACAAGAACGCGATCATCGACGACATCCGCAAAGTGATGGGCGACTTCCCCGGACTGGAATACAGTTTCACCCAGCCGATCGCGATGCGCGTTTCGGAGATGCTCACCGGCACGCGCGGCGACGTCGCCATCAAGATCTTCGGCTCCGATATCGTCAAACTCAGCGAACTCGCCGAGAAGATGGTCAAGGTCATCGAAGGCATCAAGGGCAGCGAAGACGCCTACACGGTCAAGAACAACGGTGTGCAGTATTACCGCGTGGTCATCGACCGGCTCGCGGCGGGCCGCCTGAGATTGAGCGTGGACGACATCAGCAACACGCTACGCACCCAGGTGGAGGGCCGTCAGCTCGGCATGGTGATCGAAGACGGGCGGCGCACGCCGCTGCTGGTGCGCGGCGAGGCGGATGTGCAGCAATCGCCCGCGCTGTTCGCCGCTCTCACCCTGCCCTTGGCAAACGGGCAAAGCGTACCGCTCGCCGTGGTCGCCAAACTGGAACGCACCGACGGTCCGGTCAAGGTGGATCGGGAAAACGGCCAGCGCATGGTGGTGATCCAGAGCAACGTGCGCGACCGCGATCTGGTCGGTTTCGTGAATGAAGCCAAAGCCGCCGTCGCCGCGCAGATCAAGTTGCCGGAAGGTTACCGCATCACCTGGGGCGGACAGTTCGAGAACCAGCAACGCGCGGCGGCACGCTTGGCCGTCGTGGTCCCGGTGGCGCTCGGCATGATCTTCATGTTGTTGTTCGCCACCTTCGGCTCGGTCAGGCAAGCCGCACTGGTACTCACCAACATCCCGTTCGCCCTGATCGGCGGCGTATTCGCACTGTGGATCAGCGGCGAATACATGTCCGTTCCGGCCTCGGTCGGCTTCATCGCGCTGCTCGGCATCGCGGTATTGAACGGCGTGGTGATGGTGTCCTATTTCAACCAGCTGCACGCCGAGGGCATGGACATCACGCAAGTCATCTTCGAGGGCGCGAAACGCCGCCTGCGCCCGGTGCTGATGACCGCCAGCATCACCGCGTTCGGTCTGTTGCCGCTGCTGTTCGCGCACGGTCCCGGCTCGGAGATACAGAAACCGTTGGCCATCGTCGTCACCGGCGGTTTGGTCAGCTCGACCATACTGACTCTCATCATGCTGCCCATCCTGTACCGCCGCTTCGGCCTTGAGTCTCCGGGGAAAACGCCATGAAAGAACTGAATTGCTGTTTGACGCTGGTCTGCCACCGCTCGCTGGAAGAACGTCTGGTCGATCATCTGCTGGAACATCCCGAGTGGGTGTACGGCTTCTCCATGTTCAAGACCGAGGGCGGCAGCCGGAAGGAAAGGCTGCCCAGTATGATCGAACAGGTGCGCGGACGTTCGCAGCGCATCGCATTCCAGTCCGTGATGAATCTGGAAGATGCGCGCGCACTGGTCGTCCATCTCAAACATGAAGAGAGCAATCCGGAAATGGCCTACTGGATCACCCCGGTCATCGAATTCGGGAGACTGGAATGAAAAACAACCTGCTCGCAACGGCGCTTTCGCGTTGCCTCCTGCCACTATCGGTCGGCTTGTTCAGCAGCAGCATCGCGCTTGCCGCCGAGGTCAACCGCCCCGACCTGCCGCCGTTGACGCAAGTCGAAAGCGCGTTGAGCAACCATCTGCTGGTGTTGAACGCCACCAGCAGCCTAAAAATGGAACACGCCAATCAACGCAAGTGGAACAGCGGCAGTTACGAGTTCAACCTGCGTGCCGGTTCGTCGCAGCGCAAGATCGTCAACACCGGACAAAACCTGAAGGAATGGGATGTCGCGCTGGAACGTCCGTTGCGCCTGCTCAACAAGGTGGCCATCGATGAAGGCATCGGCGCGGCCAGCGTCGCACGCGCCGAATACGCGCTCGGCGATGCGCGCCACGAAGCCGGACGCAGCCTGTTGCGGCTGTGGTTCGCCTGGCAACGCGAACAAACCCAGGCCGCACTGTGGCAACAGCAGGTGGACATCCTCAGGCAGCAGGCGCAAATGGCCGGGAAGCGCGTCAAGGCGGGCGATGCGCCCAGGCTGGAATTGAACCAGGCACAAGCAGCCGCCGCACAAGCCGGCGTGTCATGGCACCAGGCACAGTTGCGCGCGCAACTCGCGGGCAACGATCTGACGCGATCATTCCCCGCCATCCAGTTGCCGGAAAAACTGTCGCACGCGATCCCGCAGGCCATCGAGCACGACTATGCTTACTGGAAGTCGCACATCTTTGATGACAACCACGAACTCGGCATGGTGCAGGAGCAAAGCCGCGTGCAACAACTGCTGGCGCAGCGCAGCCGCGCCGACCAGTTGCCCGACCCGACCGTCGGCCTGCGCTACTCGAATGAGATGGGCGGCAATGAAAAAGTGGCGGGCGTGTACTTCACCGTGCCGCTGTCGATCGGACATCGCAGCGCAACGGCGGAGGGCGTCGCACAGCAAGCCGCCATCGCCGCCGATCAGGAGGCGTTCGTCAAACGCCGCCTGGAAGGCGACATCTATGCGGCACACACCCAAGCGGTGAAGAGCTTCGACACCTGGCAACAGGCGCATGAAGCCGCGCAGGCGATCCGCAGCAACGCCGAACTGGTCGGCAAGGCTTACAGCCTGGGCGAGAGCAGCCTGTCGGACAGCCTCACCGCGCGCCGCTTCGCGCTGGAATCGTCGCTGGCGGAACA
>JAVHQS010000089.1:6422-12028 GCA_036171255.1 Gallionella sp.
TGGCTTCCTATATAACCACTAGCCATTCGACTAGGCTGCCAAACGACGACAGCCAAGTCGCTGGTTATCGCTCTCTCCTTGTCGTGCTATGTGCACTGTCTGCGTCGTTCGCTCGTCGCCGCCTTGTTTGACCTTCGAAATAAAATTGGCATAAAGTGCAACGACCATGACCCCCATCCCCGAGATCAAGCCCGGTCAATCCGTTGAACTGCTCAAGGAACTGCACATCCTCACCCGCGATGGCAAACTCAACCAGGACAGCCGGCGCAAACTGAAACAGGTGTATCACCTGTATCATTTCATCGAGCCGTTGCTGGATGAAGTGCTGGCAAACAAGCCCGAGCTGACGCTGGCGGATCACGGCGCAGGCAAGTCCTACCTGGGGTTCATCCTCTACGACCTGTTCCTGAAGGCGCGCGATAGTGGCCATATCTACGGCATCGAGACCCGCGAGGCGCTGGTCGAAAAGTCGCAGGCGTTGGCAGCCAAGCTGGGCTTTGCACGCATGTCGTTCCTGAACCTGTCGGTGGAAGAGTCCATCCACTCGCCACAACTGCCCGGTCAGATCGATGTCGTCACCGCGCTGCATGCATGCAACACCGCCACCGACGATGCGGTCAAGTTCGCGCTGCACAAGCAGGCCCGCTTCATCGTGCTGGTGCCGTGCTGTCAAGCTGAAGTGGCGGCGGTGCTGAACAAAAACAAGAACCAATCGTTCGGGAAAACACCGCTGTCGGAGATCTGGCGGCATCCGATCCACACCCGCGAATTCGGCAGCCAGCTCACCAACGTGCTGCGCTGCCTGCAACTGGAAGCGCACGGCTATCAGGTCACGGTGACCGAACTGGTCGGCTGGGAACACTCGATGAAAAACGAACTCATCATCGCGCGCCGCACCGGCACACCAAGAAATAATGTGCGGGAAAGACTCGAGCAAATTTTGCGCGAATTGAATCTGGAAGAACTGCGCGAGCGGTTTATTTATTGAGTTTTTGTGGGTTGGGTTAGCCCGCAAGGGCGCAACCCAACACAACGCATGATAGGGCGAAGTGCATGTTGGGTAGCTTTGCATAGCCATCTGACTAGGCTGTCAAAATACGCCAGCCAAGTCATTGGTTAACGCGATCAAGCCGCTAACCCAACCTACAAAAGCCGCGCCAATGCCCAAGCCACATGCTCGCGCACCATTTCCGAAGGATGCGCCACGCGCGACTCCAACGCGGCGACCGCTGCCGCACTTTGCGGCGCATTGCCCAGCGCCACCGCGATGTTGCGCAGCCACTGTTCGTGGCCGATGCGATGGATGGCGCTGCCGGCCAGCTTGCTGCCGAACCCGGCTTCGTCCCATGCGAACAATTCCACCAGCGACGCATCGTCCAGCCCGTGCCGCACCGCGAAGTCCGGCTCGACGCTGGTTTGCGCAAAACTGTTCCACGGGCATGCCAGCTGGCAGTCGTCGCAGCCATAGATGCGGTTGCCGATCAGCGGGCGCAACTCGATCGGGATGCTGCCCTTGAGTTCGATGGTGAGATAGGAGATGCAGCGGCGCGCATCGACACGGTACGGTGCAACGATGGCTTGCGTCGGGCATATTTCGATGCAGCGCGTGCAACTTCCGCAATGTTCCGGCTGCTGCACACCGACCGGCAGCGGCAGGTTCACATAGATCTCACCGAGAAAGAACCACGAGCCGTGTTCGCGCGATAGCAGCAGGGTGTGCTTGCCGCGCCAGCCCAGCCCTGCCTTGCGCGCCAGCGCCACCTCCAGCACCGGCGCGCTGTCAACGAACACGCGTCCGTCGAACTCCGCCACCTCTGCGCGTATCTTCCCGGCCAGTTTCGCCAGGCGGTTGCGCAGCAGCTTGTGGTAATCGCGTCCTAGCGCATAGCGCGAAATGAACGCGCGCTCGCCGTCTGCCAACACCTGCCAACTGTCGCGTACATCGGGCGGCAGATAGTTCATGCGCAGCGAGATCACGCGCAGCGTACCGGGCAGCAGTTGCGCCGGGCGGCTGCGTTTCATGCCATGTTTTGCCATATAATCCATCCCGCCGTGCAGGCCGTGCGAGAGCCATTCCAGCAGGCCGGTTTCCGCCGCAGAGAGATCGGTGTCGCTGATGCCCACCGCCTGAAAGCCAAGCTCATCGGCCCATGCGCGTATCTGCGCAGCGAGTGCGGCATAGTTCACCTGTTGAGGATTTCCGTTTTGCATAGTAAAGATGATAGCCGAATCAGTCTGTTCCTTGCCGATGAAAGCGCAACGCTTGCACTGGCACAGCGCATCGCCGCTCGCCTCAAGCGAGGCATGGTGATCTATCTGCACGGCGATCTCGGCGCGGGCAAAACGACCTTGGTGCGCGGCGTGCTGAATGCGCTGGGTCATGCGGGGCGCGTAAAGAGTCCCACCTATACGCTGGTTGAACCGTATCATGCCGCCGGGTTAGACTTGCGCCACTTCGATCTGTACCGTCTGCACGACGAACAGGAGTGGGAATCGGCCGGATTCCGCGACGAGTTCGACGGCCACAGTATCTTTTTCATCGAATGGCCGGAAAAGGCGCAGGGCTTGATCCCTCCAGCCGATGTGGAGATCGACTTCGAAATCCTGGCGCAGGGACGCGAGGCCGTGATTCATGGCAACACAAAAACAGGTAAGCAATGCTTAGCGCATCTGTAAAACTTTTTGTATCGCTGCTATTGGTCTGGCTGCCGCAGGCACACGCCGCCATCGCCATCAGTTCGGCGCGCGTCTGGCCCGCGCAGGACTACACACGTCTGACGCTCGAATCCGGGCAAGCCATCCGCCACAACATGTTCACCGTGAATAATCCGGAACGCCTGGTGATCGATCTGGAAGATATCGAGATCGGCGACGCGCTCAAGGAACTCGCCGGTAAAGTGGGCAGCGACGACCCCTACATCAAGAGCGTGCGCATCGGTCGCTTCAAACCCGGCACCGTGCGCCTGGTGCTCGACCTCAAGAGCGAGGTCAAACCGCAACTGTTCGACCTCAAACCGGTCGGCGAATATGGCTATCGGCTGGTACTGGACGTATATCCCGCACAGCCGGTCGACCCGCTGATGGCGCTGGTCAAGCAACCCAAACTACCAGCCAGCGCAACACCCGCTGCCGACACCTTGCAAACAGCACCGCCAGCCAAACCACAGGAAGCCGCAATAGTTGAAGAACGGCCCACGCTGACTCCCAGTCTGAGCCTCGGCAAGGCCGACAAACCTCCCGCCCCGACCCAAAACATACCCGAACTGCGCGGGCGCACCCTGATCATCGCAATCGATGCCGGACACGGCGGCGAAGACCCGGGCGCACACGGACACGGCGGCACACATGAGAAAAACGTCACGCTGGCGATCGCGCGCAAGGTGAAAGTGCTGGTGGATGACACGCCGAACATGCGCGGTGTGCTGATCCGCGACGGCGATTATTTCATCCCGCTCGGCGGGCGCGTACTCAAGGCGCGCAGGGCCAACGCCGACTTGTTCGTTTCGATCCACGCGGATGCCTTCATCAAACCGGACGCGCGCGGCTCATCGGTATTCGCGCTCTCCGAACACGGCGCGACCAGCACTGCGGCACGCTGGCTGGCAAAAAAGGAAAACGAAGCGGATCTGATCGGCGGCGTGAACATCGCGGTGAAAGACCCCTATCTGGCGCGCACCCTGCTCGACCTGTCGCAGACCGCCACCATCAACGACAGCATGAAGCTGGCCAAGCATGTGCTGAACGAACTGGGCGACATCAACGACCTGCATCGCGGTCATGTCGAGCAGGCCGGATTCGCCGTGCTGAAATCGCCTGACATCCCGTCGATACTGGTCGAAACCGCGTTCATCAGCAACCCCAGCGAAGAACGCCGCCTGGTCGACGAGGACTATCAGATGAAACTCGCCAATGCGATCCTCGGCGGCATCAAGCGCTACTTCGCGCAGAATCCGGCGCTATCCAAGCAGAGAGTTGCGCAAGCAGAGTTCTAGGCCGGAAACACGCCCGTACTCAAATAGCGGTCGCCACGGTCGCAGACGATGAACGCGATGGTCGCATTCTCGACCTGTTGCGAGATGCGCAGCGCGACGCTCAGCGCACCGCCGGAAGAAATCCCGCAGAAGATGCCCTCCTCGCGTGCCAGACGGCGCGTCATCTCCTCCGCATCGGCCTGGCTCACATATTCCAGGCTATCCACATTTTCGCCGCTGTAGATCTTCGGCAGATAGGCCTGCGGCCATTTGCGGATGCCGGGTATCTGCGCGCCCTCTTCCGGCTGCACGCCGATGATCCGGATGGCTGGATTTTGTTCCTTGAAGAACCGCGAGCACCCCATGATAGTGCCGGTAGTGCCCATGCTACTGATGAAGTGGGTGAGCTTGCCTTGCGTGTCGCGCCAGATTTCCGGTGCCGTGCCTTCATAGTGCGCAAGTGGATTATCGGGATTGGCGAACTGGTCGAGGACAACGCCTTTGCCTGCGTCGCGCAGTTGTTCCGCCGTGTCGCGCGCCAGTTCCATGCTGCCCTCTTTCGCGGTCAGCACCAGTTCCGCGCCGAACGCGCGCATCGTCTGGCGGCGCTCGACGCTCTGGTTCTCCGGCATCACCAGGATCATCCGGTAGCCGCGCATCGCCGCTGCCATCGCCAGCGCGATGCCGGTATTGCCACTGGTCGCCTCGATCAGCGTATCGCCCGGCTTGATCTCGCCGCGCTGCTCGGCACGTATGATCATCGACAGCGCAGGACGGTCTTTCACCGAACCGGCCGGGTTGTTGCCTTCCAGCTTGGCCAGCAGCACATTGCCGGTGTCGCCCGGAATGCGCTTCAGCCTGACCAGCGGCGTATTGCCGACGAAATTTTCTATGGATGGATACATCGCCATACCTTGATATTTGCCAAGGGCGCAATGATAACCGGGGCGGCAAGAAACTGGAAACAACCTGCGATCATCAACGCGCAGACTCAAGCTTTCAAATCATAAAACCGGATCAGATTGCGCCCGGCCTCTTTGGATTGATACATCGCCATGTCCGCCCACTTGAGAATATCTTCCGTACTGGCTTCGTGATCGATGAACAGCACCACACCGATACTCGACGTGCAATGATGCTCGATGGCGGTTTCCGCTTTTCCCTCGCGCCGAATCTTCAGTCCATAAGGTTCACCCAGAACTGCGCGGATTTTTTCGGCGACGAGTCCGGCTTCCATAGTGGACTCTGCCTTGTCCGCATCCAGCTCACTGAGCACCACCACAAACTCATCCCCGCCGAAGCGCGCGACGGTATCGGCCTCGCGCACACAACCGCTGATGCGACGCGCCGCTTCCACCAGCAGCAAGTCGCCCGCACCGTGTCCATGCATATCATTGAGCGGTTTGAAGTTATCCATATCCAGGAACATCAGCGCACCATACAGGCCGCTGCGTTTGCTGGCGGCCATGGTTTGAGCCAGCCGGTCATCTAACAGATGACGATTAGGGAGCTGCGTCAATGCGTCATAGAAAGCCATTTTGTGGATTTTTTCGTTGGACTCTGCGGTGATTCTTTGCCATTCGGCAACGGCGCGATCAGCCCTGAGTACGGAAAAGAACAGCGCGGCATACAACG
>JAVHQS010000090.1:0-12017 GCA_036171255.1 Gallionella sp.
AAGTACGTCAACATCGCCAGTCGTTGTGCGGGGTTCGTCAGCAAACGCTTCGATGGGGTGCTAGCAGCCCACGACAAAATTTCAGAAAATAAAGGCGCACATCTCATCGGTACTTTTATTGGCTCGGAATCTCAAATTGCCGACGCTTTGGAGAATCGAGACTTCGGAAAAGCCATCCGCGAAATCATGCGCCTTGCCGACCTCGCAAATGAATATGTCAACGACAAAGCGCCTTGGGTACTGGCAAAGCAAGAAGGACAAGAAGCAAACTTGCACGAAGTTTGCACGGTGAGCATGAATCTTTTCCGCCTGCTCACGATTTACCTTAAACCAATACTGCCCGAGTTGGCCAAACAAGTTGAGGTATTTCTGAATATCGAACCGCTGTCGTGGTCGGACACAATGAATCCCTTGTTTGGTCATAAGATTAATAATTATTCCCACCTCGCGACCCGCCTCGATCCCAAACTGATCGAAGCGATGGTCGCCGCCAACCAGGAAAGCCTGAAACCCATGACCGAAGCGCATTCGCAACAACGCCATGCCGAGGCACAGCAACATACTATTTCGCCAAGCGCCGGGACTGGGACTGCACAGACTTTACCCTCTCCCCAACCCTCTCCCTCAAAGGGCGAGGGGGCGAACGCCAGCGCTATCGCGCCGACTATTTCGATTGAGGACTTCGGCAAGATCGACCTGCGCGTGGCGCGCATCGCCAATGCCGAGCATGTGGAAGGGGCTGAGAAATTATTGAAGCTGACGCTGGACATCGGCGAAGCGCAGCCGCGCACCGTGTTCGCGGGCATCAAGTCGGCTTACGATCCGGAGAAACTGAAGGGCCGCATGACGGTGATGGTCGCCAACCTCGCGCCGCGCAAGATGAAGTTCGGCCTGTCGGAGGGCATGGTGCTGGCGGCTTCGGGAGAGACACCAGGGCTGTTCATCCTGTCGCCGGATGACGGCGCGCAACCGGGGATGCGCATCAAATAAAGACTATTTCTTCGCGCTGATGGCAGTCAGGATGCCTTGCAGAATCGCAGTGGGGGCAGGCGGACAGCCGCTCACCACCACATCCACCGGGATGACATTGGATATCTTGCCGCAAGTCGCATAGCTCTCGCCGAAAATTCCACCGTCACAGGCGCAATCGCCGATCGCCACCACCAGCTTTGGTTCCGGGGTGGCATCGTAGGTGCGTTTCAAAGCGACTTCCATATGGCGCGATACCGGGCCGGTGACCAGCAGCAGATCGGCATGGCGCGGACTGGCGACAAATTTGATGCCCAGCCCCTCGATGTTGTAATAGGCGTTGTTGACCGCGTGGATCTCCAGCTCGCAGCCGTTGCAGGAACCGGCATCCACCATGCGGATCGCCAGCGCGCCGCCGAACACATCCAGTATCTCCCGCTGCAAACGCTGCTCGGTGGCGCGCATCGCTTCGTCCGGCAGCGGTGCGGCTTCGGTCTTGATGCCGGTCTTGATGATCTGTTTAATGATCTGATACATCAGAGGTCCTGCCCTGAGTAACTTAAATTGAACGATTTATTGATGAGCGGAAAATCCGGCACGATGTTGCCCATGACGGCATGTTCCAGCACAGGCCAGTTCTGCCAGGAGGGGTCATGCGGATGCACGCGCGTGAGCTTGCCCTCGGCATCGGTATGGATCGCCACCATTACTTCGCCGCGCCAGCCTTCCACCATGCCGATGCCGAATCCGTTCGCTGGCAGATTTTCGATCAATTTCGGTTTTTCTTCGTCAAAGATCAGGTTGGACAATATCTCGCGCTGCAAGCGCAATGACTCGAACAATTCATCGAAGCGCACGATGAGGCGAGCCGCCACATCGCCGTTGCGGTAGGTCGCCATCTGCACGTCCAGCTTGTCATAAGGTGCACAGGCGAACTGCACGCGCGCATCCCAAGCCTGAGCACTGGCGCGTCCAGCCAGCCCGCACAGTCCGAGCTGGGCAGCCAGCTTCGGATCTACCCGTCCGGCGCCGATGAATCGATCCTGCACCCCGGCGTGTTCTTCGTAGATACCGCGCAGAAGGCGCACTTGCTGTTCCAGCATGTCGCATTCCTGTTCGATGGTGCGCTTGCCCTCCGCAGAAAGGTTCACATTGACCCCGCCCGGCACGATCTTGTCCATCAGATAACGATGGCCGAACAAAGCCGCGTTGTTGCGCAGCACCTGTTCCTTCAGTATCCAGAACTGGGCGAAGCCGAACGACAGGGCCACGTCGTTGCCCAGATAACCAATGTCGCCCAGATGGTTGGACACACGTTCGCGTTCCAGCAACAGCGCGCGCAACCACAGCGCGCGATCCGGCGGCGTGACGCCGGCGATGCTCTCCGCCGCCATCGCATATGCCCAGGCGTAGGCCACCGTGCTGTCGCCGCTCACGCGTCCGGCCAGTTTCGCGCCCTGCCGCAAATCCAGGCACTCGAAACGCTTCTCGATACCCTTGTGCGTGTAGCCGAAGCGCTCTTCCAGGCGCAACACTTTTTCGCCGACGACGGAAAAACGGAAATGACCGGGCTCGATGATGCCCGCATGTACCGGCCCGACCGGGATCTCGTGCACGCCCTGGCCTGCCACCTGCACGAAGGGATACGCATCGGCCTCCCCGCTGCGGCTGGCGGCGGCGTCGAAATCCTTGCGCAACGGAAAACTGCCGTCCTGCCAGGCGCCGTGGCGCAGCCATTTGCGGCGCGGCGTCTCCTGATGCGGATAGATACCCAACAGGTCATATGCCGCGCGTTGCATGCGATCGGCTGCGGGGAACAGCTCGCCAAGATCGGTATAGACCGGTTGCCGTTCGGGCAACGGCACATGCAGGCACACCAGGCCGGTTTCATTCACCAGCACCACGTGCAAGACAAATCCGTGCTGCATGGCGCGCTGGTCGCTGCCCCACAACGCGACCAGCCGCCCGCCCCCGTCACGCACGCTGCGGCAGATCGGCAACATGTCGCCCACGCCGATCGTGCCTTGCCAGGCGGGGATCGCCGCGTCGAGTCGTTCGAGTTTCAGATTGGGATGCTTGATCGGCATTGGAAACCTTTGCTTATCCTAACAGCGCCGCTGCCTGGCGGTACCAGTCGGCCAGATAGGGCGGCATATACAGACCGAGGATCAGCACCAGCAGCAAGTGCGCGAACACCGGAATGAGCGCAGGCGGATGCGGCAGCGGCTTGGCCGTGGTTTCGCCGAACACGATGGGCTGGATCTTGCCGAAGATGGAAGCGAAGGCGATGCCCAGCGCACCCAGCAGGATCGGCGTGGCCCAGGGATATTCGTGCATGGCCGTGGTGATGATGAGAAACTCGCTGGCGAACACGCCGAACGGCGGCATGCCGAGGATGGCGAAGGTGCCCAGCGCCAGCCCCCATCCCACGGTGGGGCTGACTTGCAGCAGTCCGCGGATGCGCTCCATCTGCTGCGTGCCGGTCTTTTGCACCGCATGGCCCACCGCGAAGAAGATCGCCGATTTGGTCAGCGAATGCATGGTCATATGCAGCATGGCGGCGAAGGTGGCCACCGGCCCGCCCATGCCGAACGCGAACGTGATCAGCCCCATATGTTCGACGGAGGAATAGGCGAACATGCGCTTGATGTCGTGCTGGCGCGACAGGAACAGCGCCGCCACCACCACCGAGAGCAGGCCGAAACCCATCATCAGGTTGCCCGCGAAGTGCGTGCCCAGCGAACCGTCCACCAGCACCTTGCTGCGCATCACCGCGCACAGCGCCACATTCAGCAGCAAGCCCGAGAGCACGGCCGACACGGGCGTGGGACCTTCCGCGTGCGCATCCGGCAGCCAGCTGTGCAGCGGCACCAGGCCGATCTTGGTGCCATAACCCACCAGCAGGAAAACGAATGCCAATTTAAGCACGGTAGGCTCCAGATTACCCTTGACCCGGTTCAGGTGCGTCCACAGCAGCGCGGTGCCGCCCTCGCCCAGCACGCGCTCGGCGGCGAAGTACAGCAGGATGGTGCCGAACAGCGCAAGCGCGATGCCCACGCCGCACAGGATGAAATATTTCCACGCCGCTTCCAGGCTGGATGGCGTGCGGTACAGGCTGACCAGCAGCACCGTGGTCAGCGTGGCCGCCTCCATCGCCACCCAGATGATGCCCATGTTGTTGGTGGTGAGCGCCACCAGCATGGTGAAGGTGAACATCTGGTACATGCTGTAGTACAGATGCAGCATCCCGGTGGACAGCTTGCCGTGGTGCTGCTCGATGCGCATGTAGGGACGCGAGAACAGCGAGGTGGTGAACGCCACGAAGGCGGTGAGCGCGACCAGGAACACGTTGAACTGGTCGATGAAGAACTGTTCGCCGAATACGACCTGCGGGCCGGAATCGATGACGCGCATGGTCAGCACCACCGAGGCGAGAAAAGTGCAGCCGCTCATCAGCGAATTGAGCTCGGCCGCCCAGGCACGCGAGCCGAACACGGCCAGCAACCCGCCACCCAGCAGCGGCGTGAGCAACAGCGCCAGAAGTTGCAGGTCAATCATCTTTGAGTTTCTCCATATGCCTGATGTCCAGACTGTCGAAGGTCTCGCGGATCTGGAAGAAGAAGATGCCGAAGATGAAGGTGGCCACCAGCACGTCCAGCGCGATGCCCAGCTCCACCACCAGCGGCATGCCCTGCGTGGCGCTGGTGGCGGCGAAGAACAGCCCGTTCTCCAGCGACAGGAAGGCGACCACTTGCGAGATCGCCTTGCGCCGCGTCAGCATCATCAGCAACGACAGCAGCACGCTGGCCAGCGCGATGCCGATCAGGCCGCGCGTGATGCCTTCGGCCATCTGCGTGATCGGCGCCGCCAGATTGAAGGAGAAGATCACCAGCGCGATGCCGACCAGCATGGTGGTCGGAATATTGATCAGCGTTTCCACATCCCAGCGCACATTCAGCTTGCGGATCAAACGATGCAGCAGCCACGGCAGAAACAGCACCTTGAGCAGCAGCGTCAGCGCGGCGGAATAATACAGATGGTGCTGCGCCGTGGTGTAGGCCACCACGAAGGTGCTGAGTGCCAGCACCGCGCCCTGCCAGGCGAACAGGTTGATCAGCGACAGGATGCGGCGCTGCGCCAGCATCGCAAACACGATCAGCAACAGTAACGAGGCCAGCAGATTGACGAATTGCAGCGAAAGCGGCATCTCACGCCCCCAGCAGGAAATGGATCAACAATCCCAGCACGGCCAGCAGGAACGCCGTCCCCAGGAATTCCGGCGCGCGGAAGATACGCATCTTGGCCGACACGATTTCCAGCACGGCCAGCGCAGTGCCGGCCGCCATCAATTTCAGCAACAACAGCACGATGGCGAGCGGCAGCCCCATCCAGTTGCCCGGCTCGATGATACCGTACGGCAGGAACAGCGCGATGCCGATCGAGATGTAGGCGAACAGCTTCAGGCTGCTGGCCCACTCGATCAGCGCCAGGTGGCGCGCCGAGTATTCGAGGATCATCGCCTCGTGGATCATGGTGAGTTCCAGATGCGTGCTCGGATTGTCCACCGGGATGCGCGCATTCTCCGCCAGCAGCACGATGGCGAACGCCAGCGCGGCGAACGCCAGGCTCGGATACAGCACGAACCGGTGGTACGCCAGAGCCTCGACGATGCGCGGCAGTTGCGTCGAATGGCTGATCATCGAGCCGGTAAACAGCACCATCAGCAACGCGGGTTCGGCCAGAAACGACACCAGCATCTCGCGCCTTGCGCCAAGTGTACCGAACGCAGTGCCGATGTCCATCGCCGCCAGCGCGATGAACATGCGCGCCAGCGCGAACACTCCAACCAGCGCGATCACGTCGGCCGCCCCGGAGAACGGCAGATCCACCGCGAGAATCGGGATGATCGCCGCCGCCAGCCACATGCAGCCGAACACGATGTAGGGCGTGATGCGAAACAGCCACGAGGCGTTGTGCGCGATCACCGCATCCTTGTGGAACAGTTTGTGCAGCACGCGATAGGGTTGCAGCACGCCGGCCCCGGAACGGTTCTGCAGCCAGGCCTGGCACTGGTTCACCCAGCCGGTCAGCAGCGGCGCGGCCAGCACCACCAACAGCAACTGGGTGAGCTGGAACGCGATGGACAGGATGGGATGGGCGTTGTCCATCACACGAAGACCAGCAGGACGACCAGCGTCACAAAAGTATAGGTCAGATACAGATGGATGCGTCCGTGCTGCAACAGCGACGCCCATCCGGACAGCTTTTCGATGAGGCGCGCGATCGGCAGATACAGCAGGAGCCACAGCTTATCGTCGCTGCGCCCGTGATAGCGCGGCTGCGCGTCGAACGGCGTGGGCAGCTCGCTCTCGATCTTGAAGAACGGCTCGAAGATGCGGCGTATCGGCTGTCCGAAGCCTTCGGCCGTATCCTGCATGCGCGCGTTCTGCGCCGGGAAGCCGCAATCCCACGGCGAACCCCGGCGTATCCGGCCGTGATACAGACGTCTCACCAGCACGGAGGTAAGCAGCATCACGCCCAGCACGGCCAGCAGGAAATACAGCGGGCTGTAACTGGCGCGTTCGGTGTCCACCGGTGCCAGGAACAGCCAGTCTGCGGCGGCATTGCCCAATTGCGCGCCAATCAGCATATGCGACACGTGATCGATAAGCCGCACCACGGACACCGGCATCAGGCCCAGCGATACGCAAAGCAGCGCCAGCCAGGCCATGCCCGCGCGTTCCCAAGGGCCGGCGTCGTGCGCATGCTCCAGCGCTTTTGGCCGTTCCTCGGAACTCGCCGCATGCGGCTCGTTTTCGCGGCGCTGGCCGAGGAAGATCACGCCATAGAATTTCACCATCACATAGGCGGCCAATGCGGCAGCCAGCGCGATCACCGCCGCGGCCACCGGCACCAGCATGTTGATGTAACTGTTGGGCAGGCCGGGCGACAACAGGAAGGCTTGCAGCAACAGCCATTCCGAGACGAAGCCGTTGAGCGGTGGCACGCCGGAGATCGCCAGCACGCCGACCAGCATCAGCACCGATGCCCACGGCATATGCTGGATCAGGCCGCCCAGACGCCCCATGTTGCGCTCGCCGGTGGCGTGCAAAATGGAACCGGTGCCGACGAACAGCAGGCTCTTGAAACAGGCGTGGTTCAGGCTGTGGTACAGCGTCGCGGTGAGCGACAGCGCAGCCAGCATATCCTTGCCATATGCGTGGAAGATGATGGTCAGGCCGATGCCCACCAGCAGCAGGCCGATATTCTCGATGGAGGAATAGGCCAGCAGGCGTTTCATGTCGCCCTGCACCGCGGCGAACATCACCCCGAACACGGCGGTGGTCAGTCCCAGCACCAGCACCAGCACGCCCCACCACCATATCTGCATATGCAGCAGATCGAAAATCACGCGCAGGATGCCGTAGATCGCGGTCTTGAGCATCACCCCGCTCATCAGCGCCGACACCGGCGAGGGCGCAGCAGGGTGCGCCTCGGGCAGCCAGACATGCATCGGCAGCACGCCGGCCTTCGCGCCAAAGCCGAACAGCGCCAGCAGGAACGCCACCGACGCCCAGAACGGGGTCAAATGCGCCGCGCGCATCGCCGCGAAGGTGTACGCGCCGATACCGTGCCCGCCCTGCATCACGCCGAAGCTGAGCAGGATCGCGATCGCGCCGACATGCGCGATCAGCAGATAGAGGAAACCGGCCTTGCGAATGTCCGGCACATGATGATCGGTCGTGACCAGGAAATACGACGACAGCGCCATGACCTCCCACGCCACCATGAACATGTAGGCGTCGTCCGCGAGCAACACCAGCGCCATGCCCGCCAGGAACAAGTGGTATTCGAAACACAGCAACGCCAGCGTTGCGCCTTCCAGATGGCGGAAATAGCCGCTGCCGTATAGCGACACGCCGAACGACGCCGCGCCGAGCAGGATCAGGAAAAATCCGGAGAGCGCATCCAGCCGCAGGTGGAACGGCAGGTCGGGCAAACCGAGCGGCAGTACGGCGATGTCGGGAATCTCGCCAAGCGTCCATAAACCGGCTGCCGCAACGGCCAGCGACGCAAGCGCACCGAGCGGAAAGACGATATGGGCGATGTGGCGCGGCGAATGCTGCAATGCCAGCCCGATCAAGCCGAGCACCATCCAGACCACCACCGCTCCACACGCCACATCAATCGGCAATACGCTCAGTCCGTCCATCTTGCCCTGCTTGGCACCCCTCGATTATTGTGGCACGACACGTTGTATCCCTGCTGAAAGGCGCGATTCTACTCCTCCAGCGACATCCAGTTCAACTCAAACGCCGAAGGATGTTTGCCCGTGCAGATTAAGGCGCAAGCGGTCGCTTGCTTTTCAGCCCCCGAAAACCGTAGCGATTAGTCGTACACAACCTTGACGTTGTCAGGCTGCAACGATCCGCGCAATTCGTTCAGCAGGTCGTCATGCAGCGTTACCTGCCAGGCCTCGCCCAATCGCAGCTGGCAACTGGCGCTACCGTTCTGGTAATGGATATGCACCGGACACTTGCCATCGCGATACGGGGCGAACAGTTTCTTGAGCTGCGGGACGCTGACGTTGCCGTTACAGCGCAACGCCAACCGTTTCGCGAAGCTGGAGCGTGCCGAGGCGAAGTCGAACAATTCCTCGCCGCTGACCCGCACGTTGCCGGAATATTCGTCCAGACCGGCTTTGCCGCGCACCACCAGCAACTCGTCCTCCTTGATCCACGGACGGCTGGCTTCGAACAACTCGTTGAATATCGTCAACTCCACCTGCGCGCTGCCGTCGTCCAGCGTGATGATCGCCATGCGACCGCGCCGCGTCTGCTGGATGCGCAACCCCGACACGATGCCCGCCAGCATCACCGGCACGCCGCGCCGCTGGGTTTGTCCCGCGCCGTTCGTCTGCCCGACGAATTGCGGCGTCAGGTCGGACAGTTTCACCTTGATGAAGTTTGCCAGTTCGGGAGCGAATTCCTGGTACGGATGCCCGCCCAGATAGATGCCCAGACTGGTCTTTTCGTGCGCCAGCTGTTCGCGCAGACACCAGCGCGGAACGTCGGCAGTCTGCACGATCAGCGCCGCATCCGCCTCGTCGTCGCCGAACAGGCTGTTCTGGTTGGCTGCGCGCGCCTGCTGGTCGGCGCTGGCCAAGGCCGCATCCACGCTGGCCATCAGCGCGGCGCGGTGGTCGCTGATGCTGTCGAACGCCCCGGCGCGGATCAGCGTCTCGATGGTGCGCCGGTTGACGACGCGTTTGTCCACGCGGCGGCAGAAGTCGAACAGGTCCTTGAACGGCCCGCTCTCTCTCGCCTTGACGATGCTGGCGATCGCCGCTTCGCCGGTACCCTTGATCGCGCCTAATCCGTAAGCGATGGTGTTCTCGTCCACCGGCGAGAACACATAACCGGAACTGTTCACGTCCGGCAACAGCACGCGGATATTCTGCTGCAGCGTATCGGCATAGAAGGTGCGCACCTTGTCGGTGTTGTCCAGATCGCCGGACAGCGTCGCCGCCATGAACGCGGCGGGATGATGCGCCTTGAGATAGGCGGTCTGGTAGGCCACCAGCGCGTAAGCCGCCGAGTGCGATTTATTGAAACCGTAGCCGGCGAACTTCTCCATCAGGTCGAACAGGTGCGTCGCCAAGTCCTTGTCGATGTCGCGCGCCACCGCGCCGTTGACGAAGATGTCGCGCTGTTCGGCCATCTCTTCGGCCTTTTTCTTGCCCATCGCGCGGCGCAGCATGTCCGCGCCGCCCAGCGTGTAGCCGCCGATGATCTGCGCGATCTGCATCACCTGTTCCTGGTACACGATCACGCCGTAAGTAGGCTTGAGCGAAACCTCCAGTTCGGGATGGAAATAATCCGCCTTGGCGCGGCCGTGCTTGCGGTTGATGAAGTCTTCCACCATGCCCGATTCCAGCGGGCCCGGACGGAACAGCGCGACCAGCGCGACGATGTCTTCGAAGGTGTCCGGTTGCAGCTTCTTGATCAAATCCTTCATGCCGCGCGATTCAAGCTGGAACACGGCGGTGGTGTTGCACGCCTTGAGCAGATCGTAGGTCGCGCGGTCATCGAGCGGAATGGTCTCTAAAGAGAAGGATTCGGGATTCGGGATTCGGGATTCGGGGTTCGAGGATACGCTCTGCTCCCCAGCCTTTGATCCTGCATCCTGAGTCCTGCATCCTGCATCCCGCAGTCTCTTCACGTGGCGCATCGCCCAATCGAGTATCGTCAGTGTGCGCAGCCCCAGGAAGTCGAACTTCACCAGGCCGATCGCTTCCACGTCGTCCTTGTCGAACTGGCTGACTGCTTTGCCGTCTTCCCCGGCCAGCACGTTCTCCGCGCTATACAGCGGACAGAAGTCGGTCAGCTTGCCCGGCGCGATCAACACGCCGCCGGCGTGCATGCCGACGTTGCGCGTCAGATCTTCCAAACGTTCCGCCAGCTCCAGCAACTCCGGCACGCCCTCTTCGCGTTCGGCGATCGCGTTGATCTCCGGCTCCATCTCGCGCGCCTTCTTCAGCGACACCGGCTTCACGCCTTCCAGCGGGATCGCCTTGGACAGGCTGTCGCACAGCCCGTAGGGGAAATCCATCACCCGCCCGACGTCGCGGATCACCGCCTTGGAAGCCATGGTGCCGAACGTGGCGATCTGCGACACGCACTGCGCGCCGTATTTGTTCTTCACATAGTCGATGACGCGCTCGCGCCCGTCCGGGCAGAAATCCACGTCGAAGTCGGGCATCGACACGCGTTCCGGATTCAGGAAGCGCTCGAACAGCAACTCGTAGCGCAACGGGTCGAGATCGGTGATCCCGAGGCTGTAGGCCACCAGCGAACCCGCGCCGGAGCCGCGCCCAGGGCCGACCGGCACGCCGTTGCCCTTCGCCCAGCGGATGAAGTCCGCGACGATCAGGAAGTAGCCGGGGAAGCCCATCTTGATGATGGTCTCGTTCTCGAACTTCAAACGCTCCCGATACTCCGGAAGCTTGGCAGCGCGTTCGGCCTCGCCGGGATAGAGCAGCCGCATGCGTTGCGCCAAGCCTTGCCCGGATTGCTCGCGCAGATAATCGTCCAGCCCCTGTCCGTCCGGGGTCGGGAAATCCGGCAGGCGCGGCTTGCCCAGCACCAGCGAAAGATTGCAGCGGCGCGCAATCTCCACGCTGTTCTGCAACGCTTCGGGCAGATCGGCGAACAGCTCCGCCATCTCGGCCTGCGTCTTGAAATACTGCTGCGCGGTGAATTGCTTGACGCGGCGTTTGTCGTTGAGCACATAGCCTTCGGCGATGCACACGCGCGCTTCATGCGCCTTGAAATCGGAGGCTTCGAGGAATTGCACCGGATGCGTGGCGACCACCGGCAGGCCAAGCTCGCCCGCCAGTTGCGTCGCGGCAAGCAGGTAATGCTCCTCGTCGGCGAATCCGGCACGTTGCACTTCGAGGTAATAGCGATTGTTGAACAGCCCCGCCCATTCCTGTGCGAACCGCTTCGCCTGAGCCGCATTGCCGGACAGCAGCGCGCTGCCGACATCGCCGAGATGCGCGCCGGAGAGCGCGATCAGGCCGTCCGTCCCCTCGTGCAACCATTCGCGGCGCAATTCTGCGCGACCGCGGTACTGGTTCTCCAGATAGGCGCGCGAAATCAGGCGGCATAACAGCAGATACCCTTCGCGCGACTGGCACAGCAACAACAGCCGATAGGGCCGGTCGCGGTCGGCCTCGTTGCTGACGTACACATCGCAACCGGCCACCGGCTTGATGCCCGCGCCGCGTGCCGCTTTGTAGAACTTGATCAGGCCGAAGAAGTTGTTCAGGTCGGTCAACGCCAGCGCGGGCATCGCATCGCTTTGCGCGGCGGCGACCGCTTCGTCCACGCGCACCATGCCATCCGAAATGGAATATTCGCTGTGCAGACGCAGATGGACGAAAGAAGGTTGCGGCATGGATTTTTTTACTGCTGACCGGAGTGGATTTTTCGGTGGCGATTTTACCACTGTCGGAAGCACATGATTTTCTATTCGGCTGCAATAAA
>JAVHQS010000091.1:0-2491 GCA_036171255.1 Gallionella sp.
TTGCCGTGATCGATCATTATGCGAGGCATGGTGATCAACATGAACGACGAACAACCGCATACTCTGGCCGATTTGCAGGCCTTTTTACCGGGACCGTGGCGATGGATTTCACGGTGACCGCAGACCAGCGACACGAATTCATCGCACGCACCGTGCGGCGTTTCGGCTAGCAGCCTGCTCCGGACTCAAGTCAATCCGAATGAGGCACCCGACTTCAGCCCAGTCAAATGGCGAGAACTGCTTGCCATTGAGGCAGGCTTGCTTGCGTTCATCACGCATCAGTTGCGCTTGCTTCGGACGCCAGCCGCGCAGCCCTTTGTTTCGCCGGAACTCTCGTGAGATCGTCGACTTGTGCATGCCTATCTCCTCTGCAATTTGCGTCTGGTTCCAACCAGATTTCCTTAACCCGGAAATCTGGTATCGCTGCTCTTGGTTGAGTTGTGTGTAGCGCTTCATCGGTGCTCCTTTTACTTGGTCGTTTAAGTGGCTTCGATGCTACCGCAACTCACCACCTAAATTCACTTACAAAAGTTGCACTTCAGAGTTGAATCCGCCGGATCATGATCAATCTATTCATTGCAGCCCGGACGAATCCGGCAGCCGCAGATTCAACTACAAAGTTCAGCCGCCGTTCGAATGACACTGGGCTGAAACGTGACGCCCCGCAATCTACCAGCAATCCCGCATCACCACCACGCTCCAAAATATCCAGCTCCAAAGAACTGCGCCGCATCGCCGCGACCGTTGCCGCCACACTGGGTTGGGATGAAGCCGCGATGGAGCAGGAGATCGAAACCTGTCTTAAACGCTGAGCGCGGCCAACCCGCTCACTTCGATTCCATCACCCACACGCCGTTCCAGTCGTCGCCGGGCGGGTTGTCGATGAAATAGCGCGAGCGCTCGATGTAGAGCTTGGCGGGCTTGTCGTTCGGGTTGAGCGCCAGCACTTCTTCGAGCAGGTGGATGGCGTCTTCCCAGTGACGCTGGCGGTACTTGCTCAGCGCGTTGCGAAAATGGCCGAGCGCGTCGATCAGGTTCGGATAGGTTTCGTCGGTGTGGTAGTCGAGGATCTCGTAGATGGCCACCGGCTGGGTCTTGCCCTTGACCACCACCAGATCGAGCTCGCGCGCCCGGTAGGTTCCGCGCAATCGTTTGTAGGTGGATTCGCTCGCCAGGATACGCGTGCCATACTGCTTGCAGGCGGACTCCAGGCGGGAAGCGAGATTGACGCCGTCGCCGATGATGGTGAAGTCCATGCGTTTCTTCGAGCCGATGTTGCCGGACACCACGTTGTCGGTATTCATGCCGACCCCGATATTGACCGGCAGCTTGCCGTGCGTCTGGCGCTGCCTGTTCCACTCGCCCAGCGTGCGGATCATCGCGATGGACGCGCGCACCGCGCGATCGGCATCGTCCTCGTGCCCCACCGGAATGCCGAACGCCGCCATGATGGCGTCGCCGATGAACTTGTCGAGCATGCCCTGCTCGCGCTGGATGCACTCCACCATCAGGGTGAAATACTCGTTGAGCAACGCCACCGTGCCCTGCGCGCCAAGCTGCTCGGTCAGTGTGGTGAACCCGCGGATGTCGGAGAACATCACGGTGCATTCCACACTCTTGCCGCCCAGCACCTCCGCACCGGCGGCCACCATCTGGTCGGCGATGCCGGGATCCATGTAGCGCGACATGGTGGACTTGAGGCGTTTCTCGCTGCTGATGTCCTCGATCACGAACATCGAGCCGATGCGTTTCTGATCGATGTTGAGCAGCGGCTGCACGGTGAGGTTGACCGACACGGTCTCGCCCGCCACTTGCAGCGTGGCATCCATGGAGGTCTGCTGCTCGCCGCTCTCGGCCACCTGCTTGAGTTTTTCCAGCACCCAGACGTTGCCGCCGGTGAAGAATTCCGCCACCGGCTTGTGCAGCACTTCTTCCGCACGCACCTTGAAGATGCGCAGACCAGCCGCATTGCAAGTGGCGATGCGTTCGTTCTCGTCCAGCGTGATCAGGCCGTTGGACATCGATTCCAGCATCGCCTCGTTGTAGTTCTTCATCGCCTGTACGTCGGCGAACAGCTTGGCGTTCTCCAGCGCGATCGATATCTGCGCGGTGAAGGCGCGCAGCCGCGACTCGTCCTCGTTGGTGAACGGGCCGCCGCGCCGGTTCAGCACCTGGGTCACGCCAATGGTCTTGCCGTGTTTGTTGACGATCGGCACGCACAGGATCGAGCGCGTGAAGAAACCGGTCTGCTTGTCGAATGCCGGATTGAAACGCAGGTCGGCATAGGCGTAAGGGATGTTGATGGACTTGCCGGAGGTGAACACCGCGCCCGCGATGCCGAGGTGATTGGGCAGGCGTATCTGCATCGACTCCAGCCCCTGCCCGACTTCCGACCACAGCTGGTTGTTCTTCTCGTCGTTGAGGAACAGCGTGGAACGCTCGGCGTTCAGCATGCGCGTCGCCTCGCCCATGACTTTCTGCAACAGCGAGC
>JAVHQS010000092.1:0-2483 GCA_036171255.1 Gallionella sp.
TCTTCGTGTGCGGCCCGACCGGTTCCGGCAAGACCACCACGCTGCACTCCATCCTCAAATACATCAACAAGCCGGACACCAAGATCTGGACCGCGGAAGACCCGGTGGAAATCACCCAGAAGGGGTTGCGGCAGGTACAGATCAACAAGAAGGCCGGGCTGGATTTTGCCACGATCATGCGCGCCTTTCTGCGCGCCGACCCGGACGTGATCATGGTCGGTGAAATGCGCGACAAGGAAACCGTGTCCATCGGCATCGAGGCTTCGCTGACCGGTCACCTGGTGTTTGCCACGCTGCACACCAACAGCGCGCCGGAGTCCATCAACCGCCTGCTGGACATGGGCATGGACCCGTTCAACTTCGCCGATGCGCTGCTGGGCATCCTGGCGCAGCGTCTGGCGAAACGCCTGTGCGGCGACTGCAAGAAACCGCATATCGCGACCGCCGACGAAATGAAAGCGTTGCTCGCCGAATACAGCGGCGAGCTGCTCAATACCTCAGCCTGGAAGAAAGACGCGGCCGCCGAGTCCAGGAAACTGTACGGAGAATGGGTCAAGCTGTTTGCCGACGAGAAGGGGCAATTCACGCTGTACGGCCCGGTCGGGTGCGACAAATGTTCCGGTACCGGCTATCGCGGGCGGGTCGGTCTGCACGAGCTGCTGATCGGCACCGATCAGGTGAAGAAGGCGATCCAGGAACATGCGCGCGTCGCCGAACTGCTCGCCATCTGTCTCGAGGACGGCATGCACACGCTGAAGCAGGACGGCATGGAAAAAGTGCTGCAAGGCATCACCGACATGCACCAGATACGCGCCGTCTGCATCAAGTAATCAGGGGCTCCTGATGAACGCTTCGGACAATCTGCGCCACCGCCTCAAGGAACTCAACGAGATCGGCATCGCGCTGTCCCAGCAGCGCAATATCAACAACCTGCTCGAAACCATCCTCGAAGCCGCCAAGCGCATCACCCGTGCCGATGCCGGCACGCTCTATCTGCACGAGCCCGAGCAGCGCGTGTTGCGTTTCGAGATCATGCGCACCGATTCCCTCAATATCGCGATGGGCGGCACCAGCGGGGTGCCGATCACTTTCTATCCGATCCAGCTGTACGACAAGGAGGGCAAGCCGATTCATTCGATGGTGGTCAGCCACGCCGCGCTGAGCGGCGAGACGGTGAACATTCCCGATGCCTATACCGCGAAGGGATACGATTTTTCCGGGACGAAAAAATTCGATGCCAAGACCGGCTATCGCTCCCAGTCCTTTCTCGCAGTGCCGATGCGCAACCACGAAGATGAAGTCATCGGTGTGTTGCAGTTGATCAACGCGCAGGACAAAGAGACTGGTGCGATCGTGCCATTCTCGGCGGACGATCAGCAATTGCTCGAGTCGCTGGCCTCGCAGGCCGCCATCGCGCTCACCAACCGCCGCCTGATCGGGCAACTGGAAGAATTGTTCGAATCCTTCATCCAACTGATCAATACCGCGATCGACGACAAATCGCCCTATACCGGCGGACACTGCGCCCGCGTGCCGGTGCTGACCATGATGCTGGCCGAGGCGGTCAACCGCACCGAGCATGGCCCGCTCAAGGACTTCGTGATGACCGACCAGGACCGGCGCGAGTTGAAGATCGCCGGCCTGCTGCACGACTGCGGCAAGATCACCACGCCGGTGCACGTGGTGGACAAGGCGACCAAGCTGCATACCCTGTTCGACCGCATCGGGCTGGTGGATACCCGTTTCGAGGTGCTCAAGCGCGATGCCGAGATCGCCATGCTGCGCGCAATGTCGCACCTCACACCCCAACCCCCCTCAATCCCCCCTTATCAGGGGGGGGGTGCAACTCCTCCCCTGACAAGGGGAGGCCGGGAGGGGTTTGTTGCGGGCGAAGGAGTTGAGGTTGCGCAAATCTGCGCCGAATATGAAGCGCGCATCCGCCAACTCGATGACGACCGCGAATTCTTGCGCCACTGCAATGTCGGCGGCGAGAAGATGTCGGACGAGGCGGTGGCGCGCGTGCGCCGGATCGCGGGCTACCAGTGGCGCGATGCCGGCGGAAAGACAGGCGACTTTGCGAGCGCTCGCTCTGCGGATTGCCCGCTTAAACCGTTTCTCAGCGACGACGAGGTCGAGAACCTCACCATCCGCGCCGGGACGCTCACGGCTGCAGAACGCGAGATCATCAACCATCACATCGTGGTCACCATCAAGATGCTGGAAGCCCTGCCGTGGCCGAGGCACCTCAAGAACGTGCCGGAATATGCCGGGGGGCATCACGAGCGCATGGACGGCAAAGGCTACCCGCGTGGCCTGACGCGCGACCAGATGTCGGTGCAGGCACGGGTGATGGGTATTGCCGACATTTTCGAGGCACTTACCGCCAAGGATCGCCCCTACAAAGAAGGCAAGACCCTGACGGAATCGCTGACCATCCTCGGCAAGTTCAAGGAGAACGGGCATATCGATCCCGATCTGTTCGA
>JAVHQS010000093.1:0-2393 GCA_036171255.1 Gallionella sp.
GATTGTGCCAGCTATCGCCATGATTACAAGTTCCAATGCAAGCATTTTGCCTAGCCGCATGGCACAATCGCGGCCTGCTCAATCTTCATCACTCTATCCATGCTGAGTTATCGCCACGCTTTTCATGCCGGCAATCATGCCGATGTATTGAAACACTTTGTTGAATGCCAATTGCTGCAATACCTAGGGCTGAAGGACAAGCCCTACTGGTATATAGACACGCATGCTGGGGCAGGGTGCTATGCACTCAATAGCGGCTACGCCACACAGAATGCGGAGTACGAGAGTGGCATCGCGCGCTTGTGGAATCGCACTGATATGCCGGCAGCACTGGCGGAATATGTCGCTTTAGTCAAAGCGCTCAATCCCGATGGCGAGATGAAAATCTATCCCGGTTCTCCTTTGGTGGCGCTCAAGATGATGCGTCCTGACGACCGATTACGTTTGTATGAATTGCATCCTACCGACAGTGACATCCTGTTGGAGAATTTCATCGATTACGACCCGCAAGCTTTGACGCATCAGGCCAACGGCTTTGGCGCGCTGAAGGCGCTGCTGCCGCCACCGCCGCGTCGCGGCCTGATATTGATAGACCCGCCCTATGAAGAGAAACAGGATTATCAACGCGTGGTCGATAGCCTCAAGGAAGGCTTGAAACGTTTTGCCAACGGTATCTACGCAGTGTGGTATCCGCAGCTGCAACGCGACGATGCGCGCCGTTTGCCCGAGGAGCTGAAGACCTTGCCGGTCAAGAGTTGGCTGCATGTCGCACTCACCGTTAAAGCTGAAGGCGCGGAGGGCATAGGTATGCATGGCAGCGGTATGTTCGTCCTCAATCCGCCCTGGGTATTGCACGGAGTGTTGCAGCAAGTCATGCCTTATCTGGTCCAACATTTGGCTCAGGATGAACATGCTCACTACACCTTGGAGTTCCACGAGAACTAAGATTCTGATTCGGTATAATCATCGCGTTTTTTGCTTCAATTTCTTATTCACATAACAACATTAGGAGATGGGTATGACGGCTGCACACACATGGAATTTTTTCCGCGCCGGAGGTTTTGATCAGGTGCAATTGGACAACGGTGCCGATCTGCTGGCACTCAAAGATCTCAATCAAAAACTCTGGGTGGCATTGAGTTGCCCGACACGCGGTATCGAGTTCGATACTAAGACGCTCGATCTGATCGATAGTGACAGTGATGGTCGGGTGCGCGCCAATGAAGTACTGGCGGCGATTGCCTGGGCGGGTAGTCTACTGAAGAATCCCGATGTGCTGGTGCAGGGCGCGGACAAGCTGGCCTTGCATGACATAGACGACAGCAGCGCGGAAGGTAAACATGTGCTGGCCTCGGCGCGCCATATTCTCAAGAGTCTGGGCAAGCCGGATGCACTTGAGATCACGCTGGCCGATATGGACGACATTGAGAAATTCGTTGCGGCGTTAGAGTTCAACGGTGATGGCGTGATCGCCGCAAAACAAATATCTGATGCGCCTTTGCGCGTGACTATCGAGGCTGCGATGCAGTGCGTGGGGTCGGTTGCTGACTTGAGCGGTGAAGTCGGCATCGATACGGCCTTGACTGATCGTTTCTTTACGGAGTTGCGCAGCTATGCCGACTGGTATGCGTCGGCGGATAAAACGGCGTTGCTGTTGGGGGATGACACCGTCGCGGCAGCCGATGCCTTCAACGCTGTGCGTGCCAAGTTGGACGACTATTTCACGCGTTGCCATCTGGCTGCTTACGATGCGCGTGCAGCCGAACCACTGAGCCGTTCCGCTGCGGACTATCAGCAGTTCGCTGCACAGAACCTGTCAGCGCAAAATCAAGAAGTGGAGAATTTTCCGCTCGCCACGATAGAAGCAGATAAGCCCATGCCGCTGCGCACGGGTATCAATCCAGTATGGGCGACACGTATCGCTGCCTTGCGTCAGCAGGTGCTGGTGCCGTTACTTGGTGACAAAGAGCGTCTGAGTGCCAGTGAGTGGAGCGAGGTGTGTGAAAAATTCTCCGCATTCGCGACTTGGCAGGCCGCTAAACCGGCGACCAGTGTCGAGTCCTTGGGGATCGCACGCATCAAAGAGATCCTGCAAAGTAAGCATCAAGCGGGGATCGGCGCTTTGATCGGGCAAGATCAAGCAGTCGCACAAGAAGTGAAAGCGATACGCGCAGTGGAAAGACTGCTGCGCTACAACCGCGACCTTTATCTGCTGGTGAATAACTTTGTTTCTTTCCGCCATTTCTATTCCGGTAAAGATAAGGCGATCTTCCAAGTAGGCACGCTGTTCCTAGATGGACGGAGTTGTGAGCTGTGCATCAAGGTCGAAGATGTTGGCGCCCATGCGGGCTACTCGAATATGAGCGGGGTGTGCCTGGTGTATTGCGAGTGCA
>JAVHQS010000094.1:0-2387 GCA_036171255.1 Gallionella sp.
TTGATAACACGCCACGCAGTGGCTCGTTACGGCGCAGACCAACCTTCAGGTTATGTCGTAGCCAAAACTGCCGCTTGAGCACGAAACAAAAACAATTTGGAAGCTTGGGTGAGTGGTTTAAACCAGCAGTCTTGAAAACTGCCGAGGATGCGAGTCCTCCGTGAGTTCGAATCTCACAGCTTCCGCCACCAATTCCCCTACTCGCTGCACGATTGAAACTTTCATCACACTTCGCTAGTCTCATCCCCGCAGTCTGGTTCACGCACAACTTTTAGGAGAACTCACATGGAATACCAAAGCGCAACACCGATAGGCGCGATCGCAACCGAACAGAACAAAGTCCTGCGCAACACTTACCTGATGCTGGCGCTGACCATGATCCCGACGGTGATCGGCGCGTTCGTCGGCATGTCTATCAACTTCTCGTTCATGGCACCGCATCCGGTCATATCCTCGCTGCTGATGTTCGGCGCGATGATGGGGCTGATGTTCGCCGTCACCGCCTTGCGCAACAGCGTGTGGGGCGTCGTGGCGCTGCTGGGCTTCACCTTCGTCGCCGGCGTGTTGCTCGGCCCGATCCTGCAAGTGGCGCTGCACCTGAAGAACGGCGCACAACTGGTCGGCATGGCGGCAGGAGGCACCGGCATCATCTTCGGCAGCCTGGCGACATTGGCAACCGTCACGAAGAAGGATTACAGCTTCATGGGCAAGTTCCTGTTCATCGGCCTGATCCTGCTGATCGTCGCTTCGCTGGCGAACATGTTCTTCCAGGTGCCCGCGCTGTCGCTGACCATCTCCGCGATCGCGGTGCTGATCTTCTCGGCCTACATCCTGTTCGACATCAGCCAGATCGTGCACGGCGGCGAGACCAACTACGTGATGGCGACGCTGACGCTGTTCCTCGACATCTACAACATCTTCATCAATCTGCTGAACCTGCTGATGGCGTTCAGCGGCGAGAAGGATTAAGGCTCAGCGCCCTCGACAAAAAGGCGGCCTACCCCTTGCGGGCGCAGGCCGCCTTTTTTGTTCTGCATTCGCGAATCAGGATGCTTTCGGTTTGCGCTGCTCGGGCCGCACTCGCGGCGCAAGCAACACATCGCAATCATCCGCATCCAGCGCTTCACCGTTCACGTTGGTCATCGGTTGTTCGTAATCGCTCCAGCCGCGCACGCCGGTCTTGAGCGAAACGACGTTGGTGAAACCCATGCGCAACAGCATATCCGCCGCCAGCACCGAACGCTTGCCGGAGCGGCAGATGACGACGATCTGCTGCTCGCGCCCGGCAGCCAACTCCGGCACGGTCTCGTCGTAATCCCATTCGCAGGATTGTTCCAGCACGCCGCGCGGCACGTTGATCGAACCGGGAATGCGCAACTTGTCGAACTCGGACGGCTCGCGCACATCGAGCAGGATGGGCTTGCTGCCAGCGGCAAGCGAGCGGCTCAAGTCCCACGGCATGATCTCCTTCACGCGCGTGAGCGCCTCGGTAACCAGATCGTCGTAGCGCTTCATGATTTGTCAAACACCGCGATGGATTCCACATGCGAGGTCTGAGGGAACATGTTCATCACGCCAGCGGATTTCAACACGTAGCCGCGTTGCACCAGCTCGGCGGCATCGCGCGCCAGAGTGGACGGACTGCAACTCACATAGACGATGCGCCCGGGTGCGATCTCCGGCGTAATGGATTTCATCAGCTCGATCGCGCCGTCGCGCGGCGGATCGACCAGCCATTTGTCGAAGCGGCGACCATGACACGTTACCCGCAAAGCGGGCCGATTGCGGGAATGGTCGCTTGGCAGCGAATCCTCTGACGTAGAACCTTCGCCGCCTGCAAATGAGCTGCCGGCCTTGGCCAGGGTGGCCTCGTCCATCTCGAACAGGTTCATCATCTGGAATGTGGCGTTACCGGAAAGGCCATTATATTCGGCGTTCTGCTTCGCACGTTTCACCAGCGCATCGCTGCCTTCGACACCGACCACTTGCGCACCGCTGCGCGCGATGGGCAAGGTGAAATTGCCAAGACCGCAGAAGAAATCGGCGATGCGTTCACCGGGTTGCGGATCGAGCAAACGCATGGCGCGGCTCACCATCAACCGGTTCATGTCGCTGTTCACTTGCGTGAATTCGGTCGGCGCGAACGGCATGATGATGCCGAATTCGGGCAGGCTGTAGCTCAACGGCGGCGCATCCGGAGGATAAAACGGCATCACCGTTTCCGGCCCTTTGGTCTGCGTCCAGAACTGCACATGATGCGTATCGGCGAACTGCTTGATGAGCGCTTCATCCGATGGTGTGAGCGCATCCAGGATGCGCAGCACCAGCACCTCGACATTGTCACCGACCGCCACTTCGATCTGCGGAATGATGTCGCGCCGGGTGAA
>JAVHQS010000095.1:0-6357 GCA_036171255.1 Gallionella sp.
GCTATGGATAACTGCGGTAAAGACGATGCCAAAGCTAAGGGTTTGGCGCTGGCCGGCGTGGGTGCCGGTACGGGGGATGGCGCTGGTGTACGCAACGTCGAGAAGTTTACTTTGTCGGGTGATGCACTGTTTGTGTTTGCTAGCGATCAGTTGGTCAGCGGCGCATCAGCAAGTTTGGATAAACTCGCTGACGCCATCAAGGAGTGGACTGAGATCAAAGAAGTGAAGTTGGTCGGTTATACCGACAGACTACGTTCGGATGGTAATGAATCTAAGAACCAACAACTATCAGAAGCACGTGCGGAACGTATCAAACAATATCTGTCTAGCAAGGGAATCGCGGTAGAGAAGATTAGTAGCAAGGGCGGCGGATCATCTAAGCCGATTGTGAATTGTTCCAACAAGACGAGCAAAGCAAAGCAGGTAGCCTGCCTGCAACCTAATCGCCGCGTTGAGATTACGCTGCGTGGCGAAAAGTAAGGTGGGTGAGATTGAAGCGCAACTTGTGCTTGTAATCGGTTCGTCTTGCTAAGACTGTCTGCTCAACGAAAAGAAGGACACGTATCGTGTCCTTCTTTTCGTTGAGCAGAATTTCTAGTTGGAAAAATAGTTATTAAAAAAGCAAGGTATCTAGAGCGTATCCTAGATGAATTTTTACTGGCGAATGAGACTTAGATAAAATCAGTTACGCTCTTTTTTCTCATCTACATATTTGCTCAACCACACACCCTGACCGAGGATGAAGACCAACATCAATCCGGTGAAACCGAACAACTTAAAATTCACCCAGGCATCAGTCGAGTAATTAAACGCGACATACAGGTTGATGAAACCCAGCACCAAGAAGAACACTCCCCACATCAGATTCAAGCGGTCCCAAGCGTGCACCGGTAATGCCAATTTTTCATGCAACAGGCTACGCATCAGATTCTTGTGGAAGAACACATTTGAGATCAGCAGTATTGCAGCGAACAGCCAATACAACACTGTGGGTTTGAACTTGATGAAGGTCTCATCATGCAAAATCAGCGTGGCCCCGCCGAATACAGTGATGATGGCGAAGCTGATCCACAACATCGTGTCTATCTTGCCATGTCTGAACTTGCTCCAAGCAATTTGTGCCACGGTCGCCAAAATGGCGACAGCGGTAGCAATATAGATGCCCTGGAGTTTGAAGGCGATGAAGAACAACAGGATGGGGAAGAGATCGAAAAGAAGTTTCATAGGTGAGTTATTTTTTAGCTAGAGTAAGTGAGGCTGAGTTGATGCAATAACGTAAGCCCGTGGGTTGAGGACCGTGGGGAAATACATGGCCCAAATGCGCGCCGCACTGTTTGCAACACACTTCGTCACGCACCATGCCGTGACTGCTATCGCGCTTTATCAAAACACGTTCGGCGTGTTCGGGTGCGTAAAAACTGGGCCAACCGGAACCCGAATCAAATTTAGTAGTGGCATCAAACAAAGGGCTGTCACAACAGATGCATCGATACATGCCTGCGTCGTGACAATCCCAATATAGGCCGGTAAAAGGATGTTCGGTACCGCACTGGCGTGTCACCGCATATTGTTCTGCGGTGAGTTGTTCGCGCCATTCGGCATCGGATTTCTTCGCCGTGTCGCTCACGATTTACAGCACTTCGCCGGCGTGGTCGGCCAAACGAGAACGTTCACCGCGCATCAAAGTGACATGACCGCCGTGTTCCCAACCTTTGAATCTATCCACCACATAAGTCAGACCGGAGCTGCCCTCGGTCAGATAGGGCGTATCAATCTGCGCGATGTTACCCATGCATACCACCTTGGTACCAGGGCCGGCACGGGTCACTAGGGTCTTCATTTGTTTGGGCGTGAGGTTCTGCGCTTCATCGATGATGAGATATTTGTTGAGGAAGGTACGGCCGCGCATGAAGTTGAGCGACTTCACTTTGACGCGTGAGCGTATCAGGTCGCGTGTCGCGGCTCGGCCCCAGTCACCACCTTCTTCTTCGGTCTTGTTCAATACGTCCAGATTGTCTTCCAATGCACCCATCCAAGGGTTCATCTTCTCTTCCTCGGTGCCAGGTAGGAAACCGATGTCTTCGCCCACTGGTACGGTCACGCGGGTGATGATGATCTCGGTGTAGATCTTGGTCTCCAAGGTCTGCCATAAGCCCGCAGCCAAGGTCAGCAGAGTCTTGCCGGTACCGGCTTGGCCGAGCAGGGTGACGAAATCGATTTCGGGATCAAGCAGCAGATTGAGCACGAAATTTTGCTCGCGGTTACGTGCGGTGATGCCCCATACATTGTTCTTGCTATGCGTGTAATCGGTCAGAGTACGCAACACAGCACTATCGTCATTCTGTTCTGTAACGATGGCGTAGAAGGGCGTGTCATCTTCTTTGTAAACGAACTGATTTTTGAAGAAGGCGGCGCATAGTGGTCCGCGTATCTGATAGTAAGTGTGGCTGTCTTTCTGCCACGACTTCATGTCCTTGCCATGACGTTCCCAGAAATCATCGGGCAACTGCAACACCCCGCTGTAGAGCAGGTCGCTATCTTCCAGCACTTTGTCGTTGAAGTAGTCCTGCGCTTCCAGCCCCAGCGCGCGCGCCTTGATGCGCATGTTGATGTCTTTGCTGACTAGGATGACGGCGCGTTCGGGCTGCTGTTGTTGCAAACCTATGATCACACCGAGAATGGCATTATCAGCTTTGCCTAGCTCCAGATTCTGTGGCAATTCATATTTGACGAAACTGGTCTGGAGAAAGAGACGACCGGTACAGTTTTTGTGAGCGGCGGATTCGAGGGCGATACCTTCTTCTATATTGCGCGGTGCATCGTTGACGATTTCGTCGAGAAAGCGGCTGGCTTGGCGCGCATTACGTGCAACTTCGGTCATGCCCTTTTTCTTGTTATCTAACTCTTCCAAGACAAACATGGGCAGGCAGATGTCGTGCTCTTCGAAGCGGTACAGACTGGTCGGGTCGTGCAACAGCACGTTGGTATCCAGAACGAAGAGTTTGGTGTGATTGTCCTTGGTGGCTGCTTTTTTACGTGGGGGCATGGTAGTGGCCTTTTAGTTGAGCGACTTGACGAAATCGAGCACCAATCGAGCATGCTCGGGGACTTTGACACCGCGCCATTCCTGACGCAAAACACCTGCTTTATCGAAGACAAAGGTGCTGCGCTCGATGCCGCGCACTTGTTTGCCATACATGTTCTTCATTTTCATCACGCCGAATAAAGCACACACAGCCTCATCGGGATCTGCAATCAATTCGAAGGGCAAAGTGAATTTGGTTTTGAAGTTCTCATGCGACTTGAGACTGTCGCGCGATACGCCCACTAGCTCACAGCCTGCGGCGAGAAATTCGGGGTAAAGATCGCGGAATTGTTGTGCTTCGGTGGTGCAGCCCGGTGTGTTGTCCTTGGGGTAGAAGTAGATTACCAAGTGTTTGCCGAGGTGGGCAGAGAGGGTGAAAGTTAAACCACTGGTAGCGGCTGCGGTGAAATTTGGTACGGTATTTTTTGGCATCGACGGGCTCGCTTTAGGTGTTGGGATTCTGTGCAAATTTCGTCTATATGGCAAGCACCATGATGGAATTTTTTCTTGGTGAAATTTATCAAACTTAAATAAAGTCATTGTTTGACTAACCGATATAGGCCGAGGATACTTCGCTTGCCCACGTTAGTCGTTCGAGAATTTGACGAAAGGGGTGGCCACGATGTTGTTCGATTTACAAATGGGAGATCAACGTGAGAAATAGTACAACCACACGCAGTGCAATGCTGCCTTTGCAATTTCAACACCCAGTTACCCTATACCTTATTCTGTTGTTGGCAGTGATCACACAGCCACAAACCGCGCATGCAGCGACTTCTGACGCACAGCTACAGCAATACATTATTTCGCTGTGCGGACGACCTGCCGGTAATCTCCCGCCGGGATGGGATGCGGTGTCTTTGAACGCGATGTGCGCGAATACCCAAGGTGGTTTTGCGGGGGGGACTGCCGGTGGTTCTGTCTCGGCCAATATTGGTAGCGTCGGCGTTAGTTCAGGATTGACGCATGGCGGAAATGACCGTGAACGTAGAGAGAAGAACAGGAATCAAGTCACAGCTGGTGCGAGTGCAGATGACGGAGGGTGGGGTTTTATGATTGCTCCGCAATATGGCAAAAGTGATCGACCCGATAGCGTGCTCGAGAATGGTTATAAGTCTGATCTGGCAGGGCTGATGGTAGGTGTAGATCACCGCTATTCAGACACTTTTGTATTGGGTGCCACTATAGGTCAGACCCGTGATAAAGCCACCTTTTTGACGGGTGGTGGTTCGCTCAAGACACGAAATAATCTGGCGACGCTCTACGGTACTTGGTTGCCTAGTGATGACATTGCGGTCGACGGCTATCTAGGCTACGGCAAGCTTAATTACGACAGTCAACGCCATGTGGCGTTCGGTACCATCAACGGTTATGCCACAGGCGCGACGACCGGTAGTCAAGTGCTAGCGGGTACCTCGGCAACCTATCTGAAGGAGTTGGGGCGTTACAACCTAGCGCCGTTCATCACCTTGGATTACATCAAGACTAAATTCAAAAATTACAGTGAACAAGGGGCGACCACACTAGAAATGCACTATGGTGATCGCAGCACCTTGTCACTTACCAGCAGCGTGGGTAGTCGTGTCTCCACATCCTATGGTCGAGACTGGGGAAGTTTGGAGCCTATGGCACGTTTCGCTTTTGTACATGAGTTCCAGAATCGTTTTCGTCAGATCAGCAACGAGTTGATCAGTACACCGGGTACGGGATTCCTTGTCGAAACTGATTCGCCTGACCGTAACTATCTATTGTTGAGCTTAGGCATCAGCGCTGCGATGAACAGTGGAACTCAGTTGTACGCTGATTTTGAGAAGCGCACTCAGGATCGTTTTCTGAGTAGCTGGTCGCTCAGTGCCGGCGTGTTGATGGGATTCTGACAGCACAGTCATAGTCGGGGGCAGGTATGAGAATCTGGCTGCTCCTGATTGTGCTGTTCTCAGGTGGATGCGCAAGTCCTACGCAAAATTTTAATCAGCATGCCGCCCGCTTGGGTTTTGACAGGCAGCTGATAACAGGGGCTGGTTTTCGGCATGTCGTATACTTTAAACAGGGGCATGCGCCAGTAGGCTCTATCCTACATGTCTATTTAGATGGCGACGGCAGCCCCTTGTTAGCGCGCAACTTAGCCGCCAGCGATCCTACGCCGCATGTGCCTTTGATGCTGGACTTGATGGCTCAAGATCCTGTGAGCAGTGTTTATCTGGGCAGGCCTTGCTATCTCGGTTTGAGTGGCAGCGCTTCATGTACGCCGGTTCTATGGACTACAGCGCGTTACTCCCAGCAAGTGATAGACAGTATGACGGCAGCATTGAGTCGGATTTCGGCTGGTTACACAAGATTGGTATTACTTGGTTATAGCGGTGGGGGAACCTTGGCGATGTTGATGGCTGAGAACTTGTCCAAAACCGAGGCCGTCATCACGGTCGCGGCCAACTTAGACACCGAGCGTTGGGCAGCTTTGCATCGCCAGCCGACTTTGAGCGATTCACTCAATCCGGCAAAACGTGAAGCTTTGCCGATTGCCATCAGACAGCAACATTTCGCCGGAGCCGAAGATATCAACGTCCCGCCGCTTCTAATTAAAAATGCGATTGCTCAGCAAAAACAGGCTCATTTGAGGGTGTTTGAAGGACAAGACCACGCTTGTTGTTGGCGCGAGGTGTGGCCTGAGATATTGGAAAGTTTGAGTGACGATTAGTCTCAAGCTCACTGAGAAGGAGAGCGGAATGTATAACCAAACTAATGTGGTCAAACTGTTGCGCAAGCTGCCGATACTCCTATTGGCATGCACCTTCAGTGTTGCGCAAAGCGTCCAGCCCGTAGTGACTGAGCATACGAAGCTATTGCCTCCGCGCGCTGAGCCTTACGCTTTGCAAGTGGGTAGCGGCAAGGTCGCTGTCATTTTTTATGTCACTCGACTTGACCACGGCAAAGCAAAAATTTATCTGCGTCGAGCTGATCAACGTGTCGGTGTGCTGATGAATGATCTTGGTCGTGCGGGGGACAGTCAGGCCAATGATGGTGTGTATGCGGCACGCATCACAGTCGATACCGCAAGTTCCAAACCTGATAGTTGCTTCTCATATAGCGCTTACAGCACAGAGGGTAGCAGCGAATCGCGTTCCGCACCGTTTGACTTGTGTGTCAGCAGCTTGCCCGTGCGTGCGGCAACTTCTGATAAGCGTCATATTGTTACGATGGACAATGCCACCATGGCAATAGCCGATGAGTTGCTATTGATTCCTGCTGCCCATACTACAGCGCAGAGTATT
>JAVHQS010000095.1:6457-11480 GCA_036171255.1 Gallionella sp.
GGCGTCGCCTATGGCAGCAAGATACACGCGATACAGGTGAGTCCAGATGCGGTCATCACTGATATGGAAATGATACAAGGCTTTAACGATGCGGCTGCTTATGTGGCTGCACATGGTGAGGCCAAGGTGATCAACGCCAGCTTCAGTGTGTTAAATGCTTTCGCCAACTGGCCGGGAGTTTGTGGTGCCATTGACAGCTTGGTACAAGTGTTAGGTGTACCCCGTGCCATCGTTGTGAATGCCGTGGGTAACCAAGGAAATAACAGTTTCTATTATCCGGCACGTTGCAACGATCTACAGCCCGCGTTGACACGCAAAGACCTCTTTATCACCGTGGCCAACAGCGTCTCCTTGGTGCATACGGATTGCGCATCTGCCGCATTGGATCAACGTTGCAGCACCAGTAACTATGGCCCTTGGGTGGATATCGCAGCGCCCGGTTCGGTAATTCGCTCTACCGCTTTGGGGGGAGGTTATGTCAGCCAGACTGGCACCTCCTTCTCTGCACCTATTGTGTCCGGTGCCGCTGCTATCCTACAAAGTTGCGGTGTGCCACTGGATCAGATCGAGAGCACACTCAGAACGAGTGCCAATGTGACTGTCAGCTTCCCAGATGGCAGCAGCGCACCTAGGTTGGATATCTACCGTGCCTTACAACAACGTGACCGTGCTCCAACCGGCGTGAGTATGCCCGTAGTCTCATTGAACGAGGGCACGGATACCTCGGCGGGTATGGAGGTGGGCACCTTGACCGCTGTTGATCCCGATAGTTGTGATCGCTTCAGTTTCAGCGTCGTCGGCGGGGTGGATGCAGCTCATTTTTCCATCAGCGGCTCGGCCAATGACAGGTTGCGTTTGACGGCAGGTGTGCTGGATTACGAGACCAAGACCAGTTATGCCGTAATTGTGCGCGTCACCGATTTCAACGGATTGAGTTTCGACCAGCTGCTGACCGTCAGCGTCAATGATCTCAACGACAACCCGCCTGTTATCACCACATCAGCCACGCTTATTGTGAGCGAGAGTGCAAGTTTCTCCGTGCCTTTGAGTTCAACAGATGTTGATACCGTGGGTATCAATCCAGCCACCTTCAGCCTTATTGGGGGTGCTGATGTTGCCAAGTTCAGTATTGTGGGAAGCAACCTCACGATGGCAGCGAAAGATTTTGAGTTACCGAGTGATGCGGATGCCAACAACACTTACGTGGTACAGGTCAGTGCGAGTGATGGCGTGCACAGCACCGTCAAAATCATCACGGTGACGGTCAATGATGTGAATGACAATGCGCCTGTCATCACGACGGCTGCCGCGCAGAGTGTTAATGAGAATGCGGTTTTTGCTGTGCCCTTGAGTTCTACGGATGTCGATACAGTAGGTATCAATCCGGCTAACTTCAGCATCAGCGGCGGGGCAGATGCCGCCCAGTTTAGTATTGTGGGAAGCAACCTCACGATGGCAGCGAAAGATTTTGAGTTACCGAGTGATGCGGATGCCAACAACACTTACGTGGTACAGGTCAGTGCGAGTGATGGCGTGCACAGCACCGTCAAAATCATCACGGTGACGGTCAATGATGTGAACGACAATGCGCCTGTCATCACGACGGCTGCCGCGCAGGGTGTCAATGAGAATGCGGTTTTTGCTGTGCCCTTGAGTTCTACGGATGTCGATACGGTAGGTATCAATCCGGCCAACTTCAGCATCAGCGGCGGGGCAGATGCCGCCCAGTTTAGTATCGTGGGAGCTAACCTGACGATGGCTGTAAAGAACTATGAAGCGCCCATAGATGCGGATGCGAATAACAGTTATGTGGTCGATGTGAGTGCCCAAGATGGTGCAAATACAAGCATCAAGACCATCACGGTCATGGTTGTCAATATCAACCACGCACCCACTGGTTTACCTTATGTCGACGGGGTTAGAACGGTAGGGCAGACGCTCACGGCGCAGACTTCCTCCGGCATCTTACCTAATCCTATTGCCGATGAAGATGGCCTAGGCACTTTCCATTATCAATGGTTGAGGGGGGGCACACCAGTCGGAACGGATAGCGACACCTATACTTTGGTCGCAGCCGATCTGGGTGCATATATGGCGGTCTGTGTTACTTACACCGATGGAGGCGGCCAGGCAGAGCAAGTTTGTAGTGGGGCGGATGCACTCGCCGTCGGTGATCCGCACCTCACCACGGTGGATGGTTTGCACTACGATTTTCAGAGTGCGGGAGAGTTCGTTGCCTTGCGTGGACGCAATGGTTTGGAGATACAGACACGGCATACACCGGTCTCGATTGCGTCGGCTATCACCGATCCCTATATCGGTCTGAACTCTGCCGTGAGCATCAACACGGCGGTCGCAGTACGCGTCGGTAAACATAGAGTCACCGTGCAAACCGCCAACACTGCTACACCAAGTTTGCTCGTGCGTGTGGATGGTTTGCCTATGACTATTCCAAGTGCAGGTCTCGAACTAGGTATCGGTGGTCATCTGCTTGGCTTGCCAGATGGTGCGATGCAGATAGACTTTCCCGATCAGACCACGTTGGTGGTCACGCCCGGTTGGTGGGCAACGTATGCAATCTGGTATCTCAATCTCTCTGTGTTGCACACTTCGGGCTATGAAGGACTGATGGGCGCGCGTGCATCAGGAAGTTGGTTACCTAGACTATCTGATGGGTCGTCATTGGGATCGATGCCGGTAAGTCTGCAAGATCGCTATGCGGATCTGTATGTGCGATTTGCGGATTCATGGCGTGTCAGTGACAAAAACAGCCTATTCGATTATGGCTCAGACTCGAATACGCAGACTTACACGCTGGCAGGATGGCCTAAGAGCAAGCCGCCTTATCTCGCTGCGCAGTGGCCCGTAGTTAAGCCTGCCAGTCGAGAGCTTGCGCAGCGAGCTTGTCGCGTTATCGTTGCCAAACAAGCGCAGGCTGATTGCGTATTCGATGTGATGGTTACCGGACATGCAGGTTTTGCTCGTACCTATCTAAGCAGCCAGCGGATACTAGCCGGTTTGACGCGTACCCGAGTGCAAGAAGACAGAAGCAGCGTAAATGATAAGGATAGTGTGACGTATACCGCGACGGTGGAACACAATGCAGCTACGCTGGCGTCCAATGTGTCGAGCGGTGTGATACCAGTCGGTAGCGTGCAGTTTATCTTGGATGACCATCCCATTGCGAATCCCATTAGGCTGGATAAGAGCGGACTAGCCAGTGTGAATTTATCCAAACGCAAGGTTGGTGGACAGCATGTCATGGCACATTTCCTGCCTGAAAAAGGCAGTGGTTTCTTGTCCAGCCGCAGCCCTGACGAGCGCATCAAGTTAAGCCGAGTAGGAGCGCCGTGACGGGTGTCAGCAGACGGAAGCATGGTTAGGCAATGATATTTAAATCAAGGAGAGCAAGATGAACTTCATTTCAATTTTTCGGCAGGTCGCGCTGGTGTGTATGGTCATGCTGCCCACGTTGGCTGGTGCGACCAGCAGTGCCGGCGATATCTCACGTATCACTGGCGAAGGACTCGCGCAGGTCAAGGCTAGCGACGGCAGCATACGCAAGCTGGCTAAGGGCGATGCGATCTATTCTGGAGATACCATCAGTACTGGTGCCGACACGACCTTGGACATTTTGTTTGCAGACGGCTCACGATTCTCGTTGGGTAAGAAATCTGCTTTGGTAGTAGATAAGTTTGTCTATAACAACAAGGATAAGGAAGGTGACAGTTTTCACTCGCATATCATTAAAGGACTGTTTCGTTTCGTCTCTGGCTTGATCGCAAAATCGCAGAGCCGTGATATGACGGTTGGTGTCAGTGTCGCCACCATAGGCATACGCGGTACGCATGTGCAGGGCGAGGTCACCGAACGTCAGGAGCTTGAAGGGGTGACTACCGATGCTTCGGCCAAGGTGATGCTGTTGGAGCCGGAAGAAGAGGGTAAGCAAACCTCTATCGTGGTCTCTAATGAATTTGGCAGTGTCGTGGTTGATAAGCCAGGTTATGGAACCGAGATACCGGATGAAAAGAGTCCACCTTCGCCGGTGCGCAAGATGCAGTTACACACCATAGATAACATCCAACGCGCGATGCGCAACTCGGTACGTCAGAGCGGTACGGCCAGACCCAAAATGTGAAGTTTTTGTTAAGCATGCACGTCTCGCAAAAGTGCATGGGCTATGGTACGTTGCCGTCCCATTTAATGATGAATCGTAGCGATGACTGATGAAGACTTTATGCGCGAGGCACTCCGTCTCGCAGAGCAAGCCACCCGGATGGGGGAGGTTCCGGTGGGGGCTGTGGTTGTTAAAGACGGGCAGATTGTAGGCCGTGGCTTTAACTCACCGATTACGCTGCACGATCCCTCTGCACATGCAGAGATGCAGGCCTTGCGTGAAGCCGCCAAAGTGCTGGGTAACTACCGACTGGTAGGCTGCGAACTTTTCGTCACCTTAGAACCTTGTTTGATGTGTGCGGGTGCGATCATGCATGCGCGTGTCGCACGACTCGTGTATGGTGCCAGCGACTTTAAGACCGGAGCGTGTGGCAGCGTGGCGGATACCTTTGCACAACCTAGCTGGAATCATCACACCAAGGTCATCGGTGGTGTATTGGCACCACAATGCGGCGAAACCTTGAGCGCCTTTTTCGCCATGCGGCGCGCACAAAAAAAATCCGTATGAACATCAAGATACATCTGGCTACACAGCGTTTGGAATTATTTGACGAAAGTGGCGCGTTATTGCGTAGCTACGCAGTTTCTACAGCCAAGCAAGGCATGGGCGAGCGTAGTGGTAGTTATTGCACACCACGTGGTCGGCATATCGTGCGCGCCAAGATCGGTCAGGGCTGTCCGGCCGGTACGGTATTCGTTGCTAGGCGAGCCACCGGTGAGCTATACACGCCGGAATTGGGCGCGCGTTTTCCCGAGCGCGATTGGATATTGACGCGCATCTTGTGGCTGTCCGGTTGCGAGGTGGGTTACAACAGATTGGGCGCATGTGACACCATGCGTCGTTATA
>JAVHQS010000096.1:0-2344 GCA_036171255.1 Gallionella sp.
CACTGCAAGAAGCCGAGAACATGAACACCCGCGTATCGTCTCTCGCCAAACAGGTCGGACTGGACTATCACTTGAGCGAGGCACGCCCCGGCAACACCTTCGATGCACATCGTCTGTTGCATCTCACCGCTTCCCTCCAAGCTGGAGATCAGGCGACAGAGCGCCTCATGCATGCATATTTTTCTGAAGCGCTTCCTGTTGGGGATCGAGCCGCGCTGGCTAATCTTGCACCAGAATTCGGCATCAGCACTAACGACGCGTTGGCGATGTTTGAAAGTGATGACTATGTAGATGCCGTTCGCGCGGACGAAGCACGAGCGACAGAATTGGGTATCTCCGGTGTGCCGTTCTTCGTCATTCATGGCAAGGTCTGCATCTCAGGCGCACAGCCCGTCGAGGTGTTCGCCGACGCACTGAACCAGTGCATTTAGCCGCGTTAGGATTTCTCAGCCCATCTTCAATCTCTGTCAACTTGCGTTACGTTCTCAGCAGGCATAGTCTCTACCCGCAGGAAGTCGGTTCCTCTCTTTTTCGCAATCAGTTAATCGGTATCAAACCATCATGAAAACTCAAATCGCTCCATTGTCTTCACAAGAAGTCATCCATATGCACGCCTATTGGCGCGCCTGTAACTACCTTGCCGCCGGCATGATCTATCTGCGCGACAACCCCTTACTCGAAAAGCCTCTGGCACCCGAGCACATCAAACATCGCTTGCTCGGCCACTGGGGCGCGAGCCCAGGTTTGGCTTTCACCTACATCCACATGAACCGCCTCATCAACAAATATGATCTAAGCGCGATCTTCATGGCAGGCCCTGGACATGGCGCACCCGGCGTATTGGGGCCGGTATATCTGGAAGGACGTTACAGCGAGGTGTATCCCAACAAGGGTGAGAACACCGAAGGCATGAAAGAGTTCTTCAAAGAATTCTCCTTCCCCGGTGGCATCGGTAGTCACTGCACACCCGAGACACCCGGCTCAATCCACGAAGGTGGCGAACTGGGTTACAGCGTGTCGCACGCATTCGGCGCAGCGTATGACAACCCCGACCTCATCGTCACCGTGATGGTGGGCGATGGTGAATCCGAGACCGCTCCTCTCGCCACCTCATGGCACTCCAATAAATTCTTGAATCCCATCCGTGATGGTGCGGTGTTGCCTGTGCTGCACTTGAACGGTTACAAGATCAACAACCCGACCCTCCTCGCGCGCATCTCGCACGAGGAGTTGGAGAACCTGTTCAAGGGTTATGGTTGGACGCCGTATTTCGTCGAAGGCAGCGACCCCGAAACCATGCACCAAGCCATGGCTGGGACGATGGAGGCGTGTGTGTTGGAGATACGCCGCATCCAACAAGAAGCGCGTAGCAGTGGCAAACCCACGCGCGCACGTTGGCCGATGATCGTGCTGCGTTCACCTAAAGGGTGGACTGGCCCGAAAGAAGTGGATGGCAAAAAGGTCGAAGGTTTCTGGCGCGCTCATCAAGTGCCCATCGGCGACGTGAAGACACCAGAACATTTTGCGAAACTGGAAGCGTGGTTGAAAAGCTACAAGGTGGAGGAGTTGTTCGACCAGAACGGCACCTTGTTGCCTGAGTTGAAAGCCTTGGCACCCAAGGGCGAGCTCCGCATGAGTGCGAACCCGCACGCCAACGGCGGCCTGTTGCGCAAAGCTCTGCACATGCCGGATTGCAAAGATTATGCCGTGGAAGTGAAAAAGCCTGGCACTACCGTGGCAGAGAACACACGCCCGCTCGGCAAGTTCTTGCGCGACATTATGCGCGACAACATGCACACCTTCCGCGTGTTCGGGCCCGACGAGAACAGTTCGAACAAACTCGACAACCTCTACGAGGTGAGCAAGAAGACGTGGATGGCCGATCTACTGCCAGAAGATGCGGGCGGCGGTGAACTATCGCCTGATGGTCGCGTGATGGAGATGTTGTCCGAGCACACGCTGGAAGGTTGGTTGGAAGGTTACCTACTCACCGGTCGTCATGGCTTCTTCTCCACCTACGAAGCCTTCGTGCACGTCATTGATTCCATGTTCAACCAACATGCGAAGTGGCTGGCGATGTCCAAGGCGGTCTCGTGGCGTGCTCCAGTGTCCTCGCTCAACCTGCTCATCACCTCCACCGTGTGGCGCCAAGACCACAACGGTTTCACCCATCAAGACCCTGGTTTCCTCGATCTGGTGGTGAACAAGAGTCCTGATGTGACACGTATCTATCTGCCGCCTGATGTGAACTGCCTGCTTTCAGTAGCTGACCATTGTTTGAAGAGTACAAACTACATCAACGTCATCGTGTGTGACAAACAGAAGCATCTGCAATTCTTAGACA
>JAVHQS010000097.1:0-2324 GCA_036171255.1 Gallionella sp.
CAGGCGTACTTCACAGTGTTTCTCTCGCGAAGTACGCCGTCGCTTTTTTTAATATCTCGCACTCCCGCTTCAGCCGGATGTTCTCGGCTCGCAGACGGGAGAGTTCCATCTGCTCCGCTGTCACCACCTTGTTGCCTGCGCTATTCAGTTTCCCCGCATTCGCTGCTTTGATCCAGTTGCGCAGTGTCTGTTCGATCAGTCCTAAGTCCTTTGCCACTGAGCTGATCGACTGCCCAGACTTCACTCGCTTGACCGACAGCTCCCTGAACTCTGGTGTGTACGCCTGCTTTGGAATCCTCTTCATCTTCTTCCTTTCAAAAGTAACGTTAATTCTACGTCACCCTTGGAAGACGATTTATCGGGGGAAGGTCATTCAGGAATCGTGACCATTTCAAGATCGCCATCTACTTCCATTGCGGCGGGCTTGATCTGTATCCGGCTCAGGTTACCCACGGGAAAGTCTGATGAACCTTATTTTACTTACGCAGCTTTATTGCAGCATGCGTACTCATCAGGAGCCTGCCAAGCTTCGCTGGCGAATGCGGCATCTAAGGGGGTATCGGTTAGGTGATTGGTATAGTTGCTCAACGTTTTCATTGTTACCCCGAGTACCACTTCTAGCGCGTTCTGTTTGGTGTATCCAGAGGCATAGAAATCACTCAATTCTTTTCCACCCGCGACCCAGCCGCGCTCACGCACAACTGCACGTGTGAAAGCGACCAGCGCATTCAACTTTTGGTCTTGCAGGCAACTTTGTCCTCGCAGTGCATCGACACGCTGGCTGTCTACCTTAACCAGATTACGAGCTAAGAAAGAGTGGGCCGCCACGCAGTATTCGCAGCGGTTTTCGATGCTAGTCGAGATCAATACAATCTGCTGTTCTTCAGGGGTTAGTGCGCTTTGCTCGAGTAATGCCCCGAGTTGTTTATAGGCACTCAGTGCATTAGGTGCTTCAGCAAGATGTGCATAGAGATTTGGAATAAATCCCAAACCATTCTTTGCTGCCTCAAGGATGGGCAGCGCTCCGGCGGGTGCGGTATCGAGGGTATGTAGTTTGAATGTGCTCATGACGATCTCCTGAAATGGTTGGGCAACTTGATTGTTGCTGGAACTCATTGTCAGGAATCGGAGCGTTGCGCTCCATGACTGCAAGTCGGTGATTTATGTCCGAACGTCCAGACACTTAATGGGGCGATTAACCGGGACATCGCAATACGTGTGACGGACCATTAGGCATACAAACAGTGATGCGGCCTACATTTCGTGAGGAAATTCATTCTGCAGTGCGTGAATTGAATCCAGTATTGCAACAAAACGAGAGCCAAATTCTGTCAGGTGGTATTCAACACGCGGCGGCGTTTCCGCAAACACGCGCTTCTCAATCACACCAAAGTGCAACAACTTACGCAGTCTCTCGTTCAGCACCTTGGCAGACAACCCGTCTATCGCGTGTTCCATTTTTCCCGGACGGCTTACCCCGTTACGAATTGAATCAATCACGCTTAACGACCACTTGCAGCCCACCACGCTTTCCATCATTTGCCCGACCGTTGGGTGCGCAATATCCAAAATATTTATTTCTTTTTTCATCAGCAAGATAGACCAGAAAGTAAGTGAGTTACCGTTTTGTGCCCGCTATTGCGAGCGTCGTGACTAGGCTACATTGAGTTCCCGTTAATTACAACTTGAGGAGAACACCATGAAAACATTCTTGAAAATGAGCTTACTGGGTAGCTTGCTTGCCTTGTCTTCCAATGCACTTGCACAAGATGTGCCTTACCCCAATGGATACCGCGATTGGCATCATGTGAAAAGCATGGTGATCAGTCCCGGTCATGCTTTGCACGATGCGTTTGGTGGCATCCACCATCTCTATGCAAATAAAAAAGCGCAGAGAGGTTATGCCAAAGGAAAGTTTGCCGATGGCTCGGTGATCGTATTTGATTTACTGGAAGCGAATGACGGCGGCAATGCGTTAGTCGAAGGCAAGCGCAAAGTGGTGGGTGTGATGCACAAGGACAGCAAGCGTTATGCGGCGACAGGTGGATGGGGGTTTGAGGGCTTCAAGGGCGATTCAAAAACGGATCGCGCGGTAGGTTCAAATGCCGCCAGCGCGTGTTTTGGATGCCATGAACCGCAAAAACAACATGATTATGTGTTCAGTAATTTGCGCGACTGAGGGCGGAAGATTTAACTTTTTGGTCGTATTTGCCCTGGTGGCACACCGACGATGCGCTTGAACGCTTTGCGAAATGCGGCTTCAGATTCATAGCCGCACTTCATCGCAACATCCAGCATGTTGGCGCGACCATCGGCGAGCAAGG
>JAVHQS010000098.1:0-11119 GCA_036171255.1 Gallionella sp.
AACAGCCGGATGGCTTGGACAAAACCAAGCCTTTTGTGCTATTTCAAAAAGGGGCAGGAACCCATAATTATGTGGCACAGAGCGGATTGTTGGGCGATGGAATGCCCAACCACAATAGTGTGTTTGCTGCGGAACAAGACAAATATGAACTAGTCAGTACTGCAAACCAGATTCAAGTGCATCTAACTGCGGTCGGTCCGAATGGAGTTAAAATCGCTAAGATACTGACCTTCCAAAAAGGAAGCTATTTAATCGATGTAGCCTATGAACTTGAAAACAGCGGTTCTACACCGTTAAACACATCGGCATATTTTCAATTGGTCCGTGATAATGTCGCGCCAGAAGGTGGGTCAAAGTTTGTACCTACTTACACGGGCCCTGCGATATACACAGAAAAAGAAAAATTCCAGAAGATAGATTTTGCCACAATCGACAAGGGCAAACTGGAATATCCGAAAGAATCAGACAATGGTTGGATTGGTATGTTGCAGCATTATTTTGTTGCGGCTTGGCTGCCAAAAGACAAAACAAACCGTGAATTCTTTACTCGTAAATTGGATAGTGGCTTATATTCAACCGGTATAGTACTGTCAGTGGCAACGATTGCACCGGGACAGAAGACCATTATCAGTGTACCTCTTTATGCCGGTCCGACAGAATCAGGTTTGAATAAAGTTGCTCCAGGTCTGGGGCTAACTGTCGATTATGGCTGGCTGACCATCATCGCTACACCGTTGTTCTGGATGATGACTTTGCTGCAAAGTTTCGTACATAACTGGGGTGTAGCAATTATCTTGTTGACCATTATGATCAAACTGGTTTTTTTCCCGCTGTCAGCAGCCAGTTACCGTTCAATGGCTAAAATGCGTGTAGTGGCACCGAAACTGGAAAAGCTCAAACAGCAATATGCCGATGACCGCGAGCAATTGAATCGCGCCATGATGGAATTGTACAAAACCGAAAAGATTAACCCATTGGGCGGTTGTTTGCCGGTATTGATTCAAATCCCAGTATTTATCGCATTGTACTGGTCTATCTTGGCAAGCGTCGAATTGCGTTACGCACCATTTTTTGGTTGGATTGCCGACCTGTCCGCTGCTGACCCATATTACATCCTGCCGTTGATAATGGGTGGGAGCATGTTAATCCAGTCCAAGCTGAACCCTACACCCCCTGATCCAATACAGGCGAAGGTCATGCAGATCATGCCCATTGCTTTTAGCGTAGTGTTTTTCTTCTTTCCGGCAGGTTTGGTGTTGTACTCAATAGTGAACAATGCGCTGTCTATCGCGCAACAGTGGTATATCACTCGGGGCTTAGAGGCCGAGGGCCTTGCTGTCAAACGCTGATACCATTGCCGCGATTGCCACGGCCCAAGGCCGTGGCGGGGTGGGCGTGATACGTGTTTCTGGTCGCAATATCGTCGCCATCGCGCAAGGGGTGTTGGGGAAAATACCCTCGCCGCGACATGTTACCTATGGCAACTTTCTCGATGAAAACGGGGAGGTGCTGGATCAAGGCATAGCCCTGTATTTTCCGGCCCCCCATTCCTATACCGGCGAAGAAGTGCTTGAGTTGCAGGGACATGGTGGCTTGGCCGTTCTACACCTGTTATTGAAGCGCTGCCTAAGTTTGGGCGCGCGGTTGGCGCAACCTGGGGAATTCACGCGGCGCGCTTTTCTGAACAACAAGCTTGATCTGGCCCAAGCGGAAAGCGTTGCGGATCTGATTGATGCCACCACAACGGAGGCTGCGCGAAGTGCCATGCGTTCGCTGCGCGGTGATTTTTCCGCAGCAATTCACGGCTTGGTCGACGAACTGGTTTATTTGCGTATGCTGGTTGAGGCTATGTTGGACTTTCCCGAAGAGGATGTTGACGCTGTTGACGCAAATCGTCGCGATGCGCTGCTACAAAAAATCCAAAGCAAACTGCGACATACGCTAGACGCGGCGAAACAGGGCAGCCTGCTGCGTGAAGGCGCACATGTGGCATTGGCGGGGCAGCCTAATGTGGGCAAGTCTAGCCTGTTGAATCGCTTATCCGGAGAAGAGATTGCATTGGTGAGCGATGTGCCAGGTACCACCCGCGATGTTATTCGCCAAATCATTCAAATTCGCGGCGTGCCATTGCATATCATGGATACTGCCGGATTACGCGAATCCCATGATGTGGTGGAAAACATGGGTATTGCCCGAACACATCAGACATTGCAGCGCGCAGATTTGATTTTGCTGTTGCTGGATGCGAAGCGGGGATTAACCCCGGAAGACGAAGCTATTCTTGCCAGCTTGCCCGCTGATATTCCGCGCCTGCTGGTGTTTAATAAATCTGACTTGCAGGAAGTCAAGAACACGGCTCTGGCAGGTACGGTTTATGTCTCGGCAAAGACCGGGGATGGTATCGATGATTTGCGCGCCCAATTGCTGAAGCTCGTTGGTTGGCGCGACCAGGAAAGCGGTATCTTCATGGCTCGCGAACGCCACCTTCTGGCGTTGAATCTGGCCCGGTCACATTTGGAACAAGCCTCGGTAGTGCTGAAAACAGCCGAATTGTTCGCAGAGGAATTGCGTCTGACACAGCAAGCCCTCAATAGCATCACCGGCGAATTTACGGCCGATGATCTGTTGGGCGAAATCTTCAGCCGTTTCTGCATCGGAAAATAGTCGGCGTTGTTTCACGTGAAACAACGCGTTTGGGATTGCGGCTTGGCTGTTGTATGATGCGCGTCCTTTCCAAATCAGCGGCGACATGAAATTTTCCGATGTATTCGATGTAATTGTGGTGGGTGGGGGGCACGCCGGTACGGAGGCGGCTTTGGCTAGCGCGCGCGCGGGCTGTAAAACTTTGCTGCTCAGTCACAACATCGAAACGCTCGGCCAAATGTCCTGTAATCCATCTATTGGCGGGATAGGCAAGGGGCACTTGGTCAAGGAGGTGGACGCGCTCGGCGGCGCAATGGCTGCGGCCACTGATGAGGGTGGTATCCAGTTCCGTATTTTGAATTCCAGCAAAGGTCCTGCAGTGCGTGCCACGCGTGCGCAAGCCGATCGCATCCTTTACAAACAGGCGATACGCACACGCCTAGAAAATCAGCCCAACCTCTGGCTGTTCCAGCAGGCAGTCGATGATTTGCTGGTCGAGCAAGGCAGGGTGGGCGGGGTAGTCACGCAGCTTGGGTTACGCTTCGGTGCAAAGACCGTCGTGTTGACCGCTGGTACATTTCTGTCCGGACTGATTCACGTTGGGCAGGCGAATTATCAGGCGGGGCGGGCAGGCGACCCGCCATCTATCAGTTTGGCACATCGCTTGCGCGAGATGAATCTCCCTGTAGGACGTTTGAAAACAGGGACGCCGCCGCGTATCGATGGGCGCTCCATCAACTATTTGCTCATGCAGGAACAGCTTGGAGATGATCCCGTGCCAGTGTTTTCCTTCATGGGCAACGCGAGGCAACATCCCGGGCAGCTGCCGTGTTGGATCACCGAAACCAATCAGCATACACATGACATCATTCGCGGCGGATTGGATCGCTCGCCTTTATTCACCGGGGTAATCGAAGGGGTGGGACCGCGCTACTGTCCGTCCATCGAAGACAAGATCACCCGTTTCGCCGACAGAACGTCGCATCAAATCTTTCTTGAGCCGGAAGGGCTGACCACCCACGAGGTGTATCCCAACGGGATTTCCACCAGCCTGCCATTCGATGTGCAATTGGATTTGGTGCGCTCCATCAAGGGGTTGGAAGATGCTCATATTTTGCGACCCGGCTACGCAATAGAATATGATTATTTTGATCCGCGTGGCTTGAAAAGCTCTTTGGAAACCAAGGCGATACAAGGATTGTTCTTCGCTGGACAGATCAATGGTACGACTGGTTATGAAGAGGCGGCGGCACAAGGTTTGCTGGCTGGTCTGAATGCCGCGCTGCAAGTGCGAGAACTGGAAACATGGTGTCCGCGCCGCGATGAAGCTTATTTGGGTGTGATGGTGGACGACTTAATCACAAGCGGAGCCTCCGAGCCGTACCGCATGTTCACCAGCCGTGCCGAGTATCGGCTGCAATTGCGCGAGGATAACGCCGATCTGCGCTTGACCGAGATGGGTCGCAATCTGGGCATCGTGAATGATGCCCAGTGGCGGGTATTTGAACAAAAGCGCGAATCGATAGCGCTGGAGCAGGAGCGTTTGCGTAGTACTTGGGTAAATCCGCGCAACTTGCCTGCGGAAGATGCGGAACGTGTGCTGGGCAAGCAAATCGAGCGTGAATACTCGTTTCTTGAGTTATTGCGCCGTCCGGATGTGAGCTACGCCAATTTGATGAGCTTGCCCGGTGCGGGCGTCAGCGTGGCAGACGAAAAAGTCGCCGAGCAGGTGGAGATTCAGGCCAAGTATCACGGTTACATTGAGCGTCAACGGGAAGAAATCGGACGTAACAAACTTTACGAAACCATGGGTTTGCCGGGTGAAATGGATTACCGTGAAGTGCGTGGACTGTCCATCGAGGTGCAGCAAAAGCTCAATCAGTACAAACCGGAAACCATAGGGCAAGCGGCGCGTATTTCCGGGATTACTCCCGCCGCGATTTCCTTGCTGTTGGTGCATCTTAAGCGCGGGTTTCGCGATGACCAACCAACCCAAAAATGTGCATGAACCAAAGCGAAGAATTGCAGCGTGGCATAGTCCAACTGGGTCTGCAGATTAACGGCGAAACCCAGGCGAAGTTGATCGATTATTTGGTGTTGCTGGAAAAATGGAACAAGGTTTTCAACTTGACAGCAATCCGTGCCCCGCAGCAAATGGTGAGCCATCACTTGCTAGATAGCCTTGCTGTTGTGCCATATCTTTGGTCGGGGCGGTGGTTAGACGTGGGTTGTGGTGCGGGTTTGCCGGGAGTGATTTTGGCTATCGTACAGCCGGGTTGGCAATTCACTTTGTTGGATAGCAACAGCAAAAAAACCAGTTTTGTGCAGCAGGCAGTAATCGAGTTAAGGTTGCAAAACGTAAATGTTCATTGCGCTCGCGTGGAGGAGTTTCAGGTGCAGGAAAAATTCGACGGAATCATCTCGCGCGCATTTACCGAGCTGGGCGATTTCTTGCGTATTACGCGTCATCTCATTACTCCACAAGGGCGCTGGGCGGCGATGAAGGGGGTGGCCGAGCGAGAGTTGGCGGGGCTACCGAACGACTGTTTGGTGGAGCGCGTCATTCGCCTAAATGTGCCCGGTTTGGAAGCGACACGCAGTTTAGTCATTGCGACATGTAAAGGGGACGGATCGACATGAGCAAAATTTTGGCCATTACCAATCAGAAAGGTGGAGTAGGAAAGACCACTACCACGGTGAATCTGGCTGCCAGTCTTGCAGCTGCCCAGCAGCGCGTGCTGCTGATCGATTTGGATCCGCAGGGAAACGCGACCATGGGTAGCGGCATCGATAAGCGCGATTTGCAAGCCAGTGTTTACCATGTGTTGTTGGGCAGTAAAACGATAGCCGAGACCCGAAAAAAATCGGAAGCCGGAAAATACGATGTGTTACCTGCCAATCGGGACTTGGCTGGCGCAGAAATCGAATTGGTCGATTTGAATCACCGTGAAACACGTCTTCGAGATGCGTTACGACACGTTGATGCAGAATACGATTATGTGCTGATTGATTGCCCCCCGGCACTTAACTTACTGACTTTGAATGGGTTATGTGCGGCAAAGTCGGTGATGATTCCGATGCAATGTGAATACTATGCATTGGAAGGGTTGAGCGATCTAGTTAATACCATACGCAAAGTGCGCGCCAACTTGAACCCGAATTTGGAGATCGAAGGATTGCTGCGCACCATGTTCGACCCGCGCAATACGCTGGCACAACAAGTGTCGGATCAATTGCAGGAGCACTTTGGCAGCAAGGTCTATCGCACCGTGATCCCACGCAATGTGCGCTTGGCTGAGGCCCCCAGCTACGGTTTGCCGGTGCTGTATCACGATAAATTATCCAAGGGAACGCAAGCTTATCTGGCTTTGGCCGGAGAACTGTTGAATAACGCGGCACAACCAGCTGCAACGGCATAAAGGAAACGATCATGGTAAAACCACACAAGGGTTTGGGACGCGGACTTGACGCGTTGTTGTCCGGCGGCGGAAGTGAAAAAGATGAGGTGATGCGTGATTTGAATGTAACCCAGCTTAAACCGGGAAAATATCAGCCGCGTTCGCATATGGATGAAGCCTCCTTGCACGACTTGGCGGCATCGATCAAAGCGCAAGGGATCATGCAGCCGATTCTGGTGCGCCAACTTGCAGATGGTGGTTATGAAATAATTGCTGGCGAAAGACGTTGGCGCGCAGCGCAGCTGGCAGGGCTGTCCCATGTGCCGGTACTGGTACGTAGCGTGCCGGACAATGCGGCATTGGCGATGGCGCTGATTGAGAATATCCAGCGAGAAAACTTGAATCCATTGGAAGAGGCGATAGGTATCCAGAGGTTGATCGACGAATTCAAGATGACGCATCAAGTCGCTGCAGAGGCGGTAGGACGTTCGCGTAGCGCGGCCAGCAATCTGTTGCGGCTGCTCAAACTCCCTCAGGCGGTACAGTCCATGCTAATGGAAAACAAGCTGGACATGGGCCATGCTCGCGCATTGCTAGGACTGGAAGGCGCGCAACAAATCACTACGGCCAACCAGATAGCCTTGGAGCAAATGTCGGTGCGAGAAGCCGAGTCGCTGGTGCAAAGGCTGCTGGAACCGGTCACCAAGGCGGCAAGTAAGGCCAAAAAACCCAACCGGGATATTTTGCGCTTGCAAGAAGAGTTGTCGGAAGCGCTGGGTACTAAAGTGACCATCAAGGTGGGCAGAAAAGGTGCAGGCAAGCTGGTAATCGACTACACCAGCCATGACCATCTTGATGAATTGATTGCCCGGTTAAAATAAATCGTTGACGTGACAGTACTGGCTTAGTTAAAATGCGGCGCTTACAAAAAGAGGCAAGGTTGAGTAACGCGGTACGCCGGATCATTTTGGGTCAGGTTGCAGTCACCAGCATAATTGCCCTGATGATGTGGATAGTGCAAGGACGACTTGAGGCTATATCTGCATTTGCTGGGGGGGCAATCGGTTTTCTCACTGGCTTGGCATACGCAAATAAAATGTTCGCGCCGACAGGCGGCGATACTAAAAACATAGTAAGGGCGCATTACAGCGCCGAAGCGTACAAGCTGGTGTTCACCATCCTGTTATTCTCCTTGGTGTTTACGCAGTTTAAAGATGTGCGTGCGCTACCGCTGTTTATCGGGTATGCGGCAACGCTACTGGTTTATTGGGCAGCATTAATTTTTGTGTGAAGATTATGAGCGCTGAAGGTCTGACTACATCCGAGTATATCCAGCATCACCTGACCAACCTTCATTCCGGTGAGGGATTCTGGTCCTTTCACGTTGATACCATTCTTGTTTCGATAGCGCTCGGACTGATTGTGTTTGGCACGATGTGGCTGGCTGCACGCAAAGCTACTTCTGGTGTTCCCGGCGGTTTGCAAAATTTTGTCGAGATGGTGGTCGACATGGTTGATGCCCAGGTAAAAGATACCTTTCATGGCAAGAGCGAGTTAATCACCCCGCTGGCGATCACTATTTTCGTATGGATCTTCGCGATGAATGCGATGGACGTGATTCCAGTCGATCTGTTGCCGCTGATTGCTAGCGCAGCGGGCGTGGAACATCTGAAGGTGGTTCCATCCACCGATCTGAATGCGACTTTTGCGATGTCCATTTCAGTCTTCTTCCTGATTTATTTCTACAGCTTCAAGATCAAGGGGTTTGGTGGTTTCACGAAAGAAATCCTGTTCTCCCCGTTTGGCAAATTCCCCCTGCTGATTCCCGTCAATATTCTGTTCCGCATCGTTGAAGATATCGCCAAGCCAATCTCGTTGGCGCTACGTCTGTTCGGGAATATGTATGCGGGTGAAATGGTATTTATCTTGATCGCATTGTTGCCATGGTATGTGCAATGGCTGCTGGGTGCACCGTGGGCAATCTTCCACTTGCTGATCATCACACTGCAGGCTTTTGTGTTCATGATGTTGACCATTGTGTACCTCAGCATGGCGCACGAAAGTCATTAACGATTTTTAACTTGTATCAACTAAACCTCCAAGGAGAGAAAATGGAACTGGCACTTTTATTGGGTAATGTTTCGATCGCGGTTGCACTGTTGATCGGTATGGGCGCGCTGGGTACGGCGATTGGTTTTGGTCTGCTGGGCGGCCGCTTCCTCGAAGGCGCCGCACGTCAACCAGAAATGATTCCGACGCTGCAAGTCAAGATGTTCATCGTGGCCGGTCTGTTGGACGCGGTAACCATGATTGGTGTTGGTATCGCTCTGTACCTGCTGTTTGCGAACCCCTTCATCGCAGTTGTTAAGGGCTAAGCAATCTCCCACTGTATTTGACCGAAAGGGACAGCCGTGAATATCAACGCAACCTTGCTGGGACAGGCAATTACGTTTGCCATTCTCATTTGGTTCACCATGAAGTTTGTTTGGCCACCTTTGACCCAGGCCATGCAAGAGCGCGCAAAAAACATCGCTGACGGTTTGGCTGCCGGCGATCGTGCCAAGCATGATCTGGAGATGGCTGCCAAACGTTCTGCCGAAATTCTTCGCGAAGCCAAAGAAAAGGCTGCGGAAATTCTGGCGAGCGGTGAAAAGCGCGCTAGCGAAATCATCGAAGAAGCCAAGGCTCAGGCCAAGGTGGAAGGTGGTCGTATCATCGCCGGTGCAAAAGCAGAGATTGATCAAGAAGTGTTTCGTGCCAGAGAGCAATTGCGCACCCAGGTGTCTGCAATCGCGCTGGCTGGCGCGGGCAAGATTCTGGGTCGCGAGATCGACGCTAAGGCACATAACGATTTGCTTGAAAAACTCGTCGCGGAAATCTAATCGCCATGTCAGAAGCCAATACCATTGCTCGTCCATACGCCCAAGCGGCGTTTGATGAAGCACAGCGACTCGGTGATTTGAAGGGGTGGTCAGCGGTGCTGCGAACCCTGGCGGAAACATTGAGTAATCCTGAAGTGCATGCCGTGGTCTGTAGTCCGCGTGTCGCCAATAACAAGATTGAAGAATTGATTTTGGCATTGTGTGGCGCGCAGCTTACTGCTCAACAACGCAACTTTATCCGTGTGCTGGTGGATGCTCGCCGCTTGACTGTGACTGCAGAAATCATGGTCATGTACGAAGCCTTGCGTGCGGAAGCAGAGAGATCTGTGGACGTGACCGTCGCTTCGGCATTCGAGCTGAGCAGCGCGCAACAGCAGAAGATTGCTGCCGCACTGAAGGCGCGCATGCAACGCGAGATCAAGCTGGGCTGCATAGTGGATAAGACGCTGCTGGGTGGTATCGTGATTCGTGCCGGAGATAAGGTGATTGACGGCTCCGCATTTACCCGTCTCGGCGAAATGGCAATTGCCCTGGCTTGATGACAGACATATCGAAATAAGGAAAAGCAGATGAAGCTCAACCCTTCTGAAATTAGCAATTTGATTCGCAGCCGTATCGAAAACTTCGAAGCACTGACTCAGGCGCGCACCGAAGGTACCGTGGTCAGCGTGACTGACGGTATCGTTCGCGTGCATGGTTTGTCGGATGTGATGCAAGGCGAAATGCTGGAATTCCCCGGTAACACCTTTGGTTTGGCACTGAATCTGGAGCGCGATTCCGTTGGCGCCGTTATCCTGGGCGAGTATGAGCACATCACCGAAGGCGACACGGTCAAGTGTACCGGACGCATTCTGGAAGTGCCGGTCGGTCCTGAATTGTGCGGCCGTGTGGTGAATGCATTGGGTCAGCCTATCGATGGCAAAGGCCCGATCAATGCCAAAATGACCGACAAGATCGAAAAGGTCGCACCAGGCGTTATCGATCGTAAGTCAGTTGATCAGCCGGTGCAAACTGGTTTGAAGTCGATCGATTCGATGGTGCCGATTGGTCGCGGACAACGCGAATTGATTATTGGCGACCGTCAGACCGGCAAGACTGCCGTGGCGATTGACGCAATCATCAACCAGAAGGGCCAGAACATGATCTGCGTCTACGTTGCGGTCGGCCAAAAAGCTTCGACCATCGCCAACGTGGTGCGCAAGCTCGAAGAACACGGCGCACTCGGCTACACCATCATAGTCGCGGCTACCGCTTCCGATTCCGCTGCAATGCAATTCCTGGCGCCTTATGCCGGTTGCACCATGGGCGAATACTTCCGCGATCGCGGCGAAGATGCGCTGATCGTTTATGACGATCTGACCAAGCAAGCATGGGCATACCGCCAAATCTCCCTATTGTTGCGCCGTCCGCCTGGTCGTGAAGCTTATCCTGGCGACGTGTTCTATTTGCACTCCCGTTTGCTGGAACGTGCTGCACGCGTGAATGCCGACTACGTGGAAGCGTTTACCAAGGGCGCAGTTAAGGGCAAAACCGGTTCGTTGACCGCATTGCCGATCATTGAAACGCAAGCGGGTGACGTATCCGCCTTCGTGCCAACCAACGTGATTTCCATTACCGACGGCCAGATCTTCCTGGAAACCGACTTGTTCAACGCCGGCATCCGTCCAGCGATCAACGCCGGTGTTTCGGTGTCTCGCGTGGGTGGTGCAGCGCAAACCAAAGTAATCAAGAAACTGGGTGGCGGTGTGCGTCTGGCACTGGCCCAGTATCGTGAATTGGCAGCGTTTGCGCAGTTCGCCTCTGATCTGGACGAAGCGACCCGCAAGCAGTTGGAGCGCGGTCGTCTGGTCACCGAACTGATGAAGCAGTTGCAATACTGCCCGTTGTCGGTCGCCGAAATGGCTGTCACGCTGTTTGCAGTCAACAAGGGTTATTTCGATGATGTCTCAGTAGCCAAGGCATTGGCTTTCGAATCAGCGCTGCACTCTTACCTGAAATCCAAGAACAAGAGCCTGATGGATGCGGTCGAATCCAGCAAGGATCTGAATGCCGATAACGAGAAACTGTTGTCTGCGGCGATTGAGGAATTCAAGGCAACGGCTGTTTATTAAGGCGGGGTGAGAAATGGCTGGCAGTAAAGAGATCCGCACGAAAATCAAGAGTGTAGAAAATACACGCAAGATTACGCGCGCCATG
>JAVHQS010000099.1:0-2290 GCA_036171255.1 Gallionella sp.
GCTTGCAGTTTGGCGACGCTGACCTTGACCCACGGGGCGTTGAAGTCCTTGAGGATGATCTGCGCGATGTGCTCGGCCAGGGTTTCCAGCAAGGAAAAATGTCCCTCGCTCAGCACGGTCTGGATGTGCTGCGCGACATCGGCGTAATCCAGCGCGTCGTTGATGTCGTCGCTGGTGCAGGCGCGGCTGTTCGGCAGCGCGATGTCGAGGTCGAGTTGCAAGGTTTGCGGCACGAGCTTTTCCCGCTCGTAGATGCCGATCAACGTGGTGACCTTGAGTTCGCGCAGAAAGATGATGTCCATGTGTTTTGGTAGGTTGGTGGCTGAGTGGCGATTCGCGTAGAATTCGCGGCTGTTGAATTCTAAGGCATTCCCGATGTTGACCATAGTTTTTGTCGTTGCCGCCTACCTGTTGGGCTCGGTTTCTTTCGCAGTCGTGACCAGCAAGGCGTTCGGTATCGCCGATCCGCGTACCTACGGTTCCGGCAATCCCGGTGCGACCAATGTGTTGCGCAGCGGCAAGAAGGCGGCGGCGGCATTGACGCTGTTGGGCGATGCCGCCAAAGGCTGGCTGGCGGTGTTTCTGGCGATAAAGTTCGCGCCGCACGACGGGCAAGGCTTGCTGTTGGTGGCCTTGGTTGCCCTGGCGGTATTTCTCGGTCATGTGTTCCCGGTCTTTCTGAAATTCAAAGGTGGTAAAGGTGTGGCGACCGCGCTGGGTGTGTTGTTGGCGTTAAGTGCCTGGATGGGTTTGGCGGTATTGGCGACCTGGTTGTTGGTGACCGTGGCGTTTCGTTATTCCTCGTTGGCCGCTTTGGTGGCCGCTGTCGCTGCTCCCATTTATGCCATGTTGTTTGTTTTGCGCCCTGAGTTAGTGCTGGCTACCGCCATCATGTCGATGCTGCTGATCTGGCGGCACAAGAGCAATATCCAGAATCTGTTGACGGGGAAAGAGACCAAGATCGGCAAACGTAGCGAGGCTCGATAATCCTGCTTGGTGTCACTGTCGCCAAAGATAAGCGTTGGTTCGATCAGGATAGGGGTGGCAAAAAAATGCCCCTGAACCAAAGGGGGAGGTTCAGGGGCCAAGGTCTTAACCAATCAAGAGGAGTTAAGACACCCGCTCAGGGAGGAGAAACGGGTGATAGCTTGCGCCACCTGCTGACATAGATAAGCAAACTATAAAATAGTTCCGTCGGAAGATTCCGTAATGCGGCACGTCAGTTTGCGGTGATCTCCGCCAGATTCCAGCGCGGTTTGACGTTGAAACGATAATCCTGCTTGCCTTGTTGTTGCGCGAGGCGCAAAGCGCCTGCGAAGGCGATCATCGCGCCGTTGTCGGTGCAAAACTCCAAGTCCGGATAGAACACTTTGCCGCCGCGTTTGCCGATGTCTTCATTCAGGCGGCTACGCAGTAGCTGGTTTGCGCCCACTCCCCCTGCCACCACCAATTGATACAATCCGGTCTGCGCCAATGCGGCGCGCGCCTTGTGCGCCAACACGTCGATGATGGCTTCCTGCACGGCGCAAGCGATGTCGGCGCGAGTCTGTGCATCGTCATTGCTTTGCTTCACCAAGGTGAGCACCGCCGTCTTCAATCCGCTGAAGCTGAACTCTAGATCGCCGCTGTGCAGCATCGGGCGCGGTAACTTGTATCGGCCAGGGTGGCCTTGTGCGGCAAGCCTTGCCAGTTCCGGACCGCCCGGATAACCCAAGCCCAGCAGTTTCGCGCTCTTGTCGAAGGCTTCTCCGGCGGCATCGTCCAATGTTTCACCTAGTAAGCTGTAGCGCCCCACGCCGTCCACACGCATCAGTTGGGTGTGCCCGCCCGAAACCAATAAGGCGACGAACGGGAATTCCGGTGCGGGATCGGACAATAACGGAGAGAGCAAGTGGCCTTCGAGATGATGGATGCCGATGGTGGGGATATCGAGCGCGTAGGCCAACGCGTTGGCGACACTGGCGCCGACCAATAGCGCACCACCCAAACCCGGTCCTTGCGTATAGGCGATCGCGTCGATCTGGGCGAGCGACACTTTGGCTTCGCGCAAAACTTGGTGTACCAGCGGGATGATGCGCTGGACGTGATCGCGCGAAGCGAGCTCCGGCACGACGCCGCCATATTCGCTATGCATGGCGATCTGAGTGTGCAGCGCGTGTGCCAGCAAACCGCGCCCCATCTGGTAGAGCGCGATGCCTGTCTCATCGCAGGACGATTCAATTCCAAGTGTAATCAACGACATTTATGGCCTTTCAGACGATGCCGCATTGTAGTGAATAATGGGATTGAA
>JAVHQS010000100.1:0-11000 GCA_036171255.1 Gallionella sp.
TATTTCTTCTTCATTGCCGCTTCGATCTGCTGGCACAGGGTCTTCAGGATCTTGATGCGCGCGAAGTTTTTGTCATTGGCTTCCACCAATGTCCACGGTGCGATCTCGGTGCTGGTCCTGTCCACCATGTCGCACACGGCAGTTTCATACTCGTCCCATTTCTTGCGATTGCGCCAATCTTCCTCGGTGATCTTGAAACGTTTGAAACCGATCTTTTCGCGCTCCTTGAAGCGGCGCAGTTGTTCATCTTTGGTGATGGCCAGCCAGAATTTCACCAGCACGGTATTGTTCTTGACCAACTGTTCTTCGAAATCGTTGAGCTCGCCATAGGCGCGCATCCAGTCCGCTTCGGAACAGTAGTTCTCGACACGTTCGACCAGCACCCGTCCGTACCACGAGCGGTCGAAAATCGTGACCCGCCCGGTGCGCGGGATATGCCGCCAGAACCGCCACAAATACGGTTGGGCGCGTTCTTCCTCGGTGGGTGCGGCGACCGGGACGATGCGGTAATGACGTGCGTCTAGCGCGCTGGTGATGCGGCGTATCGCGCCGCCCTTGCCGCCGGCGTCCGAGCCTTCGAACAGCGCGATGACCGACATGTTGCGGAAGCGCTCATCGCGCGTCAGCAGGTTGAGTTTGCCCTGGTATTTTTCCAGTTCGCTGTCGAATTTCTTTTTATCGACCTTCTGCGACATGTTCAGTTTGTCGAACACGTTCAGGCGATCGATCGGCGATTGCAGCGGCGGAACATTGGAAGGCACTGCCTGAACGGAATGATCGAGGCGCTTGCGGATCGCTTCCAGCAGTATCTTGCCGGCCGTCAGGCCGCGATAGCGCGAATCCGTGCCTTCAATCACGATCCACGGTGCTTCCGCTGTGCTGGTGGCGCGCAGCGCCTGCTCGGAAACCTTGCGGAATTTGTCATACAGCTTGAAGCGATCCCAATCCAGCGCGGTGACGCGCCAGCGCGTCTTGGGATCTTTTTCCAGGCTCTTGAGGCGTTTGCGTTGAACGTCCTTGGAGAGGTGAAACCAGAATTTGATGACCAGCGCGCCTTCGTTGGTGAGCATCCTCTCGAAGCGGTTGATCTCATCGATGCTCTGGTTCAAATCGCTGGCCTTGGTCTTGCCCAATACCCGCCGCACGATGGGGGCGGTGTACCACGAGCCGAAGAACACGCCGATCTTGCCTTTAGGCGGCAGGGCACGCCAGAATCGCCACATCGGCGGACGCTCGCTTTCTTCATCCGATTGTTCGCCCATCGCATGCGCCTGGATATGACGCGGATCCATCCACTCGTTGAGCAAATTGACCGTTTCGCCTTTGCCGGCACCATCCACGCCGCCGACCAGAATGATGACCGGAAACTTGGCTTTCTGCGCCAGATCGAATTGCGCGTTGAGCAAGTCCTCGCGTAACTTCGGTACTTCCTTGTCGTAAGTGGCTTTGTCTATCTTGTGTCCGAGTTCGGCTGATTCAAACATGATGTCCTCCCATCCAGGTGTTCAAGAATAGCTACAGAAGATCCGGTGTGATTACCAGGCGCAGGGTGGTTTGCGCCACGCTTTCCCTCTCGCGGCGGCTGAACCACCACAGCGCGCCTTTCTTGATGCTTAACGAGGCATCCTCGCAGTTGAGCAATTGCGAAGCGACTGCGCCGAGGGTGGGCTGATGCCCGACCACCAGCACGGTGCCGCCGGCATCCGGCCAGCGTGCGGCCTGCAACACGGCTTGGGCAGACGCGCCTGGGCCTATGGTAGGCGCAAGGGTGAAATGATCGGTAAGTGCCGCGACGGTCTGGCGCGTACGGGTGGCGGGGCTGACCAGAATGCGGGTCTCGGCGGGTAGATACTGGTGCAGGAAAGCAGCCACTTTCTCTGCCTGCTTTTCACCTTTTGTCGTGAGCTCGCGCGCGTGATCGGGTATGCCATCCGCCGCTTCCGCATGACGCCACAGAATCAGATCCACCATGACCTCCAATATTACATTTCGCGTGAAAGCATATACCGTATACACTGTTTTCACCACTTTAATCTGAGAGGAAGAATATGGCCACCGACAAAGATGAAACAACTGCGGTAAAAACCCCGGCAAAAAAAGCGCCCACTGCTGCAAAGGCGGCGAAGCCAGCCGTAAAGCCGGCGGTCAGGAAACTCGTCAAGGCGGCACCAAAAGCGGCTGCGAAAAAACCAAAAAAGAACCCAAAGAAAAAGTGGTGCGCGACAGCTTTACCATGCCGAAAAGCGAGTACCAGAAGATCGCCGAGATCAAAGAGGCCTGCCTGAAAGCGGGGTTGCATGTGAAGAAGAGCGAAGTGCTGCGCGCCGGGCTGAAAGCTTTGGGCGCGATGAACGCGGCCCAACTGAAACGTTCACTCACGGGGCTGGAAAAGATCAAGACCGGCCGCCCGAAGAAGCATTAGGGAAGTGCTTTTATCGGAGAACTGGCGAGTTGCGCGAGCAACTCGCTCTGAGCACATTTTCGTGCGGTGCGGCGCGAGTTCTTTTGCTGATAATGCCCATCGCCATCCATGTCCCATGCCTGACAGTTGTCCTGCAGATAAACCTTTAAGCCCTCATCGATCACGCGCTTCTTGAGCTTCTTGTCGAGCAGCGGAAAACACACCTCGATGCGGCGGAAGAAGTTCCGGTCCATCCAGTCGGCGCTGGCGAGATACACGTCGTGCTTCAGATCGTTGCGGAAATAGAAGATGCGCGTGTGTTCAAGGAAACGCCCGATGACCGAACGCACCCGGATGTTCTCGGATAATCCCGGCACACCGGGACGCAGTGCGCACACGCCGCGTACGATCAGATCCACTTTCACTCCGGACTTGGAGGCTTCGTAAAGCGCGTTGATGGTTTCCGGTTCCAGCAGCGCGTTCATCTTGGCGATGATGTGCGCGCGCTTGCCGGTTTTGGCGAGACCGGTTTCGTTCTGGATGGCGCGCAACACCTCGCTGTGCAACGAGAACGGCGATTGCCACAGGTGGTTGAGTTTGCGCGCCTTGCCGAGACTGGTGAGCTGGCTGAATACTTCGTTCACGTCCGCACAAACTTCCTCGTTGCAGGTGAACAGGCCAAAGTCGGTATACAGCCGGGCGGTGCGCGGATGGTAGTTGCCGGTGCCGAGATGCACGTAGCGTCGCAGCTTGCTTTCCTCGCGGCGCACGACCATCAGCATCTTGGCGTGGGTCTTATGGCCGACCACGCCATACACCACGTGCGCGCCTACTTGTTCCAGCCGGTTCGCCCAATTGATATTGGCCTCTTCGTCGAAGCGCGCCATCAATTCGACCACGACCGTCACTTCCTTGCCGCGCTGTGCCGCCGCGATCAACGCCTCCATCAGCGCGGAATCCACGCCGGTGCGATACACGGTTTGCTTGATGGCGACTACGTTCGGATCGTTGGACGCCTGCTGGATGAAATCGATCACCGGCTTGAAGGACTGATAAGGATGATGCAGCAGCACGTCGCTTTTGCGTATCACCTTGAACATGTCCGAGCCCTTCTTCTGCAACACGCCCGGAACGCTGGGCACAAAGGCCGGAAACTTCAGATCGTCGCGCGACACCATGCTGGGGATCTCCATCAGGCGCACCAGATTCACCGGACCGTGCACACGGTACAGATCCTCCGCAGACAGGTTAAATTCTTTGAGCAGCAACGCCTCGATCTGTGGCGAACAATTGTCTGCAACTTCGAGACGTACCGCATCGCCAAAATGGCGCTGCGGCAATTCGCCTTGCAGGCTGAGGCGCAGGTTCTTGACTTCTTCCTCGTCCACGAACAGGTTGCTGTTGCGCGTCACGCGGAACTGGAAGCAGCCCAGCACTTCCATGCCGCTGAACAGTTCGCCGACATGCGCGTGCAAGATCGAGGAGAGGAACACGAAGCCATGCTCGCAGCCGCTGATTTCCGCCGGCATCTGGATCGTGCGCGGCACTACGCGCGGGGCTTGCACGATGGCGCGCGTGGAATTGCGGCCGAACGCATCCTTGCCTTGCAGCTCCACAGCGAAGTTGAGGCTCTTGTTAAGCACACGGGGGAACGGGTGTGCCGGATCGAGCCCGATAGGCGTTAAGACCGGCATCACTTCGCGGAAGAAGAAATCCTTGACCCAGGCCCGTTGCGTTTCGTTCCAATGGGTGCGGCGCAAGAACTTGATACTCTGCGCGGCGAGCGCGGGTGTGATGTCCGCATTGAACAGCTGGTACTGCCGCTCGATCAGTTGATGCGCCTGTTCGCGCACCAGTTTGAGCGTCTGCTTGGCGGTCATGCCGTCCGCGCCGGTCGCGATGCCGCCCAGCTTGATTTGCTCTTTCAATCCCGCCACGCGTATCTCGAAAAATTCGTCGAGATTGCTGCTGACGATACACAGATATTTCAACTGCTCCAGCAGCGGTATGGACGCATCCTCGGCTTGGGCCAACACGCGCCGGTTGAACTCGAGTTGCCCGAGCTCACGATTCAGGAATAGTTGCGGAGCAAATTTTTTGGACAAGACAGAGCTCTCTTAATTCTTGGGCGGGACATAACCTTCCGGCATCTGCGTTCCGGCGCCAAAGAAGTAATTTTCCATCTGGGCGGCGAGATATTTGCGCGCCTGTGCATCGGCGAGGTTGAGGCGGTTTTCATTCACCAGCATGGTCTGAAACTTGATCCAGCCTTGCCAGGCTTCTTTGGAGATGTTGTCAAAAATCCGCTGACCCAGCGGACCAGGGTAGGGCAGACGATCCAATCCTTCCGCTTCGCGTCCCAACTTTACGCATTGCAACATTCTTGCCATAGTCAAAATCTCCAAGTAAGTGATTGTGTGCCGCGATTATGACACCGTGATGAAATTTTTGCGCGTATCGGGCTACAAGCCAGTAAATACGCGGGTGCGACAATATGCCACATTCTCAAGGAAACGCGTTGCGATGATAATCGCCGCGCAATTTTTTGAGGAGAAGCGTAATGCAATTCAAGCGTATAACAATCTGTGTCGCACTGGCGTTTGCGCCGGGTGCGTTTGCAGCCGAGACACCGACTCTGGGCGAAGTGGTGGTTACCGCACCCGCGATGGAGCAGCCGCTGGTGGTGAAGACCGATCCGCGCAAACCGCGCCAGCCGGTTCCCGCGCACGATGGTGCGGACTACCTGAAGACCATTCCCGGCTTCTCGGTGATACGCAAGGGCGGCACCGACGGCGACCCGGTGTTTCGCGGTATGGCGGGTTCGCGCCTGAACATCCTGCTGGATGGCGAACAGATCCTGGGCGGCTGCGGCGGCCGCATGGATCCGCCGACCGCCTACATATTCCCGTCATCCTACGACAAGATCACCCTGCTGAAGGGGCCGCAAACCGTGCTGTATGGTCCGGGCAGCTCGGCAGGCACGGTATTGTTCGAGCGAAATATTGCGCGCCGTAAAAATACAGGAGCGGGTTTCGAGGGTAGTGCGATGGCCGGCAGCTTTGGCCGCACCGATGTGATGGGCGATGTGCATGGCGGTTCACCGAACTGGTACGCGCGCGGCATCTATACCGATTCGCGTGCCAGCGATTACAAGGACGGCAATGGCGTGAGCGTTCATTCCGCCTACGCGCGCTGGAGCGCCAACGCCGCATTCGGCGTCACGCCGAACGAAAACACTCGCGTGGAATTGTCCATGGCGAAGAGCGATGGACATGCCGCCTATGCCGACCGCGCGGTGGACGGTTCGAAATTCGCCCGCGACAACGTCGGCCTGAAAGCGGACTGGAAGAATGCCGACCACGGTCTGCTGGACAAGGTGGAAGCGCAACTGTTCCGTAACTACATCGATCATGTGATGGATAGCTACAGCCTGCGCGCGGGCGGTAATCCGGCAGGCATGATGGCTGCGATGAACCCGGATCGCACGACTACGGGCGGTCGAATCGCCGGTACGCTCAACCTTGCCGAAATGACGCAAATCAAGCTGGGTTTGGATGCTCAATCCAACGTGCATACCGGACGCACCGGAGCGGCACCCGGCTATATGGGGGATTACACCCGGAAAGTGCGCATCGAGGACGCCAGTTTCCGGAACAACGGATTGTTCAGTGAAGTGGCGCACCAGCTCGGCGGCGATGCGCGCATCATCGGCGGGTTGCGCGCCGACTGGTGGAAGGCGCAGGACAAGCGGGCGACCGTGCTGGCTGGCATGATGGGGATGATTGCGACGGCCAATCCCACTGCCAACCATGCCCGTAGCGACACATTGAAGAGCGGATTTGCCCGTTATGAGCGCGACGTGTTGAACAATGCCAGTACCTTCTATGCGGGGCTGGGGCATGCGGAACGCTTCCCGGATTATTGGGAATTGATCAACAAGGAAACTGCCACCACGTTGAGTTCCTTCGATACGGCACGTCCGGAAAAGACCACCCAACTGGACGTCGGCATGACGTACAAACAGGGCGATGTCTCGGGATCGTTGTCGGGTTTCTACAACAAGATCACCGGCTTCAAGCTGATCGAATCTGGCTGTAAAACAGATATGGCGAATGCGCTGGTCGGACTGGCCAGCTCATGCGGCATGGGTAAACATCTCATCTCGATGACACTCAATATCAATGCGACAACCTGGGGCGGCGAAGCCAGTGCCGCATGGCAGTTCGCGCCGCAATGGAAAGTGGATGGCTCGCTGGCTTATGTGCGCGGCAGCAACGATACCGACGGCACCGCGCTGGCGCAGATATCACCGCTGGAAGCGCGTGTGGGTGCGGCCTATGACAATGGCACATGGAATGTCGGTGGCCTGCTGCGCATGGTTGCGGCACAGGATCGTTTCGATCAGTTCAGGGGCAACATCGCCGGTCAGGATATCGGGCGTACCGCAGGCTTCGGCATCCTGTCGCTGAATGCGACATGGCGCGCCAGCAAGGGGGTGCAAGTGAGCGCAGGGGTGGATAATCTGGCCAACCGCGCCTATGCCGAGCACATCAGCCGTGCCGGTGCGATGGTGAGCGGTTTCACGCAAACCACGCGCGTCAACGAGATGGGACGCAACCTGTGGCTAAAGGCCAATTTCAAGCTTGATTAGTACGACGAGGATGTCATTTCGCAATACCCAAGAACACAACCAGGCAACGCTCAACTTCCACCATCGCATCCGCATCAATGCGTCCGAAGACTTGCCCTACCTTGTCGCGTTTCACGGTCATGGCCTTGTCCACCATCACCTGTGAAGGTTTCTGTATGCCGTTTTCGGCGCTGGGTTGAATAGTGATACGAAGCAGCGGCGCGGCGACAAGCATACTTGTCACCGGTAACACCGTGACGGTGGCGTGCTCGCCAAACTGGTCGGCTTGAATCACCAAGGCGGGCCTTGGCTTGCCAAAATCGCCCTGCATGGCGATGGTCACAAAGTTGCCCCGTATCATTCCGTCCAGCCGTCAACGTCTGCCAAGGCTTCATCCATGAAGTGTTGCATATTCGTGTCGGCCATATCCGCTTGAGCTGCAAGACGGCACTGGCGGCGGCATTCTTCTGCGAAGTTTGATCTTCTGGTATCCGGCACCCAAATTTGAACCGGGCGCAGTCCTGCCCTGCGCAGCGCGTCACGGTGCTTTTGAACCCGTACATTTACAGTTGCCATGTGAAACCTCCTTTGCTCGTTACATGGAACACTATACAGAGCAAATTAGTTACATGCAACATGTTGTCTCCCGCCAATACATATTGCACTGATGATTGTTTTTCAAGAACTCATAAGGGGATATTAACCCAAGGCCATAATGAGGGCGCTCAGTGTTGAACCAGACCAAATAATCGAGCAACTTGTCATTGAACAGATTCACGTCGGTAAACAGCAGATTCTTATGGTAACGGGTAGCATGACCACCGCCTGTTGGAAGACGAAAAACCGGGGGAAGGTCATTTTTTACATTCAGGTTAAATCGCTCTAAATCTCCACACCTTTCGCCAATGGCCGGGCGGCTTTTTATCGGTCGCGCGATTACGCTGCCGACCAGTTCACCAGTCCGCCGTAATAGGTGACCAGCACGATCAAACCGAACGCGATGCGATACCACGCAAAGATCGTGAAGTCATGGCTGCTGATGTAGCGCAGCAGCCAGCGCACGCACAGGAACGCCGAAACGAACGAGGCGACGAAACCCGCCGCCCACATACCCAGATCGCCGGCGGAAAGCAGCGCGCGTTCCTTGTACAGTTCATATATGGTCGCGGCGATCAGCGTGGGCATGGCGAGGAAGAAGGTGAATTCCGTAGCCGCCTTGCGCGACAGGCCGAAGAACAGGCCGCCGATGATGGTCGCCCCGGAACGCGACGTGCCGGGGATCAAGGCCAGCGCCTGCGCGAAGCCGACCTTCAGTGCATCCTTCCAGTTCAGGCCGTCCACGGATTCCACGGTCACGGTGTGCTTGCGCTTTTCGGCCCACAGGATGAACAGCGCGCCGACGATGGATGTGACCGCGACAGTGATCGGATTGAACAGCGCCGCCTTGATGTGTTTGCCAAAGGCCAGGCCGATCAACGCCAGCGGCAGAAAGGCGATCACCAGATTCATTATGAAGCGCTGCGCCGCCGCTTCGCGCCGCTGTACGCCGCCCAGCACCGAGGCGATCTTTGCGCGGTATTCCCACATCACGGCAAGAATGGCCGCCGACTGGATCACGATCTCGAACAGCTTGCCGCGTTCGTCGTTGAAGTTGAGCAGACTACCCGCCACGATCAAATGGCCGGTCGAAGAGATCGGTAGGAATTCGGTCAGACCTTCGACCACGCCGAGAATGGCGGCTTTAAGCAACAGGATGATGTCCATAATTTTTGTCGTTACCGCGTATAACCAGCGACTTTGCTGGCGTCTTTTGCCAGCTTAGTCGAATGGCTAGTAGTTTGATCAGGCGGGAATCCAGTAGTTTGTAAGATTGCGATACGTTGGTTCACTGAACGACGTTGGTCGTCGCTCATCTCCACCCACTGCGTGATCTCGTCGAACGTGCGCAGGCAACTACGACACACCTCATCGCCCAGCACCGTCGTGCAATGGCCGTTGCAGGGGGTAGTTGCCGTGATTGCATGTGCGGATAAACAGGTTGCGCTCATGGCCGTTTGATTTTGCCGAACTGTTTGCGCAGCCAGTCCAAACCGCCGCTGCTTTGCCAAATGTTGAGGTGATCTTTGCGGTAGTACCAAGCCTCATCCTTGCCGCCCATGCGCACCAAGCCATCTTGTAATCTGGGTTGCTTGGGCTTGTCCGCCAGCAGCATTTTGTACACTTCAGGGTAACGCTCGCGGGCTACTCTAATCGCTTCTGTGGCGGCGGCTTCCTGATTGTCGATGAACAAGGCCAGTGCCGTGCCGTAGGCCATGCCTGCCATATCGTCAGGGAAGTTTTTGGCCAACGCAAGCGCGTCGGCGACACGCTGCACACGCAGATAGTCATGGATCAGAAAATCGCGCATCCCTTGATTATCGTTCGGGTTGAGCGTCAGCACCATCCACTCCATCACGCGCACGGCTTCGGCGAAGTTTTTGGTGGCGTGCAACATCATGGACAATCTTCCCAGCAAGCTCAGTGCGGGACGATTCTCATGCCAGCCCCATTCCAGTTTGAGCTTGTCTGCATGATGTTTCTCCAGCACCAGGCGCAACACCGCTTCGGCATGACGCAACAATGGGATCAGCACCACCTCCTCGAAACCGTGGATTGCGTAGTAATCCTCCAGCGCGCCCAGCCAATCTTCGAGAATCTCAAAGCTCTGCAAGGCGAGGGGATTTTTCTCAAGCCAATCGAGATCGCCGGAAATATCCATACTGATACCGCCTTGCTCATCCCATCGTTCCATCAGGCGACGAACTTTGGCATCCGGCATCAGCGGCCCTGCACTGTCGTCCATCGGTTTGAGCGAGTAGTGACATGCCGGTTTGGGCAAATGGCGGATCATTTCGATGAGCCGGTCCAAAACCGGATTGGCTTCTTTCGCCACACCCATCATCGCGCTTGTTGCGTCGCCCTCTGCCACCGAACGCAAAAACTCGATCAGAGATTCATGCACATTGCCCTTGTCGCGGGACAAACGGGCGAGCCAGAACTTGGCGCGTTCGGTGGCGCGTTGTTTGTCACCTTGCCCGAGCAACATGGTGATCTCGAGATGCGAGAGCGACGGATCGTTGGGAATCATCCGTTGCAAATCCTGAAACAACTTCCATGCTTCGGCATACTCGTTGCGGTCGGACAGGATGCAGCATTGACGCTGCATCGCCGCCGCGCGCAAATGCTTGTCAGGCGCATTAAACCCCTGTTCGATCAAACGCTTTTTCTTGAGCGGATTACCCAGGCGGTCATAGCAATCCAGCAGTTTGTCGAACGCATACTCGGCACGTTCATCCAGCTTGGACATGTCGGCAAACAAACCTTCCAGCAATTTTGCCGCATCTTTTTCGCGGCCTTTACCCATCCATTGCTCGGCCACAAAAGCCAATTCTTCGGGATTGAGGTAAGCATAGGGCAAAGCCGCGCGCTGGCTGGCGGGGATTGCATCCAGCACATATCCCAGCATGCTCAAGTTCGGAAAAGCTGAACCGCCGGCTTCCGCCATGGCACAGCACTGCTTGTACTTGCGCCCGGAGCCGCAGGGGCAAGGCGAGTTGCGCTCGGGTTTGGGCAGAGCGCGCGGACGGAAGCTGTTGTCGGGCAACGGGGTTCTGTTCCAGATTTCACGCCCCATCACCGTGAGCAAACTGCGCAATGCTGCGGGTTCAGGCGAATAGGGTTTGAAAAATTCCGGGGCGATAAGCAAGGCCGATTCACAAAACCAATGCAGAAAACGAACCGGGTCTTCGTGCTTCAGGATGATGCCTGCTGCGGTGTGCAGCAGAAATTCAAAGTCTTCAATGGCTTCATCAGCCAAGTCATTATCCAGATCATTCATGGTTGGGGCGGGTTTGAAAATTGAGAACAGAATGGAATAGCGAAAACTGAATTATACCGATGGGCGGGTGGCTTGCGCTAACTGCGATAACC
>JAVHQS010000101.1:0-29381 GCA_036171255.1 Gallionella sp.
GCTACATGTGCTGCCTGAAATGAACCGTTACCCACTCGAAATTCAAAAGAGGCACAAATATAAATAATCCATCTCAGTTGCGCATCGCATTCGATGGCGACGCCGTGCTCTTTTCGGATGAGTCAGAGCGAATCTTCAAGAAGGATGGGCTAGATGCTTTTGCGAGCAATGAGGTGAAATCTGCCAAGCAACCTCTGCCCGGAGGCCCGTTCAAAAACTTTCTCGCCATGCTTCACCAAATACAACTGGAATATCCGGCAGACACCTCGCCCATTCGCACGGCACTTATCACCGCGCGAGGTGCGCCAGCTCATGAGCGAGTGATCCGCACCTTGCGTGCATGGAAAATTCGTATAGATGAAGCGTTATTTCTTGGTGGCAAAGATAAGGGGGAATTCCTGAAAGCGTTTGGAGCTGACATATTCTTTGATGATCAACAAAAACATTGCGAATCTGCACGCCAGCATGTCGCTACCGGGCATGTGCCGCATGGTGTGGCGAATGAATAGTATTGGCGAATTAAGCATTTAATAATTGATGTGCCGCCGAACCGTCTGCAATGGAGAAATCATGCGAACGGCTGCTTTGGCCATTGGAGCCAGTCCAATTTTGAATAATCCAACGACCGCTGTCCATTAGCAAGCGGTCATTCATTTTCGACAATTGACGTGCGGCTGATGGCACGAAGCAGACGGTTATAACGCATATCCGTTCATTGCCAATGGCTGCTTTGCACACGATTCCAGCCAGTTCCGAATACGCAATCACTTCTTTCCCCCGAACAGTCCCTTCACCTTGTCCATCGCCGAGCCGGCCTTTACGCCCAGGCTCGTTCCCAACCCCGGACCCAGCAGCGCCGTGCCGGCCACTGCACCGGCCAGTGCCGCTTTGCTGGGCATAACGGAAGGCTGATCCAGTGTGCCGGAAATCTCCAGCGGTACGGTGACCAGCGCGACACCCTTCTTCAACTCTGCATCCACCTTGCCGGACAGCTTCCTGTCAGGCGTGATCTTGACGTTACCCTGCGCGGCCAGCAGGCCGGAGGTGACGTGCGCTTCGCGCAGTTCTATCTGCTTGCCACTGGTATGCAGCGTACCGGAGAGTTCATCGAAGCGGGTCTCACCCCCCGTTTGCCCCTGCCGCGCAAGCAGGCTGGCAGCCTTCTCCATATCCATGCCGTGGAGCACGCCGTTGGCGACGCTGAAACGGTAATCCAGCATCAAACGATCGCCCAGCCGACCTGCCTCTTTGGCGCTGCTGCTGAAGGTGCCGCTGCCGGAAATGCGACCGCTGACCTTGGATGCCTTGGTGAAGATTCTGGAGGCGTCACCCAGTTCGATGGCCTCGGTCTTGAGCTTGCCGGTGAGGTGCCAGTCCTTTCGCCACTCCAGCCGGGCGGAGGCGTTCAGCTTTCCCCGGTACAGGCCGATTTCGATCTGTGGTACGTCGAGCGTCTGGCCAGCATATTTCAGATCGGCCGTCAGCGTGTCGAACATCACCGGCGGACCGAGGGGCAGCGTCCATTGTTTCGCATTCACCTGGGCGGCGTAACCATCGCCCTTGGGACTGGCCTCGATGGCGAGCTTGCCGTCGGTGCTGGTAAGTGCGGCCCGCTGCAACTTGCCGGCATCGGACATCACCACATCGGCATCGATGACCGGCAGCTTCATGCCATCCCATTCCAGCCGCGCGCCATGCACCACGATGTGCCGGATCGTCACGGGCGCCGCAGAGGCAGAGGCGGGCTGCGCCGACATCAAGCCCTTGATGATGTCCAGCGCAGCCTTCTTCACCACCGGCTGGTCCACTTGCAGCCGCGAAACCACCTTGGTCGCATCGAACAGCGTCGCCATGTCGAGCACCACTGCCACATCCGCGACCTGGATCTCGGCATCCTTGCCGACCACGATGCCGCTCGCGTTGGCGCGGGGACTGGGCAGCAATGCCACATGCAGCGACTTGATCGTGACCGGCGCGCCCAGTTTCTCCGAGGCGGTCTGCTCGATCTGCCTGATATAAGAGCCCATCGGGATCAGGAATGGCACGGCAACCAGCAGCACCAGCAAAGCGGCAACGATGAGTGCAATGCGTTTCAATTTCATGGCGGTTTCAGATGCCCGCTTATTTTGAAAAGTCTGAAGGTTGCCAGCGTTTCAGCAACAGCGCGTTGCTGACCACGGACACAGAACTCATTGCCATCGCCGCACCGGCGATCACCGGATTGAGCATGCCCAGCGCGGCGAGAGGGATGCCGAGCACGTTGTAGGCAAACGCGAAGAACAGGTTCTGGCGGATCTTCTTCAAAGTGGCGCGCGACAGTGAGATCGCATCTACCACGCTCATCAGGTCGTTGCGCATCAGTGTGATGTCCGCGGCCTCGATGGCGATGTCGCTGCCGCTGCGCATCGCGAAGCTGACATCGGCGGCAGCCAGTGCCGGCGCATCGTTGATGCCGTCGCCGACCATGCCGACCAGTTGACCGTCTGACTTGAACGATTGCACATGCTCCGCCTTGTCCTGCGGCAGCACTTCGGCGCGAAACTCCGCGATGCCTGCCTGTGCCGCGATGGCCTGTGCGGTGGCCTGGTTGTCGCCGCTCAGCATCACCACGCGGATGCCCATCGCGGCGAGTTGCGCAACGGCAGTACGGCTACTGGCGCGCAGTTGATCGGCGAAGGCGAGGTAGCCCAGCAGTTTGTAGTTCGCCCCTTCCCCCGACCCCTCTCCCGCTGGCGGGAGAGGGGAGGTGGTGCGAGCCAGCACGATCACGGTCTTGCCTTGTTGCTGCAAGCCCAGTATTTGCTGTTCATCGAGGGCGATCCCTTCCTGCATGGCGAAGGCCGGGGAACCAAGCAGGTAACGCTTGCCGTCGATCTCGGCGTGCAGGCCCTGCCCCGAAGATTCGCGGATGTTCGCGGCTTGTGCCGGTATTAGATGTCGTGTTTTTGCATGGTCGAGCAGGGCGCGCGACAGCGGATGGGTGGAGCCTTGTGCCAGCATCGCTGCGGTTTGCAGCAATTCGGCCTCGGTAACTCCCGCACCCGGCAGCAAGCCGGTGACGCCCGGTTTGCCTTCGGTCAGCGTGCCGGTCTTGTCCACCACCAGCACCGAGAGTTTATGCGCGCGTTCCAGTGACGCAGCATCCTTGACCAGGATGCCGGATTGCGCGGCGCGTCCGGTGGAGACCACCAGCGCAGTCGGTGTGGCCAGCCCCAGTGCGCACGGGCAGGAAATGACCAGCACCGCCACGGCATTGATCAGTGCGGTGGCGAAGCCGCCGCCCATCAGCCACCAGACGCCGAAGGTCAGCAGCGCGATGGCCACGACCACCGGCACGAACACGGCGGAAATCTTGTCGGCGAGTTTCTGGATCGCGGCCTTCGAGCCTTGCGCCTGTTCCACCAGACGGATGATCGCGGCGAGCTGGGTATGCGATCCGACCGCCAGCGCGCGGCATTTCAGCAGGCCGTGCTGGTTGAGCGTGGCGGCATACACCTTGTCGCCAGCCTGTTTGACTTGCGGCAAACTTTCTCCGGTGAGCATGGCTTCATCAAGGCTGGACGCGCCTTCCAGCACGATGCCATCGACCGGCACGCTTTCGCCGGGGCGCACCAGAAACACGTCGTTCGCTTGCATCTGCTCGACGGCCAGTTCCTGCATCACGCCATTGCGTTCGACGTGCGCGGTCTTCGGTTGCAGACTGATCAGCGCTTCCAGCGCGCTGGAAGCCTTGCCCTTGGCACGCGCTTCCAGCAGCTTGCCGAGCAGCACCAGTGTGATGAGGGTTGCGCTGGCCTCGAAATAAATCGGCTGATCGAGATCGAACAGCAACACGGCGCAACTCAACAGATAGGCTGCACTGGTGCCGAGCGCGACCAGCACATCCATGTTCGCACCGCCGCCGCGCAGACTGCCCCACGCGCCGGTATAGAAGCGGCGACCGCTCCAGAATTGTACCGGTGTCGCAAGCGCGAATTGCAGCCAGCCGGGCAGCATCGCATGGATCCCGATGAACATCAGCAGCATCTCCACCAGCAACGGCAGGGTGAACAGCACGGCGATGACGAATTGCATTTGCTCGCTGCGATAGGCGGCGGCACGCGCTGCCTTTTCGGCGGCGAAGTCGCGCAGCGGATGGGCGTCGAAACCGGCGCCCTGTACGGCCTTGATCAGGTCTGCAAGCGCCGTCTGATGCGGGTTGTAGGCGATGTGCGCCTTCTCGGTGGCAATGTTCACCGTGGCCGATACTTCCGGCAACTGATTCAGCACTTTTTCGAGGCGCGCCGAGCAGGATGCGCAGTGCATCCCGGTGATTTGCAGATCGGTGTGGGTAATGTTGGCCATGCGCGGATTATAGGCGCATCCGTACAATGAAAAACACCCGATAAACCGCAGGGTCTATCGGGCGCAATCAGGGGGAAGTATCGTTGTTATTTTTTCATCGGGCAGGTGCTCATGCCGAACAGGGTATAGGCCGGACAGAACCCGAAGATGCCGGTCAGCAGGGGAACGACACCGATCCAGGTCCATGGGGTGAACATGCCGGCGGCTGCCATGCCGACCAGAACCAGACCTGCCACGATACGCAAAATACGATCTATACCGCCTACGTTGAGTTTCATTTTTCGCTCCTTAGATTGGTTGGGGTGAGTGAAGATTAAGGGAGAAACACCTTGCTGTCTGTGATAAAAATCACATGCGGCGGTGATGGATTAAAGCGCAGCGAATTTTCTGAGTGCGGTCGCGTCGGTGATGTCTATCTGTTCCCGTCCCAACTTGACCCAGCCTTGTTCGGCAAAGCCTTTGAGCAGGCGGCTGACGATCTCGCGCGCGCTGCCGAGTTCGTCTGCCAGCGCCTGATGGGTGGTCTGTATCGGACTGGCTCTGCTGATCAGCAAGGCGGCGAGGCGCTGATCGAGTTTCTGGAAGGCCACCGCCGAAACCAGTTGCATCAGGTCGGTGAGCCGGTCGGAGAACAAATGGAACACATAGCTGCGAAACGCTTCGTGTCCGGCGAGCATCGCGTGGAAGGCGCTGGCGGGCAGCAATACCATTTCCAGGGCTTGCTCGGCGATACCGCGCGCCTGATAGCGGGTGTGGCCGAGCAAACAGCTGCTGGTGAGGATGCAGCTTTCACCGGGAATGACACGATACAGTTGCAGCTCGCGCCCGCTCGGCGCGGCCTTGATGACGCGGATGCTGCCGGAGAGCAACAGCGGAAACCCTTGGCAAGGCTGATTCTCGTCGAACACCACCGTTCCCGCCGGAAGTTGCATCATGTTCGCGGATGCCAGCAAGGACTCCTGCTCTGCGCCAGGCAGTTCGCGCAGCATCGGATACTGCTGCAACAGGCGGGATCGGGTGTCGTTATCAAGCATGGAATTCAGCCGTTCGCCCTGAGATTCGAAGGGCGAGAGCTCATGTGGTTCGACGGGCTCACCACGAACGGCTTCTCAAATTTCCGGGCGCATCTGCGGGAACAGGATCACATCGCGGATGCTGGCGCTGTCGGTCAGCAGCATCACCAGCCGGTCGATGCCGATGCCCTGTCCGGCGGTCGGTGGCAAGCCGTATTCCAGCGCGCGCACGTAGTCGTTGTCCTTGAACATCGCTTCCTCGTCCCCGGCATCTTTTGCCGCGACCTGCGCATCGAAGCGCGCGGCCTGATCTTCCGCGTCGTTCAACTCGGAGAAGCCGTTGGCGATCTCGCGCCCGACGATGAACAGCTCGAAGCGCTCGGTGATCCCGGGGCGGCTGTCGCTGCTGCGTGCCAGCGGCGAGACTTCGACAGGGTAGTCGATGATGAAGGTCGGCTCGAACAGATGCGCTTCGGCCAGTTCCTCGAACAGCGACAGCTGCAATCCGCCGACGCCGTCCTCCGGTTTGTATTTCGCCTTCAGGTCTTGCAGTTCGTTGATCAGGAAATCGCGGTCGTTGAGTTGCGCATCGGTGAACTGCGGATGGAACTTCTGAACCGCCTGCACCATGGTCAGGCGGTGGAACGGCTTGCCCAGATCCAGTTCCGTGCCTTGATAGCTGATCAGCGTTTTACCCAACACCTTTTGCGCCACTTCGCGGAACAGGCTTTCGCTGAAGTCCATCAGGTAGCGGTAGTCGCGATAGGCTTCGTAGAATTCCAGCATGGTGAATTCCGGATTGTGCCGCGTTGAAAGCCCCTCGTTGCGGAAGTTGCGGTTGATCTCGAACACCTTCTCGAAACCGCCGACCACCAGTCGCTTCAGATACAGCTCCGGCGCGATGCGCAGATACATTTTCATGTCCAGCGCGTTGTGATGCGTCTCGAACGGTTTGGCTGCCGCGCCGCCCGGGATGGAATGCATCATCGGCGTCTCGACTTCCAGATAGCCGTGACGGATGAAGAATTCGCGTATCGTCTGGATGATCCTGGTGCGCGTCATGAACACCTTGCGCGCGTCCTCGTTGGTGATCAGATCGAGATAACGCTGGCGGTATTTCTGTTCCTGGTCGGACAGGCCGTGGAATTTCTCCGGCAGCGGACGCAGCGCCTTGGTCAGCAAGCGCACCTGCGTCGCGCGCACGGAAAGCTCGCCGGTCTTGGTCTTGAACAGTACGCCGACCGCGCCAAGGATGTCGCCCAGGTCGTAATGCTTGAAGGCGTTGTGCGCTTCCTCGCCGGTGTCATTGTTGCTGATGAACAACTGGATGCGCCCGCTCATGTCCTGCACCGTGGCGAAACTGGCCTTGCCCATCACGCGCTTCAGCATCATGCGTCCGGCCACCGCAACGTGGACCTGCGCGGCCTCCAGTTCGTCATGGGTCCGCTCGCCGAACTCGGCATGCAGGTCGGCAGCGAGATGCTTGCGCTCGAAGTCGTTCGGGAACGCCACTCCCGATTTGCGCATGGCTGACAGCTTGCTGCGGCGTTCCGCGATGATCTGGTTGTCGTCTTGCGGGTGTCCGGCCAAAAGCTTGTCCTGAGCTTTGGCTAAGGGTTGTTCGGATTGGGGCAGGGTTGGTTCGGTTGTCATGATGCTTGGAAAATAAAAAATTAATTAGAGCTTGCTTTTGTAGGCATGGGATTGTGGCATGAATGCCCTATCAGGCGCAATTTAGGCTCAGATCTTTTCCAGCAACTCACTGAGAAAAGACCGGGTTTCCTCGGGGTTGGACAGTATCGTTCCGCTGATCCAGAACACGTCTTCGGCACGGCTGCCCAGTGTGTTGATCTTGGCGCGGTGCAGGCGGATGTCATGTTGGTCAAGGATATGTGCGATGCGTGCCAGTAGTCCGGGGCGATCTCCGGCGATCAGCGACAGCACGAACAGCCCGCGGCTGCCTCTTTCGATATTGACTTTGGTGTTGATCGGGAAGTGCTTGAGCTGGCGGTTCACGCGTCCTGTCGCGGCTATCGCAATCGGTTTGGATAGTGCGATCTGTTGCGCCAATTCGAATTCGATGTAGTTCATGATGTCGCGATAGGCGGTGTTGCCGCGCGTGGCTTCCATGATCTGAAAGCTGTTCAGCGCGTAGCCATGCTGGCTGGTGTGGATCTTGGCTTCGACGATGGTGTAATTCATCCGGGCGAAGAAATCACAGATGCGCGCAAACAAGCCGCGCTGGTCCCGGCAATACACCAGCACCTGCAGTCCTTCGCCGACGCGGCTCAAGCGCGCCTTCACAATCGGCGTTGCGGTATTCACCTTGAATGCCAGCAAGCGGGTATGCCAGGCGATCTCCTGCGCCTCGTGATCGAGGAAATAACTATCGTCGAGTTGCGCCCATAACAATTGGTAAGAGTCTCCCGACAGCGCATAAAGATTGAGCGTGTCGGCTGACTCGCGGCGGATCTCGCCAAGCCGGTCGGCGATCTTGCCATCCCTCAGGTAGCGGCGGGTCAGATGGAACAGATCTTCCATCAGTTTGGCTTTCCAGGCATTCCATACTTTGGGGCTGGTGCCGCGCACATCCGCGACAGTCAACAGATACAGCGCGACCAGATAGCGGTCGTTTTTGATCTTGCCGGCAAAGGCTGAGATCACCTCAGGGTCGGACAGATCCTGCTTCTGCGCGGTGGCAGACAGGGTGAGATGTTGCTCGACCAGCCACACCACCAGATGGGTATCGTCACTGCCGAGTTGGTGTTGGACACAGAATGCCCGCGCATCCTTCTTGCCAAGTTGGGAATGATCGCCGCCGCGTCCCTTCGCGATGTCGTGGAACAGTCCGGCGACATACAGCACTTCGGGCCGCGCGAATTCGCTCATCAATTTGCTGCACAGCGGGATCTCGTGCGCGTACTCCGGCAGGGCGAAGCGGCGCAGGTTGCGCACCACCATCAGGATGTGTTCGTCCACGGTGTAGACATGGAACAGGTCGTGCTGCATCTGCCCGACGATGCGCCCGAAGGCGGGGAGATAGCGGCCGAGGATGCCGTACTGGTTCATGCGCCGCAGCGCGTGCAGGACTCCCCGGGGTTGGCGCAGGATTTCCATGAAGCGTTCGCGGTTCAGCGGATCGCGGCGAAACGCCGCGTCGATCCGGTGTTGCGCACGCCACAGCGCGCGCAACGTCTTCGCGCTGAGATCGGCCAGTTCGGGGTGTCGCTGCATCAGCAGGAACAACTCGAAGATCGCTGCCGGGAAATGCTCGAACAGATTCTCGCTGCGGATCTCCAGCAACGTGCCGATGACCCTGAAGCGATCATTCAGGGCGTGCTGCGGGGGAGTCTCGCGAAACAGGTAGTCATGCAGATGTTGCAGCAAAATGGTATTGAACTGGCGCACCGCCAGCCTGGTCTGGTAATAGCGTTGCATCAGATGTTCACTGGCACGGCGGTTGGCCGAGGCGGCGATGCCCATTTGTTCGGCGAGCGGTGTCTGAAAATCGAAGATCAAACGGTCTTCGCGGCGCTTGGCAAGGTAATGCAGCCGCGTGCGCAGCGTTTGCAGCAGTCCGTCGTGGCGGGCGATCTGGCGCGCTTCGGCAATACTGATCAAGCCGGCCTGGGCAAGCTCTGTCCAGCGCGTGCCCAAGCCCGCCGCATGGCTGATCCAGGTGATGGTTTGCAGATCGCGCAAGCCGCCGGGGCTTTCCTTGAGATTGGGCTCGAGGTTGAAATCGGCGTCGATGAAGCGCGCATGGCGCTGCTGCTGCTCGTGCAGTTTGGCGAGGAAAAACTTGCGCGGATCGAGGTGTTGCTGCACGGCATCGTGCAATTCCCCGAACAGTGCGGCATTGCCCGTAAGCAGGCGCGCCTCGAGCAGATTGGTTTGCACGGTGATGTCGGCAGATTCGCTCAGGCATTGCGCCACGGTGCGGATGCTATGGCCGACCTCCAGACCGATGTCCCACAGCACACCGATCAACCGGTGCAACTTCTGTTGCAAGGCTTCATCCGGGTCGGCATCGAGCAGGATCAGCAGGTCGATGTCCGACTTGGGATACAGTTCGCCGCGCCCGTAGCCGCCCACCGCGACCAGCGCGGTCTGTTCCGGCATCGCGAGTTGCTGCCAGACGCGGCGCAGATATTGATCTATCAGCTTGCTGTGCGCGCTCAACAGGCGTGGTGCTTTGCCATGCCGGAGAAAATCCTGTTCGAGCGCCAGGCGATCGCTGCGCAATGAATCGCGTAGCGAGGCTATTTCATCAGAGAGGCGGTGGTGGAGGGCAGCCATCGGAAACGGTCAATACTTCAAAGCCGGTATCGGTGACGAGTATGGTGTGCTCATATTGCGCTGACAGGCTATGGTCTTTGGTGACGACGGTCCAGCCATCGCCTAGCTGCTTGATGCCGGCCTTGCCGGCATTGATCATCGGCTCGATGGTGAAGGTCATCCCCGCGTCGAGCCGCAATCCGGTCTTGGGGCGACCGTAATGCAACACTTGCGGCTCCTCATGGAAACGCTGACCGATGCCATGTCCGCAGAACTCGCGCACCACGCTGTAGCCCAGCGGCTCGACAAAACTCTGGATGGCGTGGCCGATGTCGCCCAGATACGCACCCGGCTTGACCGCGCGGATGCCGCGCCACAACGACTGCCAGGTGATCTCGCACAGGCGCCTGGCCTGGATCGACGGCTCGCCGACGTAGAACATCCGGCTGCTGTCGCCGTGGTAGCCGTCCTTGATGACGGTGATGTCCAGGTTGACGATGTCGCCGTTCTTGAGCGCCTTGTCGCCGGGCACGCCGTGGCAGACCTGATGGTTGATCGAGGTGCAGATCGATTTCGGGTACGGCGTGTGGCCGCCCGGCGCGTAATTAAGCGGCGCGGGAATGCCCTGTTGCACGTCGACGATCAGGTCATGGCACAGCTTGTCGAGTTCGTTGGTGGTGACGCCGGCTTTGACGAACGGACCGATGTAATCGAGCACCTCGCTGGTCAGCCGGCCGGCGACGCGCATCTTTTCGATTTCTTGCGGGGTTTTGATGGAAACGGACATATTTCTTGGACTGCTTTCAGGGTGGCTCTTTTAGGAGGGGCGAGAATATCATGCGATTCCGATTGCCGACAATCGCGATTAGATACTAAACTTGCGCCGCGTTTTAACCATCGCTGCAACAAATTTTGAATCAACCTTAAAACCCGGAGACAACATGAAGAAATCGTTATTATCGTTATCAATCGCCTTGCTTTGTACTGCCAGTGTGAATGCCTATGCCACGGATAGCGGCGCGCTGCTCGGCGCTGCGATAGGCGGCGCAGCCGGTGCGGCGATCGGCCATAAGATGGGCGGCAAGAGTGGTGCGATTGTAGGTGCGGCCGCTGGCGCCGTGACTGGCGTGGCTGTCGGCAGCAGTAACAACAGCGAGGCAGCGCCGGCACCGCGACGCGAAGAGGAAGACCGTCATCACGGTCACGGAAGGAAGCATGAACATGAGCGCGGCGGCGAACACGAGCATGGTCACGACGACTGATCGATGCAATGCGCAATCTGCCAGTTCTGGAGTCTAATATGAAAAAACCAAGTCTGATTTCTTTCGTTGTTGCTACTGACGGCTTGTGCCAATGATCCGCGGGCGGGCGCGGGCGGAGCGGCGGTAGGACATAGCCAAAGTGGTTCTGTGCAGCAACCAGCGCGCGCCGAAGGCGAACGTCGTGACGCTCGCGGCGATCGGGGCGAAGGAGAACATGGCGATCGTCACCGCAAGAAACATGAACATGACGACGAAGAAGATTGATTAACTCCGATTCGTAAAACAACAAAGAGGCACGGTAACGTGCCTTTTGTCATTGGTAGCGCAGCGCCTCGATCGGATCGAGTTGGGCGGCTTTGCGCGCCGGGTAAAAGCCGAAGAAGATGCCCACCGTCGCGGCCACACCGAATGCCACCAGCACCGAACTACCGGAGATGATGATCGCCGTGCCGGTGAGCGCATTGGCCAGCAGCGCGCCGGCTATGCCCACCAGCAGCCCGATGAAGCACCCCGCCAGCGAGATGATGACGGCTTCCAGCAGGAACTGCAGCATGATGTCCTTTTCGCGCGCGCCGATGGCCAGGCGGATGCCGATCTCGCGGGTGCGTTCCGTCACCGACACCAGCATGATGTTCATGATGCCGATGCCGCCCACCAGCAGCGACACCGAGGCGATCGCACCGAGCAGCAACGACATGATGCGCGTGGTTTCCGCCGCCGAATCGGCCACGGCGGTGAGGTTGCGCAGGAAGAAATCGTTATCCATCTCCTCGCGCAGGCGATGCCGCTGACGCAGCAGGCCGGTCATGGATTTTTCCACGCCGGGCATGCTCTCCGGCGTATTCGCCTGCACCATGATCATGCGCACCGCCCCCTGGAACTGCGAGCCAAACACTTTGCGCTGCGCGGTGGTGAGCGGAATGATGATGGTGTCGTCCTGATCGCGCCCGTCCAGGCTTTGCCCCTTGCTGGCCAGCACGCCGAGCACGACGAACGGGCTCTGGCGGATGCGGATGGTCTTGCCGACCGGTTCGTCATCGCCGAACAGATTCTGCGCGGCGGTCTTGCCGATCAGCGCGACCCGCGTGGCGGAGCGCACATCGGAATCGGTGAACGAGTTGCCGGAAACGACGGCCCATGAGCGTGCATCCAGATACGCCGGCGTGGTGCCGATGACCGAGGTGCTCCAGTTGTTCGGGCCATATACGATCTGCGCGTTGCCGGGATGAACCGGGGCAACGTTCTGCACGCCGGGCAGTTCTGCGATGGCATCTCCATCATTGACGGTCAGCGAGGGCGCGTTGCCGCTGCCGGAGCGTACGCCGCCGGCCGAGTTGGAGCCGGAGATCAGGATGAACAGATTGCTGCCCATCGCGCTGATGGTCTGACTGACGGCATACTGCGCACCTTGTCCGACCGCCATCATCAGTACCACCGCGCCGACCCCGATCACCATGCCGAGCATGGTCAGCAGCGTGCGCAGACGGTTCGCGCCCATCGCTCGCCAGGCTTCGCCGAGCATCGCGACGGTCATGCCGCCGCCCCTTGATGATGCGTATCCTGATCGCTGACGATGCGCCCATCCAGAAAACGCACCTGGCGTTTGGCATGGTGGGCGATGTCCGCTTCGTGGGTGACCAGCACGATGGTGATGCCTTCGCCGTTGAGCGCTTCGAACAACGCCATGATTTCTTCGCTGGTGTGGCTGTCGAGGTTGCCGGTGGGTTCGTCGGCCAGGATCAGACGCGGGTGATTGACCAAGGCGCGCGCGATCGCGACACGCTGCTGTTGTCCGCCGGAGATCTGGTTGGGCATCGACTCTGCATAGCTTCCCAGTCCGACCTTGGCGAGCAGTTCGCGCGCACGCCGCTGGCGTTCCTCATGCCGCACGCCGCAATAGATCAGCGGCAGCGCGACATTGTCCTGCAGCGACATGCGCGGCAACAGGTTAAAGCCCTGGAACACGAAGCCGATCGTGCGGTTGCGCAGCAGCGCCAGTTCGTCTTTGGCGAGTTCCGCGACACTGCGTCCATCCAGCACGTAGCTTCCTTGCGTCGCCCGATCCAGACAGCCGAGGATGTTCATGAAGGTGGACTTGCCCGAACCGGACGGCCCCATGATGGCGACGAATTCGCCGGGAGCGATGCTGAGCTGCACGTCCTTCAATACCGGAAACGGCCCGGCCGTCGTCTGGTAGGCCTTGTGCAGCGCTTCGATGTGGATGACGGCATCGCTCATCAGAACATCCGCATGCGCACCGTGCTGCTTGATCCCGCTGGATTGGCTGTAGCAGTCTGCGTGTCACCGACGATAAGCTGATCGCCGGATCTGAGTTCGCCGCTCACGACTTCGGTGTTGCGGTTGTCGGTGATGCCGAGCGTCACGGCGAGCGGCGCGGGCTTGCCGTCGCGCAGCACGTACACCGTGCCGGAGAAGGCATCGCGCTTGCGTTTGACGCCTTCGCGTTTGTCATCCTGGTTGGCAGATGTCGCATCTGCGGGTTTGTAGCGCAATGCGGCATTCGGGACGAACAACGCATCACGACGTTGTGCGACCACGATGTTCACGTAGGCGGTCATACCCGGTAGCAGGATCTGTTCCGGGTTGTCCACGCTGATCACCACATCGTAGGTCACGACGTTCTGCTGGGTGGTGGGGTTCAGACGCAGCTGTTTGACTTCTCCCTTGAAGGAGCGATTGGGAAATGCGTCCACATTGAAGCGTACCAGCTGTCCGACGCGGATATTGCCGATGTCCGCTTCGGCGAAGCTCGAATCGATCTGCATCTTGGCCAGATCCTGCGCGATCTGGAACAGGGTAGGGGTCTGGAAACTGGCGGCCACGGTCTGCCCCACGTCGATGTTGCGTGCCACCACCACGCCGGAGACCGGCGAACGGATCACCGAGTAGGCGAGATTGGCGCGGTCTTTTTCCATCTGCGCGCGGCTCAGTTGCAATTGCGCTTCGGCGGCTTTCTTGACTTGCACCGCCGTATCCAGTTCCAGTCGCGACACGTATTCCTGGGCAAACAGATTGCGGGTGCGCGCCTCGCTGGCCGTGGCGAGATCCAGCGACGCGGAGGCGCTCTGCACGCTGGCCTGGCTTTGCTTGAGTTGCGCGGCGAGCAGGGCATCGTCGAGTTCCAGCAGGATCTGGCCCTTATCGACCTTGCTGTTGAAATCGACATACAGTTTTTTCACCGTGCCGGAGACCTGCGTGCCGACATTCACCAGCGTCACCGGGTTGATCGTGCCGTTGGCCGACACACTCTGGTTGAGTTCGCCCTTTTCGGCAGGCTGTAATTTGTAGCGTTGCTCGGGATGGTTGCCACTGCTCTGACGATAGACAACGATGCCCGAACCGATGACGGCAAGGCCGAGCAATAACAGCACGACGGGTTTGGTCAGCAGAGGTTTCATGGGTTGCTCTTTTCCTGAGTTGCGGTGACACGAGTTGCATCCGGCAATGTTTGCAGCAGGTCGTCATCCAGATTACCCATTGCCTGGGCAAGCGCGGCGCGGCTGATGTTCCAGTTGAACGTCGATTGGATGCGCTGTTGTCGCGCGCTGGCCAACGCACTTTGCGCATTCAGCACGTCCAGTATGCTGCCGACCCCGGCCTTGTAGCGACCGAGTGCGACGCGCTCCGATTGCTCCGCGCTGTTGAACAGGTCGGCAGTGGAACGCAGTGTTTGCGTGGCCGTGATGAGATTCTGGTAGGCCGTCCAGACATCCAGCGCGACTTGCAGACGCAGCCGTTCCAGCTGCGCATTCTTCACTTCGACCTGGGCTTCGGCGGCACGAATCCGGTAGGTCGGCGCATAACCGGTGAAAAGCGGTACGCTCAGGCTGACACCTGCCGACGAACCGTGCGAAGTGACGCCTGCACTGTTGCTTTGATTGGTCGAGGCGGTCAACGAGATAGAGGGTTTGCCTGCCGCACGTGCCGCATCCACACCGGCTTCGGCGGCCTTTACTTGCGCGGCGGCGGCTTGCAGATCAGGGCGGCGGCGGCGCGCCTGTTCGATCAGCACGCTCACGTCACGCTCGAAGTTCTCATGGATCGCTGTCGTGTTCGCGGCCACCAACGACACATTCTTGTTGGCATCCAGACCGAGCATGTTGGCCAGCGCACCCTTCGCGTTCTTCATGCTGCCCTCGGCGGTGATGCGATTCAGCGTGGCCTGAGAATATGCCGTCTGCGCCTGCAACTTGTCGGCAGGTGTGGCGCTCCCGGCGAGATAGCGTGCTTCGGCTGCGGCGAAACTTTCTTTGGCGGCACGTTCCGATTCGCTCGCGGCATCCAGCGCGGCAAGGGTGGTCTGGGTCTGGTAAAAAGATTGCACCGCCGCGAGAAACACCGCTTGTACCGTGCTGTCCTGAGTGGCCGCCGCCGCAGCGAGCAACTGACGCGCACTTTCCAGATTGGCGGCGCGCGCGCCGAAGTCGTACAGCAGATAGGAAAGGCTCAAGCCGACGCTGCGCTGGCTGACTCCGGGGGAACTGCGATTGCCGGAAGCGCTCAGGCTGGCGCCGGGCAGATAGCTCGCCTCGCTGATGCCGACCTGTGCCGCCTGTGCCCGCGAACTCGCCCATACCTCGCGGGTCTGCGGGTTGTTGCACAAAGCGAGGTTGACCACCTCCGGCAAGTTCAGCGCACTGTCCGGCACGGCAACGGCACACGGATCGCCGATCGCGCCGCCCAAACGCAATGCCGGCTTGAGCGGCAGCATCGCAGCGGTGCTGTACGGATCGGAGGTTTCCTCAGCCACGGTCAAGCCGCTCCAGAGACAAAGCAGCGTATATAAGGCATAGCGTTGCAAACGACAGGGCATGAGGATGGAATGGTTCACAAGTTGTTTTAAGTATCGGCGATTCATGTTTATCGGACAACTTTTGTTTTGTAAGAAATTGTTTTTGGCTTGCAGGGTTTGGAGCTATGGTAAAGTTTCGCGCGCTTTATAACACGGCACTACGCAGAACGAATGGACATGAAAAATCCGCACCCCATTGCTTTGCCACTGCGCGACCGGTCGCTGGTCGTGGCAGTGGTGGTGCTCGCGCATGTGTCGCTGCTGTGGTCGTGGGTCTCGATGCCCAGGTTGTCCAGGCCGGTGCATCGCGAGATGTCGGTCAGCCTGGCGCTGCCCGGTCCGCCGCAAGCCGCAGCGGTGGAGCCTGCTCCCGCGCCGCAGCCTGCGGCGAAGCCAAGGCCGGTTGAACCGCAGCGCGTGCAGCCTGCGCCACAGGTTATGGCTGCTGCCGCTCCAGTTGAGCCTGCAACACCGGCGGTAGCGAATGCGATGCCTGCGCAGCCGATGAATGCTGCACCCGGCCTGCCGGATCGCGAACCGGATTATCAGGCGGCTTACCTGCACAATCCGATCCCCTCTTATCCGATGGTGGCGCGGCGCATGGGCTGGCAGGGCAGGGTGGTGCTGAGTGTCGAGGTGCTGGCGAATGGATCGCCCGGCCAGATCAAGGTGCAGCAAAGCAGCGGGCATGAGGTGCTGGATGATGCGGCGCTGCAGGCGGTGCGCGGCTGGCGGTTCGTTGCGGCGCGCCAGGGCGGACAGGCAGTCAGCAAATGGTTCCTGGTCCCGATCCCGTTTATTTTGAAAGAAGCCGAATGAATATTTTTCTGATCTCGTCCTCGCCGATCGTGAACGCCACGCTGGCCTTGCTGGCGCTGTTCTCCGTCATCACCTGGTCGATCATCGCGATCAAGCTGTGGTTGTATTGGCGCGACAATCGCGACAATCGCGCCTTCAGTGCGGCGTTCTGGGCAGCCGGGGAATGGCAGCAGGCGGCGCGCATCAGCGCGGAAATGCCGGGCAAACAGGCGTATCTGGCGCAGGCCGGATTTGCCGAATTGCGCGAATCGCGGCAACACAGCGGCGAGTTGAAACATCTGGGTTCGTCGCAGGACGGGCTGGAGCGCAGCCTGCGTCAAACGGTGCAGAACCTGCAACGGCAACTGGAAAGCGGCATGGCGACCTTGGCCAGCGTGGGTTCCACCGCGCCGTTCGTCGGACTGTTCGGCACGGTATGGGGCATCATGCATGCGTTGCAGGACATCAGCCAGACCGGTTCGGCCAGTCTGGATGTGGTGGCCGGGCCGATCGGCGAAGCGTTGGTCGCCACCGCGATCGGCATCGCCACGGCGTTGCCTGCGGTGCTGGCGTACAACTTCTTCCTGCGCCGGATGCGCCTGTCGGTCGCCGACCTGGAGAATTTCGCGCATGACCTGATGCGCCTGGCCGCGAAACATGATTACAGGGCATAGCCCAAAAGGAAATTGAGATGGCGTTTCAGAACAATGGAAATCAGGAAATGATGAGCGAGATCAACGTCACGCCGCTGGTGGACGTGATGCTGGTGCTGCTGGTGGTGTTCATCGTCACCGCGCCGTTATTGTCGCAATCGCTGGTGGTGAAGCTGCCCAAGACCGTTGCCGTGGCGGGGCGCATGGACACCAGACAGCAGACCCTTACCATCGACGCTCAAGGGAAGCTCAGCCTGGAGAGCGTCAAGCTGAACGATGCGGAGTTGGCGCAACGGTTGGCCGGTTATGCGGCTGGCAAGGACAACTTCGAGTTGCACATCCATGCCGACGAGACGGTTCCATATGGGCGTGTGGCGCAGATCATGGCCGTCGCGCAACATGCCGGCGTCAGCAAGCTGTCGTTCATGACGATAGCGGAATCGCACTGATGCGCTTCGTTTCTTGCCTCTGCGTCATGTAGCCGGTGGACTACTATGCGCAAATCTTCAGTTCAGATTGGCTGCGGCTAAGCAATTTTGCGTTCGCATTGGTGTTGGCACGGGCGGTCTGGACTGCGCCGTGGCGCGCACTGTGGCGCAACAACGAGCAGTTCAACGCGCTGATCGGATCGATGTTGTGGTTGGGCGTGCTGTGGCTGTTCCCGGTCGGGGTGCATGCGGGGCTGAAATTGCATCCGCTCGGTGCGGCATTATGCTTTTTGATATTCGACTGGCAGATCGCGACACTGATGCTTACCGCTTTGCTGCTGATATCGCTGTCGTATCACGGCATCAGCTTGTCGGCATTTGGGAGCATCGGACTGGTGATGATCGTTATGCCGATAGCGCTGAGCAAGCTGATGCTGATGCTTTTCGACCGCTTCGGAAAAAGGAATTATTTCGCATTCGTGCTGTGGAACGGTTACCTGGGCGGCATCGTGACGATGCTGGCAGTGGGGCTACTCAACGGCTTGTTGGTGGTAGAGTTTGGCGCATACAGCTGGTTCACCATCAAGAATGTCTACCTGGCCTACCTGCCGATCATCTGCTCGACCGAATCGGTATTGACCGGAGCGTTCATCTCCGGATTCGCGGCGTTCCTGCCCGATGCGGTCGCGCATTTCGACCAGGACGAATACTTCATCAAGAAGCCGCCGGAAGACCAATAGAAGCTCTTCCGAAATAAAAAAGCACGCCGGAGCGTGCTTTTTTGTTGTACATCGTGTAACGGTTTAACGCTTGTTGCCGCTGTTATGGCCGCGCCCCAGCGCGTAGCTGGGGCGATCATCATTGCGACGCGGTGCGTTGTTGCCGAAGCTGCGCTCCTGGCTGCGTGCCGGAGCATGGCCACCCGCGCTGTTGCGATCCTGCCGCTGCCCGCCAAAACCCTGCGAGCTATTGCCGCCAGGCTGGCCATGCCATTGACCGTGACCTTCCTTGCGACCTAAATGGCTATGACGGCTGTCCGGTGCGCTGTGATGGAAACCCGCGCCGCCGTTGTTGCCGTTGCCGTTGAAGGCGCTGCTGCGGTTGCCGCCGAAACCGCCACCGCGCGGTCCGCCATTGCCGCGCGGACGGTCCGAAGACGGGCCGGTACGCAGTTTGTATTTCGGCTCCAGTCCTTCGATGGTGTGCATCTTGATGCTTTGTTCGGTGTAGCGTTCGATGCGTTTCAGCATTTGCGCGTCGCGGTTGGAAACGAACGAGATCGCGATGCCGGTCGAACCGCCGCGACCGGTACGGCCGATGCGGTGCACGTAGTCTTCGGCGAATTTCGGCAGGTCGAAGTTGATGACGTGGGAGATGCCGCGCACGTCCAGACCGCGCGCCGCCACGTCGGTGGCGACCAGGATGCGCACGTTGCCGTTGCGCATGTTGAGCAGGGTGCGGTTGCGTTCGCGCTGGTTCATGTCGCCGTGCAATGCGGCTACCGAATGGCCTTGTGCGGACAATTGGTCGGCGAGGCTGTCAGCATCGCGCTTGGTGGCAGTGAATACCAATGCCTGATTGACTTCGGTGTCGGTCAGCAGATGGCTCAGCATCTTGTTCTTGTGTGCCACGTCATCGGCGAACATCATGCGTTGTTCGATGCTCTCGTGCTTGTCTTTGGCTGCCGACACGCTGATGCGTTTCGGTGTCTTGAGCAGGCGCGAGGCCAGATTGCCGACCACACCATCCAGCGTTGCCGAGAATAGCAGCGTCTGGCGGGTTTTCGGGGTTGCTTCGGCGATGCGTTCCACATCGTCGACAAAACCCATGTCCAGCATGCGATCCGCTTCATCGAGGATCAACACTTCCAGACGCGAGAAGTCGATACGGCCGCGTTCCAGATGGTCGATCAGGCGGCCTGGGGTCGCCACCAGAATATCGACATGACCGGACAGCATGCGGTTCTGCACCGGATAAGGCATGCCGCCCAGAATGCTGATGATCTTGAAACGCATGTTCTTGCCGTACTTGGTCGCGGCATCGCACACTTGCTGCGCCAGCTCGCGGGTCGGGGTCAGCACCAATACGCGCGGGCCTTTGCCGGGCAACACAGATGGCGTGGCCAAACGGTTCAGCGCGGGCAGGATGAAGGCGGCGGTCTTGCCGCTGCCGGTTTGTGCCGAAGCCATCAGGTCGTGGCCGGCGATGATCTCCGGGATCGCCTGCGCCTGGATCGGCGTAGGTTCAGTGTAGCCGGTATCGGCGACCGCCTTGAGAATGGCGGCGTTTAGTGCGAGTTCTTCAAATGTCATTTTTTACTTTCTTTTGTAAAGCCAAGGGAATCCATTCCGCCAGGCAGACACGAGCCAACATTCGAACCATAGCGATGGCAGAAAGCTGGATCGAATCCAACATGGCGAACTGATCAAGTTCCCTAGTGTGAGCGCAGGTGGTAAAACAGCCCGTCAGACGGGGAGGGAGTAACCGGCGCATAAAACATCGTTGCTAACCGGAAAACTCGTGAATTCTGTTGAGTTTTTTTAGACAGGCGCGATTTGCATACGCGCGAGAGATAGGTCAGATAACGATGAACCAATGCCGCCTTGGTAGCGGCAAGGGGCGCATTATACTCACCGAAGAAATAATAGCCAGCGATATTTTCATGTGCGGCTACTCTTGAAATCGGATGAAGCAATCCCAAGCTATGCGGACATCCCGCAATGATTGCAACCTCAAATATGGAGCAGAGATGACAGCAACGACCAACCGCGAAACCCTGGGCTTTCAGGCCGAAGTGAAGCAGCTGTTGCAGCTGATGATCCATTCCTTGTATTCCAACCGCGAGATATTCCTGCGCGAACTGATCTCCAACGCGTCCGATGCCTGCGACAAACTGCGCTTCGAAGGACTGCATAACGCGGCGCTGTTCGAGAACGATTCCGTGTTGAACATACGTATCGGCTACGACAAATCAGCCAACACCTTGACCATCGCCGATAACGGCATCGGCATGAGCCGCGACGAAGTCATCAATAACCTCGGTACCATCGCCAAATCGGGTACCCGCGAGTTCTTTTCGCAACTATCCGGCGATCAGCAGAAAGATGCGAACCTGATCGGCCAGTTCGGCGTGGGTTTCTATTCCGCCTTCATCGTCGCGGACAAGGTGACGGTGCTGACGCGCCGTGCCGGAGAGCAGCATGACCAGGGCGTGCGCTGGGAATCGGACGGCGGCGGCGAGTTCTCCATCGAGATGGTGGACGAGACCACGCGCGGTACCGAGATCACGCTGCATTTGCGTGACGGACAGGACGATCTGCTCGATGGCAATAGTCTGCGCGGCATCATCCGTAAATATTCCAACCACATCGTCCAGCCTATCGTGATGAACAAGGAAGAATGGAAGGACGGCGCGCAGCACCTTACCGGGGAAGACGAGACCGTCAATCAGGCGTTCGCGCTGTGGGCGCGCAGCAAGACCGAGATCAGCGAGGAGCAGTACCAGGAGTTCTACAAGCATGTCGGTCATGACTTCGACGACCCGCTGGCATGGAGTCATGCGCGCGTCGAAGGACGGCAGGAATACACCCAGTTGCTTTACATTCCCAAACGCGCGCCGTTCGACCTGTGGGATCGCAATGCGCGCCACGGCATCAAGCTGTATGTGCGGCGCGTGTTCATCATGGACGACGCCGAGCAGTTGATGCCGCTGTATCTGCGCTTCGTGCGCGGCGTGGTCGATTCCAGCGATCTGCCGCTGAACGTGTCGCGCGAGATATTGCAGGAGTCGAAGGACATCGAGGCGATCCGCAAGGGCTGCACCAACAAGGTGCTGGGACTGCTGGAAGATATGGCGGCCAACGATAAAGAAAAGTATGCCCAGTTCTGGGAAGCATTCGGCAATGTGCTGAAAGAGGGCATCGGCGAAGATTTCGCCAACAAGGACAAGATCGCGAGCCTGTTGCGCTTCGCCTCGACCCAGGCCGATACACCGGACGAAACCGTGTCGCTGGCGGATTACATCGACCGCATGAAGGATGGACAGGGAAAGATCTACTACGTCACCGCCGACAGTTTCAATGCGGCAAAGAACAGTCCGCATCTGGAAGTGTTCCGCAAGAAGGGTATCGAGGTGTTGCTGCTCTCCGATCGCGTCGACGAATGGGCATTGGGCTACCTGACCGAGTTCGATGGCAAGCAACTGGCCTCGGTGGCCAAGGGCGATCTCGACCTGGGCAAGCTGGAGGACGAAGCCGAGAAGCAGGCGCAGGAAAAAGAGGCAGACGCATACAAGGATCTGACCGACAGGATCAAGACCAGCTTGGGCGATCGCGTCAAGGAAGTGCGCGTCACCCATCGGCTGACCGACTCGCCCGCCTGCCTGGTGGCCGGCGAGCACGACCCGAGCGGCAACCTTGCCCGCCTGCTCAAGGCAGCCGGGCAGAATGCGCCGGTATCGCAACCGATCCTCGAGATCAATCCCCAGCATCCGGTGGTGCAGCGCCTGAAATCCGAAGAAAAGAAATTCGACGACTGGGCGGCGGTGCTGTTCGATCAAGCCCTGCTGGCCGAAGGCGGGCAACTCGACGATCCGGCTGGCTTCGTCAAGCGGATCAACCAGTTGATGTTCGAGATCGGCAGCCGCTAAGGCGCATCGGCAGATTCAAGAAGACGGTCACCCCGGGTGGCCGTCTTCGCTTCCAACTCGTACCAGATAGCAGGGCGCGATGTGCTAGAATGCGCGCCCTTTACATTTAGCAAGGCTGTTCCCATGTCCCGCGCACTCCGCAATATCGCCATCATCGCCCACGTTGACCACGGTAAAACGACCATGGTCGACAAGCTGCTTTCGCAGGCAGGCTCTTTCTCGGCCCACCAGCATGTCGCCGAGCGCGTGATGGATAGCAACGATCTGGAAAAAGAACGCGGCATCACCATTCTGGCGAAGAACTGCGCGGTGGATTATGAAGGCGTGCACATCAACATCGTCGACACCCCCGGCCACGCCGACTTCGGCGGCGAAGTGGAGCGCGTGCTGGGCATGGTGGACGGCGTGCTGCTGCTGGTCGATGCGGTCGAAGGCCCGATGCCGCAAACCCGTTTTGTGACCAAGAAAGCCTTGGCGCTCGGCTTGCGCCCTATCGTGGTGATCAACAAGGTCGACCGTCCCGGCGCGCGCCCTGATTGGGTGATCGACCAGACTTTCGACTTGTTCGATAAACTCGGCGCGACCGAAGAACAGCTGGATTTTCCGGTCGTTTACGCTTCCGCATTGAACGGCTATGCCACACTGGATCTGGCCAAGACCAGCAGCGATATGCGTCCGTTGTTCGATACCGTGCTGAAGAGTGTTCCGGCACCGAGCGCAGCCGCCGTGGATGAGCCGTTGCAACTGCAAATCTCCGCGCTGGATTATTCCAGCTTCGTCGGCCGTATCGGTGTAGGCCGCGTGCTTCGCGGCAGCATCAAGCCGGGTCAGGAAGTGATGGTGCTCAATGGCGAAAAATCAGCCAAGCGCAGTCGTGTCAATCAGGTGCTGGGTTTCAAAGGCGTGGAACGTGTATTGCTGGACGTGGCAGAAGCGGGCGACATCGTGCTGATCAATGGCATCGAAGAGATCGGTATCGGCGTGACCATCGCCGATGTGAACAAGCCGGAAGCCTTGCCGATGCCCAAGGTGGACGAGCCGACCCTGACGATGAACCTGATGGTGAACACCTCGCCATTATGCGGTCAGGAAGGCAAGTTCATCACCAGCCGCCAGATCCGCGACCGTCTGAACAAGGAATTGCTGGTGAACGTGGCGTTGCGCGTCGAGGAAACCGACAACACCGACGTGTTCCTGCTGGCCGGACGCGGCGAATTGCATCTGACCATCCTGCTGGAGAACATGCGCCGCGAAGGTTTCGAGATGGGCGTGGGCAAGCCGCGCGTGGTGTACCGCGAGATCAACGGCGAGAAATGCGAGCCTTTCGAAGTGCTGACCGTGGACGTCGAAGATGCCAACCAGGGCGCGGTGATGGAAGAACTGGGCCGTCGTCGTGGCGACCTGCAAGACATGCAGCCGGATGGTCATGGCCGTGTGCGTCTGGAATACCGCATTCCGGCGCGCGGCCTGATCGGCTTCCAGTCCGAATTCATGACCCTGACGCGCGGCACCGGCATCATGGCGCACGTGTTCGACGACTACGCGCCGGTCAAGGCCGACATGCCGGGCCGCCGCAACGGCGTACTGATCTCCGCAGAGCAGGGCGAGGCGGTGGCTTACGCGTTGTGGAAGCTGGAAGACCGCGGTCGCATGTTCGTGTCGCCCGGCGACAAACTGTACGAAGGTATGGTCATCGGCATTCACAGCCGCGACAACGATCTGATCGTCAACCCGATCAAGGGCAAACAGCTGACCAACGTGCGCGCGTCGGGAACCGACGAAGCGGTGCGCCTGACCCCGCCGGTGCGCCTGACGCTGGAATCCGCCGTCGAGTTCATCGACGATGACGAACTGGTGGAAATCACCCCGCTGTCCGTGCGTATCCGTAAACGTTTCCTGACCGAGAACGAACGCAAGCGTCAGGCACGCGGCCTGTAATCAGGTGGCTGACTTGTAGTGAAAAGGGATGCGCGAGCATCCCTTTTTATTTGAACCGTCCGATTGATTTATACTGGCGTCAAGTCTTGCGGAGCTAATATCCATGGAGCAGTCGGGTTACATTTTGCTTTCTCTTTTTGTTGGTCTGTTGGCCGGTGCGGCTGCAAGCTGGCTGGTTCAGCGTCAACGCATCGTATCGGCGACAGCCGAAGGGAAGGTCGAAGCGGTGCGCCTTGGCGAGCGCTTGAGCGCCGCGCAGGAAGATGTGAAGCGTCTGACTGCGGGGCATGCGGATGCGGAAGCCGGCCTGCAAAAGCTCGAGCAGGATATCGGGGATCTGCGCGAAAAGTTCGGCGCGGCGGAATCGACGGTCGCGAATCAGGCCGAACAACTGTCCAGACTCCAGCGCGAGAAAGACGACCTTGCCGCGCTGCGCGATCAGCTCACCGCAGAGCGGCAACGCTTGAGTTCCCAGATCGCCGAGCTGAACACGGCGCTCGAGTCGGAGCACTCACAGACCGAGGAGAAGTTGGCGCTGTTGAAGAACGCCGAGGAACAGCTTTCCAACCGCTTCAAGACGCTGGCCAGCGAGATACTGGAAGACAAGACCAAACGTTTCACCGAGCAGAACCAGACCAACATCAACCAGTTGCTCGAACCGCTCAAGGTCAAGATCACCGAGTTTCAGGGCAAGGTGCAGGAAGTCTATGTGCAGGAAGGCAAGGACAGGTCGGCGCTGACCGAGCAGGTCAAACAGCTGATGGCGCTGAACAACCAGCTCTCCGCCGACGCGCACAACCTCACCCGCGCGCTCAAGGGCCAGGCCAAGACGCAGGGGAATTGGGGCGAGCTGATACTGGAGCGGGTGCTGGAGGCTTCCGGTTTGCGCAGGGATCATGAATACGACGTGCAGGAAAGCCATACCCGCGCGGACGGTACGCGTGCCCAGCCGGACGTGGTGGTACATCTGCCGGAAGACCGGCATCTGATCGTCGATGCCAAGGTGTCGCTCAACGCGTATGAGGAATACGCCAATGCGGAGACCGATCATCAGCGCGATGTCGCGATGAAACGCCATCTGGATTCGGTGCGTACCCATATCAAGGAGCTGTCCGAGAAGAACTACCAGCAGCTTTACGGCCTGCAATCGCTCGATTTCGTGCTGATGTTCATCCCGGTGGAGCCTGCCTTCATGCTGGCGATCTCGCACGACAGCGAGTTATGGCAGGACGCGTGGAAGAAGAATGTGTTGCTGGTCAGCCCGAGCACCTTGCTGTTCGTGGTGCGCACGGTCGCGCATCTGTGGCGGCAGGAGCAGCAGAACCGCAACGCGCAGGAGATCGCCAGCCGCGGTGCCAACCTCTACGACAAGCTGGCCGGGTTCGTGGAAGACCTGGACAGCCTGGGCATCAAGCTGCAGCAGGCGCAGAAGGCCTACGACGGGGCCTATAACAAGTTCACCGGAGGCCGGGGCAATGTGATCCGTCAGGCCGAGATACTCAAGGAACTGGGCGTGAAGCCCTCCAAGCAGCTGCCGCAAAAACTGACCGATGCGGCGCTGGATGTGCAGGAAGACAACAGCGGAGCATAGGCATGCACTTTGAACCGGTAAGGGTGTTGAGCGGCGATATCGGCGGAACCAAGACCCGCCTCGCTGTGTTTGAAGTGAATGGCACACAGTTGCGTACCATGCGTGAGCAGAGCTACGCGAGCCGGGATTACGCGCTGTTCGACGAATTGCTGGGCGGTTTCTTGCAGGGTTTGGAGATTCCGGGTCACGCAGCTTTTGGGATTGCCGGTCCGGTACAGGGCAGGGCAGTGAAAACCACCAATTTGCCGTGGCGTATCGATGCAGATGCGCTGCAAGCCAGATTCGGCTTCAGCAGATGCGAGTTGCTCAATGATCTGGAAGCAACGGCATATGGTCTACCTGCGCTGGGGGCTGAAGATTTTCTGACGCTGCAAACGGGCGCACCGAATGCCTGTGGCAATGCCGCCGTGATCGCTGCCGGTACCGGATTGGGCGAGGCGGGTTTGTTCTGGGATGGACAGCGGCACACACCCTTTGCCACGGAAGGAGGACATACCAGTTTCAGTCCCGGCGATGAGATGGAAGTCGCGTTGTTGCATCATCTGCAACAGCACTATGCGCATGTCAGTTGGGAGCGCATTGTTTCAGGTTCGGGTCTGGTGAGCCTGCACGAGTTCCTTTGCCAATACCGGCGTGCCCGGATGCCCGATTGGCTGCAACACGAGATGCAGCAAGGCGATGCGGCAGCAGCCATTGCCAATGCCGCATCGGCTGGCAGCGATGAGCTATGCGTCGCAGCCATGGATTGGTTTGTGCGCCTGTATGGTGCAGAGGCGGGCAATCTAGCGTTGAAAGTGATGAGCCGTGGCGGCCTGTATCTGGGCGGCGGAATCGCGCCAAAGATCTTGCCGCACCTGCAAATTGGCAGGTTCCTCAAGGCTTTCCTCAACAAGGGACGGATGCGGCCATTACTGGAAGCGATGCCGGTCAAGGTGATCCTGAATGACCGTGCGGCACTGTTCGGCCCGGCCTTGCGTGCCGCACAAATCTCCATTGATCGGGCAGGGTGATGCGGGGCGGTTAGGGTAATTGCGCTATAATCCAAACCTTGCGCGCGATCCCGGTTTTTATTTTTGAGCAGGTTGTGAAAATGGAAAAAAGTACCACGTATATCCTGAAAGTCCGTCCGAAAGTACCCAAACGTCTGGCACGCTTGGAAGAATTGGCCAACGATCTCTGGTATAGCTGGGATCGGCCTACCCGCGCCTTGTTTGCACGTCTGCACCCCGGTTTGTGGAAGGCTACCGGTCAAAGCCCGAAGGCGTTCCTGAAGCGGATCGACGAACAACGCCTGCTGGAAGCGGCAGACGATCAGGTCTTCATCGGCAATTTCAACCGTGTGCTGGCGGCTTATGACACCTATCATGACAATCGCTTGCCGGCCAGCGGCTCCGACTGGTTGCACAAGGATGATCTGGTCGCCTATTTCTGTGCCGAATTCGGTTTCCATGAAAGCTTCCCGATCTATTCAGGCGGTTTGGGCATTCTGGCGGGCGACCACTGCAAGGCTGCGAGCGACCTGCGCCTGCCATTCATCGGAGTCGGTTTGCTGTATCGACAGGGTTATTTCCACCAGACCATCGATAGCGACGGTAACCAGATCGCCAGCAACACCGATTCGAATTTTGACGATCTGCCGATCACACCGGCTCGACGTGCCGACGGTTCGGAAGCCTACACTTCGGTAGAGTTGCCCAATAATCGCACCCTCAACCTCAAGATATGGCAAGCCAGGATCGGTCATATCACGCTGTATTTGCTGGATACCGATATCGAGAGCAACGATGCGCACGACCGCGACATTACCCACCGCCTGTATGGTGGCGATAAAGTGATGCGCATGGAGCAGGAGATCGTGCTCGGTATCGGCGGGGTGCGCGCGTTGCAGGAACTGGGATTGAAGCCGACGGTATGGCATATCAATGAAGGCCACGCGGCCTTCCTGGTGCTGGAGCGTATCCGCCAGAAGATCAGCAACGATGGTTTGGATTTCACAGCCGCATTGGAATGTGTTTCGGCCAACACCATCTTCACTACGCACACCCCCGTACCGGCAGGGCACGACCACTTCAGCGAAGGTATGGTGCACTCTTACTTTGAGAAGTACTACCCGGAACTCAAATTGGGTCGCGAAGAATTCCTTGCGCTTGGGCGCACCAAGGATAGCCCGGAGTTCAACATGACCGCTCTGGCGATTCGCGGCACGCGTTTCAACAATGGCGTGTCGCGTATTCACGGCGATGTGTCGTCGAATATCTGCGGCGGGATGTGGCCTGAGATCGAGCACAACGAAAACCCGATGACTTATGTCACCAACGGTGTTCATGCTCCGACATTCCTGGCGACCGAGTGGATCGAGGTACTGGAACGTCATCTGGGTTCCGAATGGAGCGCACGCATGAACGATGTGGATTTCTGGGAAGGTGTCGATAACATCCCGGATCACGTGTTCTGGAGCGTGCATCAGTCGCTGAAGGCCAAGATGCTGAACATGGTGCGAGAACGCATCAGCACTCAGCACTTCCGCAACCATGGTTCCGAGGCACACCTGGATCGTCTGCTCAAGTACGTCAATCCGGAAAACCCGAATATTCTCACCATCGGTTTTGCGCGCCGCTTTGCGACCTACAAACGCGCGACCATGTTGTTTGGCGATCTGGATTGGCTGCGTGAGATATTACATAACCCGGAACGTCCGGCGGTCTTCATTTTTGCCGGCAAGGCACATCCGGCGGACATTCCCGGACAAGACCTGATCCGGCGCATCACGCAGATTTCCAAGATGTCGGAATTCATCGGCAAGGTGTTGATCGTGGAAGGCTACGACCTCGCCTTGTCGCGCAAATTGGTGTCAGGCGTCGATGTATGGCTGAACAATCCGCTCTACCCATTGGAAGCCAGCGGTACCTCCGGCATGAAAGCAGGGTTGAACGGCGTTATCAACCTGTCGGTGCTGGACGGCTGGTGGGGAGAGGGCTACGACGGCAAGAATGGCTGGGCGATCAAACCGGTATCGGAATTCCTGAGCGAAGAAGTCCGTACCCGCGAAGAAACCCGTACCCTTTACGAGTTGCTGCAAGATCAGGTCGTGCCGTTGTACTACGAGCATGGCAAGATGGGGTTTTCCCAGAACTGGGTAAAAATGGCCAAACGCTCGATGTCGACCATCATGCCGCGCTTCAACTCCAAGCGCATGGTGGGCGAGTATCTTGCCAAGTGTTATTTGCCCGCCAGCAAACAACATCGCTTGTTCAAACAAAACCAATACGAAAATTCGCGCTCCATTTCCGAGTGGAAAATACGCATACGCAAGTCGTGGCCTGACATCGCGATACGCCGTCTGGATGCTGTGCAAGCGGAAATAAACTATGGCGATAGCCTGCGTTTTGAAGTGGCAGTCAAATTGGACGGGCTCAAACCGAATGACATCGCGGTGGAGATGTTGATGGGGTTCCACACCCGGAGAACGCTGCTGCAGAGCGCGCGGCGTTACCGCTTCGAAGCCACGGGGACGACGATGGAAACGGGCGAGACCGTATTCGCGGTCGAGGTCCAGCCCGAGTTGTGCGGCAAGCTGGTGTATCACATTCGTGCCTACCCGTACCACGAGATGCT